>NZ_JBEPQA010000036.1:0-21603 GCF_040547585.1 Marinobacterium sp. MBR-111
CCTGACAGTCCGGGCAGGCGTAATAACTCACCCCCATATCCCGCGTTCTACAATACGTAATAGATGTAATCGCCCGCCGGTTTTTCCGTGGCTGACGCGACTCATCCAGCGCCGCTTTATACGACTGAAATAGCCGTTGTATCGCTCTGTTCGGCATGTCCCTATGCCTCTTTAAAATCTCGCACTCCACCGCGAAGCGGTTATGTTCAACAGCCCATTTATGAGGCCTTCGACCTCATAATAATTATTATCGGGTATACCTTATAATTCTGGTCGCAGATTCATAACCCATTGATATACAATGAGTTGACACTAAGTCGAACTGTCAAAAAGGTACTTTTCTCGACATCACGTCACCCAGCGGGTATAACGGTCTGCATACATTTCATGGATGAGGTGTGGTACATGTCGAAATCTCCTTTTCTCAAGTCCGTTGAGGACTTCATGTTGGTCCAGCGCTACAGTCGCCGGACGATCAGCACATATCTTTACTGGATCAAGTACTTCATTCTGTACAGCGGTAAGCGCCATCCTAGCCAGCTGCATGATGAAGATATCATTCGTTTTCTGACCTTTTTGGCCGTTGAGCGTAATGTTTCTGCCGGGACTCAGACGCTTGCCCTCAACGCAATTGTTTTTCTTAAAACCAAGTTCCTGGGTCAAACAGTGGGCGACCTGTCGGGCTTCAGCCCTGCTAGAAAGCCTCGCAAACTGCCTGTTGTGCTGACGACTAAGGAAGTGACCGCTCTGCTCAGCCAACTGACCGGGGTCCACTATCTGATGGCCGCCATGTTGTATGGCTCGGGATTGCGGCGTATCGAGTTGGTTCGCCTGAGAGTCAAAGATGTCGATTTCGACTACAGGCAAATTCGGGTGATCAACGGCAAGGGTGGCAAGCATCGTCTGGCGACACTGGCGGAAGAGCTTCTGCCCCTGCTGAGTCAGCAGGTTGAGCGGGTTGACAATTACCTCAAGCAGGATTTGATGTGCGAAGGTTACGCGGGCGTTTGGCTGCCTGATGCCCTTGCTCGAAAGTATCCCAATGCGCCGTTTGAATCTTGCTGGCATTATCTCTTCCCTGCTTCTCGCCTGAGTATTGACCCTGCCGACAAACTCCTGCGCCGACACCATTACGATGAGAGTAACCTGAACAAACTGATAAGAAAAGCCGCTCGGGATGCCGGTATTCGCAAGCTGGTATCCTGTCATACCCTCCGGCACTCATTTGCAACGCATTTGCTGCAATCAGGCGTTGATATACGCACGGTACAGCAGCAGCTTGGTCATGCCGACGTGAAGACAACCGAGATCTATACGCATGTATTGAAACAGGGCGCCCAGGGCGTTAGAAGCCCGTTGAGCACCCTGTAAAGGTCTCACAAGGCAGCGAGACCTGCGGGGCGATCTTACAGCTGCGTATGCAGGCCGCACTCACGGGTTTCGAGCGCCTTGGTTGGGTCGAAGTAGTCGTGTTCGTTGGGCAGGTTGTGCTCGGCCAGGTAGGCATCCATGTCGGCTTCTGTCCAGTTGAACAGCGGTGCAACCTTGATGATGCCATCCTTGCTTGCGGATACGATGTCGAGTGACTGACGAAACTCGGTCTGATCCTTGCGAATGGCGTTGAGCCACAGGTCGGGCTTGAGTTCGGCCAGTGCGCGCTGGAAGGGTTCCAGTTTCACCTGGCGGGTGAACTCGTCATGCTGCGGATCGTCCACATCCGGGATGCCGCCCATCAGCACGTTGCGACGGGCTGCGCTCATCTGCGGGATGAAGGTGTGGATGTTCAGGTTCAGATCCTTGATCAGCTTTTCCGCGAAGCGGTAGGTGGCCGAGGTGTTGTAGCCTGAGTCGACCCAGAGTACCTGAATATCGGGCTTCACCTGAACCGCCATATGCAGAATCACGGATTCATACGGGCGAAAGTTGGTGGTCACCAGCGGCTTGTCGCTGTGGGCGATGGCCCAGGCGATGATCTCGTGTGGTGTTTTGCCTGCCAATTCTGCATTGGCGGCAGTCAGATCGATGCTCATCTGTGTTCTCTCCTGATTCCGTTTCAGCGCACGGGGTACGCCGGGCGTGTCAGTGCCGCACCGCCCTGATACTGTACGCCGATTTCGTCAAACGCCTGCAATACGTCCGGGCTGTAACGCTCGTCCGGTACCTGCAGGGCGTTGAAGCCGCAGCGCTCCAGATGCGCCAGACGGTCACGGGTCACGTCGCCAATGGCGCGGATTTCACCCTTGAAGCCGCCGCGGCGCAGCAGGCGTGCGATGCTGAAGCCGCGGCCATCGGTAAAGGCCGGGAATTCCACTGCAAACAGGCTGACACGGTCCTGCAGTGCCAGTACCTGCTGCAGGTCGTCGTCACCGTTCACTTGCACACCGGTTTCACGGCCTGCCAGAGCATCGGCCTCGTCCAGCCAGCGTGCCAGCGGCAATACGACCGGGCCTTCGGCGGGCAGCGCCTGATCATCCGCCAGCCACTGCCAGCGATCTTCGGTTACCGGTTTGCGATCAATGATCAGCGCCATATACAGCCTCCTTGAAGGGGTCCACACCCACACGGCGTACCAGATCGAGGAAGCTTTCCTCTTCGGATTCACGCTGTTCAATGTAGGTCAGCAAAATCTTTTCGATGGTGTTGGCCACCTCGTCGGCGGCAATCGCCTTGCCCAGTGCCTTGCCCAGCGCCGCATCGGCCTCGGACGAACCGCCCAGTGTGAACTGGTACCAGTCCTCGCCCTTCTTGTCGACGCCGAGGATACCGATGTGGCCCACATGGTGGTGCGCACAGGCGTTGATGCAGCCGGACATGTTCAGGCGGACGTTGCCCACGTCATGCAGGTAGTCCACCTGTTCGAACTTCTCGTTGATCTGCTCGGCGATGTTCAGGGTATGGGCGTTGGCCAGACCGCAGAAATCAAAACCGGGGCAGACGATCATGTCGGTCAGGGTGCCGATATTGGGCCGCGCCAGGTTGTTGGCGTTAAGGATCTTCCATACCTGCAGCAGATCACCCTGCTTCACGTCGGCCAGCACCAGGTTCTGGTGATGGGTGGCGCGAATCTCGCCAAACGAGAAGCTGTCCGCCAGATCGGCCACGGTATCCATCTGCACGTCGGTGATATCGCCCGGCGCCTTCAGGTAGGGCTTGAGCGATACCACAACGATGCGGTAGCCCGGCACCTTGTGCTCAACGGTGTTGCGCTCGTACCAGACGCGGAAGTCATCGTTCTCGGCCAGCTGGGCGTTCAGGTCATTGTTGACCGCATCCGCCGCGTAGGCCGGCGGTGCAAACTGGGCCTTAACCTTGTCGATCTCGTCCTGCGACAGGCGCAGGTCGGATTCGCGGATCTCGGCCCACTCGGTCTCGACCTGCTCGCGGAAGGCATCAATGCCCATGGCGTTCACCAGGATCTTGATGCGCGCCTTGTACTTGTTGTCACGACGACCGTTCAGGTTGTACACGCGGATGATCGCTTCCAGATAGGAGAGCAGGTCACACCCCTCAAGGAAGGGACGGATCTGCTTGCCGATCACCGGGGTACGGCCCAGGCCGCCGCCGACCAGCACTTCAAAGCCGATCTCGCCCTGCGAGTTCTTGACCAGATGCAGGCCGATGTCGTGAACCTGCGAAGCGGCACGGTCTTCGGGACCACCGGTGACGGCGATCTTGAACTTGCGCGGCAGGTAGGCGAATTCCGGGTGCAGCGTAGACCACTGACGGATGATCTCGCACCAGGGACGCGGATCTTCCAGCTCACTGGCGATGACGCCGGCGTAGGGGTCAGTGGTGGTGTTGCGAATACAGTTGCCCGAAGTCTGGATGGCGTGCATCTGCACTTCGGCCAGCTCGGCCAGAATATCCGGTACCGACTCCAGTGTGGGCCAGTTGTACTGAATATTGGTACGGGTGGTGAAGTGACCGTAGCCCTTGTCATAGGTGCGGGCGATGTGCGCCAGCTTGCGCATCTGGGTCGAAGACATCAGACCATAGGGAACCGCCACGCGCAGCATCGGTGCCTGACGCTGTATATAAAGGCCGTTCATCAGGCGCAATGCACGGAACTCTTCGTCCGGCAGCTCGCCTGCAAGGTAGCGCCGGGTCTGGTCGCGGTACTGCGCCACCCGTTCGTCTACCAGCTTCTGATCCACTTCGGTGTACTGGTACATGTCAGTTCAACCTTTCTACTGAGCGTCATTGAAACAGATCGCCATGTTACCCAGTCGTCTTTATAACGTAAAATACTAATTGATAATTTTGTTATAACCATTAGTCGATACCGCCCATATCACCATACGGAATATAAAAATGCTTATATATTCTTTTTTATTTTATTGGCGGTTCGACATAATGCCATCCAGTTATTAGCCCTCCGGGGCTTTCGTGTCGCAACCAAGTGAAAGAGTCGAATGATGAATCTGTTGCCGGAACACCGCCTGACCCATCTCAAGCAGCTCGAAGCCGAGAGCATCCACATCATCCGTGAAGTGGCTGCCGAGTTCGACAATCCGGTCATGCTCTATTCTGTCGGCAAGGACTCTTCCGTGATGCTGCATCTGGCACGCAAGGCGTTCTATCCGGGCAAACCGCCCTTCCCTTTGCTGCACGTGGACACCACCTGGAAGTTCAAGGAGATGATCCAGTTCCGTGACCATATGGCGCAGGAAGCCGGTATGGACCTGATCGTCCACATCAACCCCGAAGGCGTTGAGATGGGTATCAGCCCTTTCACCCATGGCTCGTCCAAGCACACCGACATCATGAAGACCCAGGGTCTGAAGCAGGCGCTGAACCAGTACAAGTTCGACGCCGCCTTTGGCGGTGCCCGCCGTGATGAAGAGAAATCCCGCGCCAAGGAGCGCGTGTTCTCCTTCCGTGACAAGCACCACCGCTGGGACCCGAAGAACCAGCGCCCGGAGCTGTGGAACACCTTTAACACCCGCGTCGACAAGGGCGAAAGCATCCGCGTATTCCCGCTGTCGAACTGGACCGAGCTGGACATCTGGCAGTATATCCATCTGGAGCAGATCCCCATCGTTCCGCTGTATTTCTCGGCGGTGCGCCCGGTGGTCGAGCGCGATGGCATGCTGATCATGGTCGACGACGAGCGCCTGCCGCTGGCGGATGGCGAAGTGCCAATGATGAAGAATATCCGTTTCCGTACGCTGGGCTGCTACCCGCTGACCGGCGCCGTGGAATCCGATGCCGACACCCTGCCCGAGATCATTCAGGAGATGCTGCTGACCACTACGTCAGAGCGCCAGGGCCGCGCCATCGATCACGACAGCGCCGGTTCCATGGAGCAGAAGAAGATCGAAGGGTATTTCTGAGCCGCCACCGCCATCTCGTTAACGGATATTTGAGTACAGCATTATGAGTCATCAATCTGATCTGATCGCCACCGACATCGACGCCTATCTGGACCAGCACGAGAACAAGGAGCTGCTGCGCTTTCTCACCTGCGGCAGCGTAGACGACGGCAAATCCACCCTGATCGGCCGTCTGCTGCACGACTCCAAGATGATCTATGAAGATCAGCTGGCCGCGATTCAGAACGACAGCAAGAAAGTCGGCACCACCGGCGACGAGATCGACCTGGCGCTGCTGGTCGATGGCCTGCAGGCCGAGCGCGAACAGGGCATCACCATCGACGTGGCCTACCGCTACTTCTCCACCGCCAAGCGCAAGTTCATCATTGCCGATACCCCGGGGCACGAGCAGTACACCCGCAACATGGCCACCGGTGCGTCCACCTGTGATCTGGCGATCATCCTGATCGACGCCCGTCACGGGGTTCAGGTGCAGACCCGCCGTCACAGCTTCATCGTGTCCCTGCTGGGCATCAAGCACACCGTGGTGGCGATCAACAAGATGGACCTGGTGGACTTCAGCGAAGAACGCTTTGAGCAGATCAAGCAGGACTACCTGAACTTTGCTCAGGGACTGGGACTGAAGGATATCCACTTCGCACCGATTTCCGCCCTGAAGGGCGACAACGTGGTCAACCCGTCAGAGAACATGCCCTGGTACAGCGGCGATTCGCTGATGCAGACACTGGAAAACGTGGAGATCGCCGGAGACGCCAATTTTGATGAACTGCGCTTCCCGGTACAGTACGTCAACCGTCCGAACCTGAACTTCCGCGGCTACTGCGGTACCCTGAGTGCGGGTATCGTGCGCCCGGGGGATGCGGTGACGGTATTGCCCTCCGGCAAATCCAGCAAGGTGAAATCGATCGTAACCTTCGATGGCGAGCTGGCCGAGGCGTTTGCGCCCATGGCGGTGACGCTGACACTGGAAGACGAAATCGATATCTCCCGTGGCGACCTGATCGTACACAGTGATCAGGTACCGGAAGTGACTAACCGCTTCGCAGCGCATCTGGTATGGATGTCGGAACAGGAGCTGATTCCGGGGCGCAGCTACGAAATCAAGCTGGCCAGCACCCGCACGGCAGGGCGTGTCAGCGCGATTCGTCACCGCATCGATGTGAATACGCTGGAACAAAGCCCGGCAGCGACACTGGGACTAAACGAGATCGCTCAGGTCGAGATCAGTCTGGAACGCGCCGTAGTGGCGGATGACTACCGTCGTCACAAGGGCACCGGCTCGTTCATTATCGTTGATCGGTTGACCAACGCCACCGTGGCAGCAGGCATGATTCAGGCCGAAGCTGAAGATGACAGTGCGATTGAGCTGCACGCCGAGTCCATCATCAGCACTCAGCAGCGTGCCGAGCGCTTTGGTCAGAAAGCGGCACTGGTTCAGATCAAGGCCACTGACGCGGCTCAGGGTGCAACGCTGCTGTATACACTTGAGCAACAACTGTTCAATCGTGGCCGCCTGCCGCTGGCACTGACCTTCCAGAACACTGAGCAGGTTGCCGCACTCAAGGCTGCCGGTTTGTTGCTGCTGACTCAGCGTGATGATTTTGAGGCAGATCTGGTGCTTGAGGCCGACGCAGAACTGCCCCCAACCGCACAGGTCAAGGCACTGTTGCAGAAAATTCAGCAGGCAGATCTGATCTGAGTCGGGGATCGGGCGCTTGCGCTCGGCCTGCGGATCTATACCCTAAGGTTATAAATCCGGTAAAATTCAGCGGAATCTAATACGCCCTGCCCGGTCATGCCGGCAGGGCTTGAGGCATTGACAGGGGCTATGACTGAATTTCTGCTCATCCTGATCAGCACCGTACTGGTGAATAACTTCGTACTGGTCCAGTTCCTCGGGCTGTGCCCGTTCATGGGTGTTTCCAACAAACTGGAAACGGCCATGGGCATGTCCCTGGCCACCACCTTCGTGCTGACGCTGTCGTCGGTGTGCAGCTATCTGGTGTACTCGACCCTGCTGGTCCCCTTCGAGCTGGAATACCTGCAAACCATCGCCTTTATTCTGGTGATTGCGGTAGTGGTGCAGTTCACCGAAATGGTGGTGCACAAAACCAGTCCTCTTCTGTACAAGCTGCTCGGCATCTTCCTGCCGCTGATCACCACCAACTGTGCGGTACTCGGCGTTGCCCTGCTCAACATCAAGAAGCAGAACGGTTTCCTTGAATCGATCGCCTATGGTTTTGGTGCTGCCGTCGGCTTCTCGATGGCGCTGGTGCTGTTCTCGGCCATTCGTGAGCGAATCGCCGTCGCGGATGTGCCCGTTCCCTTTCGCGGTGCGGCCATCGGCATGGTCACCGCCGGTCTGATGTCGCTGGCCTTCATGGGCTTTGCCGGCCTCGTGCAGTTCTGAGGCGGAGGCGACGATGACGACCGTTATTACCGCTATTCTTATCCTGTTTTGCCTCGCCGTCGTGTTCGGCGTGATTCTGGGTTATGCCTCGGTACGCTTTCGTGTCGAGGGCAATCCGATCGTGGATCAGATCGATTCCCTGTTGCCACAAACGCAGTGTGGCCAGTGCGGCTACCCGGGCTGTCGCCCCTACGCGGAAGCGATCGCTAATGGTGAGGCGATCAACAAGTGCCCGCCCGGTGGTCAAAGCACCATTGAAGCGCTGGCTGACCTGCTCGATGTGGAAGCGGTGCCGCTGGATGCCGAACACGGCGAAGAACAGGTCAAAAAGGTTGCCTTTATCCGCGAAGATGAATGCATCGGCTGCACCAAATGCATTCAGGCCTGCCCCGTGGATGCGATTCTGGGCGCCGCCAAGCAGATGCACACCGTCATCGTCGACGAGTGCACCGGCTGCGACCTGTGTGTTGAACCCTGCCCCGTGGACTGTATTGATATGATTCCGGTGGAAACCACCATTACCAACTGGAAATGGCCCTCGCCAACCGAGTCCTCCAGCCTGATCGCGACCGACCGTGGTCGCGGCGCCGAACAGCAGGAGGCACACTGATGGGCAAGGTATTTGCGTTCCACGGTGGCGTGCACCCGCCGGAAAACAAGAAGCAGTCTACCCGCACCCCGATTGCCCATGCACCGCTGCCGAAGATGCTCTATATCCCACTGCAGCAGCATATCGGCATTGCCGCCAACCCGGTGGTCAATGTGGGCGATCGTGTACTCAAGGGACAGCTGATTGCCGAACCGGTGGGCCGTATCAGCGCATCGCTGCACGCGCCTACCTCAGGCATTGTGCGCTCCATCGGGCCACACCCGGTGCCGCATGCATCAGGCCTTGAGTCTGACTGCATCACGCTGGAAACCGACGGTCAGGATGAGTGGATTGAACACCAGGGCCTGCAGGATTACACCCGGCTGGAGCCCTCGGTTCTGATCGAGTACATCCGCCAGTGCGGCATCGCCGGCATGGGCGGTGCTGGCTTCCCTACCGATGTGAAGCTGCATCTGGGTGATGACCATATCGTCAACACACTGATCATCAACGCCGCCGAGTGCGAACCCTATATCACGGCTGATGACATGCTGATGCGTGAGCGTGCCGCCGACATTCTCAGCGGCATTCGCATCATCAGCCACCTGTTGCGCCCAAGCCATATCATGATCGGCATCGAGGACAACAAGCCGCAGGCAATCCACGCATTGGAAGCGGTACTCAAGGGTTGCGAGCTGAATATTGATATCCGTGTTGTGCCCACCAAGTACCCCTCGGGCGGTGAACGCCAGCTGATTCAGCTGCTCACCGGACTGGAAGTGCCAAGTGGTCGCATCCCTGCCGATATCGGCATTGTGTGCCAGAATGTGGGCACGGCAACCGCCATCCATCGTGCGGTACATTTTGGCGAGCCGCTGATTTCCCGCATTGTGACCGTCACCGGCGACGCCGTGGCCAAGCCGCAGAATTTTGAAGCCCTGATTGGTACCCCCTTCGCCGACCTGCTGGATGCTGCCAGCCTGTACGAAGGCCGTCTGTTCAGGCTGGTGATGGGCGGGCCGATGATGGGGGTCACGGTCGCGCATGATCAGATCCCTGTGATCAAGACCACCAACTGCATCATTGCCGCCAGCGATGAGGAAATGCCACAGGCACCACCTGAGCAGCCCTGCATCCGTTGCAATATGTGTGAGCAGGTTTGCCCCGTTACGCTGCTGCCGCAGCAGCTGTACTGGTTCTCCAAAGGGCGTGAGTTCGACAAGGCGCGTAATCACAACCTGTTCGACTGCATCGAGTGCGGCGCCTGTGCCTATGTCTGCCCCAGCAGCATTCCGCTGGTGCAGTACTATCGCTTTGCCAAATCCGAGATTCGTACCGAAGAAGCCGAACAACGCAAGGCTGACCATGCGCGTCAGCGTTTTGAAGCCCGTCAGGCGCGGCTCGAACGCGAGCAGGCCGAGAAGGAAGCACGCCGCAAGGCACGAGCCGAAGAGGCCGCACGGGCACAACAGTCTCGCAAGAGTACCGAAGCGGACAAGGCACAGGCCGAACCCGGCAACACCGCTCCTGCAGCCAGTGCAGCACCAGACCTGAAGCAACTGAAAACCGCTGCAGCGGTTGCCCGTACCAAGCTGAAAAAGGCCCGTGACGCTCTCAAGAACGCTGAAGACAAGGGACTGGATGGCATCGATGCCCTGCGCACCACCCTGACCGATCTGGAACAGAAGTCGGAAGAAGCCGAGCAGGCCTTTAAGGCAGCTGAGCAGGCAGAAGCCGCTGCCGCCGCCGAAAAGGGCGTAGACCTGAAGCAGCTCAAGATTGATGCCGCCATGGCCCGCGCAGCGGTGACCAAACTGGAACGCGCACTGACCAAGACGGAAGACGAACAGGCACGTCGGGAGATGGAAACCGAACTGGTGGAAGCCCGCAAGAAATCCGACGCACTAAACCAGAGCCTGAGCGAGCACTCGCCGGCCTAAACCCAACTGATACTTAAGACAGGATCGCACACCGATGTCACTGATCCGACTGAGTTCACCTCATGTCTACAAGGCCAACAGCACCGCCAATGTGATGCGACTGGTGATGCTGGCCATGCTGCCCGGCATTCTGGCCATGACCGTCTTTTTCGGCTGGGGCACTGTAATCCAGATTATCTGGGCCAGCCTGCTGGCACTGGGATTTGAAGCTGTAATACTCAAGCTGCGCAAGCGCCCGGTGCTGTTTCACCTCAGCGATGGCAGTGCCATTGTCACCGCCATGCTGCTGGCCGTGGCAATTCCTCCCTTCGCGCCCTGGTGGATGACACTGGTCGGCGTGTTTGTTGCCATTGTATTGGGCAAGCACCTTTACGGCGGTTTGGGCCAGAACCCGTTCAATCCCGCCATGGTGGCCTATGCCCTCCTGCTGATCTCGTTCCCGGTGGAAATGACACGCTGGACCGCCCCCTTCGTACTCAATGGCGACGGCTGGCAGATAGCGCCGTTCCTCGACACGCTGAAGGCCATCTTCGCCGCCGCCGACAACCTCTGGTATGACAGCTTTACCGGAGCGACCCCTCTGGATGAAATCCGCCACCGTGGCGGCCTGACCACCGAAGAAGCCTGGCGCCAGTCCACCGTATTGTCACAAGGCATCGGCGCCTGGCACGCAGTCAGTGCCGCCTGGCTGATGGGCGGCATCTTTCTGCTGTACCGCAAGGTGATCACCTGGCACGCACCCATCTCCATGCTGCTGGCACTGGCCCTGTGTTCAAGCATGTTTTTCGGTTTTGATCCCGACAACTATGCTGACCCCTTCTTCCACCTCAGCACCGGTGCCACCATGCTGGCGGCGTTCTTCATCATTACCGACCCGGTCTCCAGCGCGACCAGTAACCGTGGACGGATAGTGTTCGGTGCCAGTATTGGCATCCTGATTTTCATTATCCGTACCTGGGGCAACTACCCCGATGGTGTGGCCTTCGCGGTTTTGCTGATGAATCTTGCGGCGCCCTTTATCGATATCTATACCCAGCCACGCAGCTATGGCCATAACAGGGCCAAAAAGGGACAGGGAGGCAAGGCATGAACGAGGTCTTTCAGGCCATTCGCAATAACGCCCTGGCCATCGGCATTTTCGCGATCGTAACAGCGGCTGTCATCGCCTTCACTCAGCTGAGTACACGCGAGAGAATCGCGCACAACAAAGCCGAATTTCAGGCCCGTGCCTTGTATGAAATCGTGCCTCGCGAGATAGATCCCGATCTGCTGTCGCATGAGATTCAGCTCAGTGCCGCGCCTGAGCTGGGCTACCCTTCCGGCAGCACAGGCTGGCAGGCAATCAATTCCGGCGAGGTGGTAACTGTACTGCTTCCGGTGATTGCACCGGATGGCTACAGCGGCAACATCGAGCTGCTGATCGGTGTGAATGCCGACAGTTCGCTCGCCGGTGTACGCGTCCTAAGCCACAAGGAAACACCGGGGCTGGGTGACAAGATCGAGCTGGCCAAATCCGACTGGATTCTGGCTTTTGAGGGGGCTCACATGGCGGTTAATCGTGACGAGAACTGGGCGGTTAAAAAAGACGGTGGCAGATTTGATCAGTTCACCGGTGCTACTATCACGCCACGTGCGATCGTAAACGCCACCGCCCGCACAATCGAGTTTTTCCGGGCTCACCGCGCACAGTTGCTGCAACCCGTTACTGCTGACGCCGCTTCTGCGGCAGGAGTCACACAATGAGCGTCGACTACCGCAAGATTACATTGGACGGCCTTTGGACCAACAATCCGGCACTGGTGCAACTACTGGGCCTTTGCCCCCTGCTGGCCGTCACCGCCTCCGTAGTGAACGCCCTTGGCCTTGGCCTTGCAAGCACATTGGTACTGGTCAGCTCAAACCTGACTGTATCCGCTTTCCGCAAACTGGTGCCGGAAACCGTACGCCTGCCGATCTTCGTAATGATCATTGCCTCTTTCGTGACGGCGATCGAACTGCTGATGCAGGCATTCACCTATGAGCTTTACCTGATTTTGGGCATCTTCATTCCATTGATTGTGACCAATTGCGCCATCATGGGCCGTGCCGATGCCTTTGCCAGCAAGAACCCGGTGCGCGCCTCAGTATTGGACGGCCTGATGATGGGCGTCGGCTTCACCGCCGTATTGGTCCTGCTGGGCGGTATGCGCGAGTTGCTGGGTACCGGCGCGCTGTTCAGTGACATGCACCTGCTGTTCGGCGAAGCCGCACGCAATTGGAAGTGGCTGATATTCGAGGACTACCCAGGCTTCCTGTTTGCCATTCTGCCACCGGGTGCCTTTGTTGGTCTTGGACTGCTGATTGCACTGAAGAACATAATCGATGCGCGCCTGGAAGAACGCCGCAAGCAACAGACTCCCAAAACCTTGACGGGTAGCAAAAGGGTACGCGTTACCGGTTGATGACACTTTTCACTCATTGAAACCCAAACCCTTTTTCATTAACCTCGGCCAAACCTGCATCATTTTCGATCAACAGGAGCCAAGGTGGGCAAACCGCTATCCGTCGTAATCTGTGATGATTCCCGCCTCGCTCGCAAGCAGATGGAGCGAGCGCTGAAACAATGGAATGTGGACATTACACACGCCAGTCATGGCCTGGAGGCACTTGAGGCGATCAGGGCCGGCAAGGGTGAGCTGCTGTTTCTCGACCTTAACATGCCGTTGCTGGATGGCTACCAGGTACTGGAACGCATCCGTGCCAATGACCTGCCCACTCTTACCATCGTTGTATCCGGCGATGTTCAGCCGGAAGCCCGTGAGCGTGTGATTCAACTCGGCGCACTTGATTTCATCCGCAAACCGCTGGATACCGACCTCCTGACCCAGTCTCTGCGCTCATTCGGCCTGCTCGAAGAACTTGCCGAACGCCCCGCCGACACCGTAAATGATGCAGTTGAAGCCGACCTCGAAGGTGTACGTCCACAACCACTGAACCGCACTCGCGACCTGGGCCTCGACCCGGTATCGCAGGCATTTGAACTGACCGAGAGCTACCAGGAGCTGGCTAACGTCGCCATGGGCCAGGCAGCCGACCGCCTTGCACGGCTGTTGCAGGTCTTTATCGAATTGCCGATCCCCCATGTACAGTTGGTTGAGCTGTGTGAATTCGACATGGCGTTGCATCAGGCGACTGGAGACAACCCGATCACCACTATCTGTCAGGGCTTTATCGCACCTGGCATCGCCGGTGAAGCCCTGCTGATGTTCAGTAATTCCAGCAGTCAGGATCTGGCTTATATGCTCGGCCATGAAGGTGCAATCACCGACCAGGTCGAACGCGAATTGATGATGGATATCGCAAACCTATTGATCGGCGCCTTCTTGAACGGGCTTGGATCACAGCTGGATCTGAGTTTTGGCCAGGGCTCGCCACTGATTCTGGGCCAGCACTGCAGTATACCGAACCTGCAACAGAACAGCCGCTGGACGCGAACACTAAGCATCGACATCGGTTACCGGATCGAGGGACGCGATTTGAGCTGTGACCTGCTGCTGCTGTTTACCGAAGATTCACTTCCGGCCATGAATGAATTAGTGAGGCATCTGTGATGATCAACCCGCCGGAACACATACTGAGCGTGGATGAGTTCCATTGGCAACTGGGACTCCTGCAACACTTGGATGTGGGCCTGATTGTGCTGGATGCCGACCACCGCGTTCACCTCTGGAACAACTTCATGACCAACCATTCCGGTGTACGTGACGCCATTGCTTACGGCAAACGACTGGAAGACCTGTTCGATGACTTCCCCGGACAATGGTTTCAGCGCAAGCTTGAAAGCGTCTTCATGCTTCGCAATCGTGCCTTTATCACCTGGGAAGAGCGCCCTTACCTGTTCCGCTTCAAGCCGTACCACCCTATTACTGGACTGGCTGAGTTCATGTATCAGAACGTGACATTGATTCCGCTCTCGTCTCCTAGTGGGAAGATCGACCATGTCGGCATTATGATCTATGACATGACAGCAGCCGCCATGAGCCAGTTAGGGTTGCGTGATGCCAACGCCGAGCTCGCACTGCTGAGTCGCACAGACAGACTCAGTGGTCTTGCAAACCGTGGCTATTGGGAAGAGTGCCTGCGACAGGAGTATGAGCGCTTCCGTCGAACTCAGACCCCCTCCAGCCTGGTCATGATGGATGTGGACCACTTCAAGGCGATCAACGACACCTACGGCCATCAGGCCGGTGACGAGGTCATCCGTACCCTGTCTGAAACCCTGCGCCACCATGCGCGCTCCACGGATACGCCGGGCCGTTATGGCGGCGAGGAGTTCGGCGTTCTGCTGGTCAACACCACAGCCACCAACGCCATGGTGTTCGCCGAACGGGTTCGCCGTGCAATCGAGATGCTGGAAGTAAGGCACGGCCCCAACCGTATACAGTTTACCGCCAGCCTTGGCATTTCTCAGCTTGGCAACCAGCATCAATCCCATGAAGAGTGGATGCGAGATGCCGACACAGCGCTGTATTACTCCAAGGAGAACGGCCGCAACCGTACCACCTTGGCCGAGGATCTGGAATAATCGCAGTTTTGCCCGTAACCGGACAGACCGCGATGAATGCCGACAAGCGATACCAGATTTTCAGCCGCCTGCAGGCCGAAAACCCCAACCCTGAAACCGAACTCGAATACAGCAACGCCTTTGAGCTGCTGATTGCCGTCATGCTGTCGGCACAGGCAACCGATGTCAGCGTCAACAAGGCTACCCGCAAGCTTTATCCCATCGCCAATACGCCTGAAGCCATTCTGGCCCTCGGAGTGGATGGTGTGAAGCAGTACATCAAGACCATCGGCCTGTTCAACACCAAGGCCGAAAACGTCATCAAGACCTGCCGCATCCTGATTGAAGAGCACAACAGCGAAGTCCCTCAGACACGCGCCGAGCTGGAGAAGCTGCCTGGTGTTGGCCGCAAAACTGCCAACGTGGTCCTCAACACGGCGTTTGGCCAGCCCGCCATGGCGGTTGACACCCATATCTTTCGCGTCGCCAACCGCACTCGTATCGCCCCAGGCAAGACCGTACTGGAAGTCGAACGAAAACTGCTGCGCCATGTACCCAAACCCTTTCTGGTGGATGCACACCACTGGCTGATCCTGCACGGACGCTATGTCTGCACGGCACGCAAGCCTCGTTGCGGTGCTTGCGTGATTGAAGATTTATGTGAATACAAGCAGAAAACGGAGCTCGAATAGCCCCTTTCGTTACCCACAATTTCTGTGGATAAAACTGTGATTACTATTGGGAAGAATGGCTCAATCCAGCGTAATTCGAGGCCTTCAGCAAATTGGTAAGAAAAACGTCAGCTTTCGATCAAATCCATAAAAAACAATAGCTTACATATGTCAATAGAGCAATACGTCTTCGCTGAAACGGGTTATGCACCGGCCTCACTCAGTGCGCCTCAGGCATGTGTACAAGTTCAAAAAAAAAGCGCCCTGTCAAGGCGCTTCTTTCACTTCATGTCGATTTTGTGACCCGGTTCAATCTTCGGGCAATTCAATCTCGATATGTGTCTTCGGTCGGCAACAACAGGTGAGTATTTCATCGCCCTGAAGGTCTACCAGACTGTCCTGCACATACTCCACTTCACCATCCAGCAGGCGCACTTTACAGCAGCCACAGTAACCACCCCGGCAGTTATAAGGGGCGGGAATCTCCTGTGACTCAAGCGCATCCAGCAGAGAAAACTCATACTGATAGAAGAATGTGTGGTAATTGCTGACCTTGATTCGTGGAATACCTGACATGCGTCCCTCGCTTACAGGTCAAAGCCGTCAAAATCGTCACTGCCGACATCATTGTCGATCTGTCCGACCAGATAGGAGCTGATTTCCGCCTCCTGAGGCGCCACCTGCACGTTATCACTGACCAGCCAGCCGTTCATCCAGGGCAGCGGATTCTGCCGCGCCGGGAAAATTTCATTCAATCCCAGCGCCTTCATGCGTACGTTGGTGATGTACTCGACATAGTCGCCCAGAATGCGCGCGTTCAAGCCAATCATTGAGCCTTCACTGAACAGATACTCGGCCCACTCCTTCTCCTGCTGTGCCGCCTCACGGAAAATGGCGTAAACCTGTTCCTCACACTCAACCGCGATCTGTTTGAAGTCCGCGTCTTCCGCCCCTGATGCCATCAGATTAAGCATGTGCTGGGTACCGGTCAGGTGCAGTGCCTCATCACGCGCAATCAGCTTGATGATCTTGGCATTGCCTTCCATCAGGGCACGTTCGGCAAAGGCAAAGGAGCAGGCAAAGCTGACGTAGAAGCGGATCGCTTCCAGTACATTCACCGAAACCAGCGTCAGATAAAGTTTTCTCTTCAAATTGTACAGTGAAGCATCGTAGCTGACGCCGTCGATCTGATGTACACCAGCACCATGCACGGAGTAGACACTGACCAGCTGAATGAATTCGTCATACAGCCGAGTAACCGCTTCGGCCCGCTTGATGATTTCCGGATTGGTCACGATGGTGTCAAACACCTCGGACGGCTCGGTAATGATGTTGCGGATGATGTGGGTATAGGAGCGGCTGTGAATGGTTTCGCTGAATGCCCAGGTTTCAAACCAGGTTTCAAGCTCCGGCAGAGACACTACCGGCAGAAACGCCACGTTGGGCGAGCGCCCCTGAACCGAGTCCAGCAGAGTCTGGTACTTCAGGTTGCTGAGAAAGATGTGCTTCTCATGGTCCGGCATGTCCATGAAGTCCTTGCGATCGTTGGTCAGATCGACCTCTTCGGGACGCCAGAAGAAAGAGAGCTGTTTTTCGATCAACTTTTCGAAAATCGGGTATTTCTGTTTGTCATATCGCGCCACATTGACCGGGCGACCGAAAAACATCGGTTCACGTGTGGCGTCGTGGTTACTCGGACTGAAAGTGGAATATGACATCGGTGCTTTCCTGAAAAAAACAAAACCTGATCAGGCGCTCACCGGTTGTGAGCGCCTGTTGAAACATGAACATCAGAGGGTCTGATCAGAGCTTGCAGGCTCCGCCTTCACAACCACCGTCGTCAGCCTGATCAGAAGCGCCGTCACGGGTGTTGTGGTAGTAAAGGGTCTTTACACCGTTTTTGTAGGCTGTCAGCAGATCCTGAAGCAGCTGCTTCATCGGCACCTTGTCGCCCGGGAACTTGGACGGGTCGTAGTTGGTGTTGGCCGAGATCGACTGGTCAACAAACTTCTGCATGATACCCACCAGCTGCAGATAGCCGGTGTTGTTCGGGATGCTCCAGAGCAGCTCGTACTGGTTTTTCAGCTCAAGATACTCGGGCACCACCTGTTTCATGATGCCGTCCTTGCTCGCCTTCACCGATACAAAACCACGTGGCGGCTCGATACCGTTGGTGGAGTTGGTGATCTGGGAGGAGGTTTCGCAGGGCATCAACGCCGTCAGTGTGCTGTTGCGCAGACCGAACTCGCGAATGTCCTCGCGCAGTGTTTCCCAGAAGTAGTGCAACGGCTCCTGACAGTAGTCATCGACATCACGCTTGTAGGTGTCAGTCGGCAGCAGCCCCTTGGCGTAGGTGGTCTCGTTGAATTTCGGGCAAGGCCCCATCTCCTTGGCCAGCTGGTTGGATGCCTTGAGCAGATAGTACTGAATCGCCTCGAACGTACGGTGCACAAGGCCGTTGGCACTGCCATCAGAGTAACGTACACCGTTCTTGGCCAGGTAGTAGGCAAAGTTGGTAACGCCTACACCCAGCGTACGTCGTGACATCGTAGCGTTGCGAGCGGCCGGGATCGGGTAGTCCTGGTAGTCCAGCAGACTGTCCAGCGCACGCACGATCAGATCCGCCAGGTCTTCCAGCTCATCCAGGTTGGCCAGCGCACCCAGGTTGAATGCTGACAGGGTGCAGAGTGCGATCTCGCCATCGGGGTCATTCACGTCTTTCAGCGGCTTGGTCGGCAGTGCAATCTCCAGACAGAGGTTGGACTGCTTCACCGGCGCCACGGCCGGGTCAAACGGGCTGTGCGTGTTGCAATGGTCTACATTCTGCACGTAGATACGACCGGTAGAGGCACGCTCGGACATCATCAGCCCAAACAGCTCAACCGCCTTGATGGTCTTCTTGCGAATCGACTCATCCTGCTCGTACTGCACATAGAGACGTTCAAACTCGTCCTGATCAGCAAAGAACGCTTCATACAGCCCCGGCACTTCGTGCGGACTGAACAGGGTGATGTTGCCACCCTTGATCAGGCGTTGATACATCAGCTTGTTGATCTGCACCCCGTAGTCGATGTGACGTACGCGGTTCTCTTCAACACCTCGGTTGTTCTTCAACACCAGCAGGGATTCAACCTCCAGATGCCAGATCGGGTAGAACAGTGTGGCTGCACCACCACGCACCCCACCCTGAGAGCAGGATTTGACGGCAGTCTGGAAGTGCTTGTAAAACGGAATGCAGCCGGTATGAAATGCTTCACCGTTACGGATCGGGCTTCCAATGGCGCGAATGCGGCCCGCATTGATACCGATTCCGGCACGCTGGGACACATACTTGACGATAGCCGCGGCTGTGGCATTGATGGAGTCAAGGCTGTCATCGGCTTCAATCAATACGCAGGAGCTGAACTGGCGTGTTGGAGTACGTACCCCAGCCATGATCGGCGTCGGCAACGACAGCTTGAACAGGGATGTCGCGTCATAGAACCGCTTAACGTAACCCAGCCGTGTTTCACGCGGATAATTGGAGAACAGGCAGGCCGATACCAGCATGTACAGCTGCTGCGGGCTTTCGAAGATCTTGCCACTGACACGGTTTTGGACCAGATACTTGCCTTCAAGCTGTTTCACGGCCGCATAGCTGAAGTTCATGTCACGGCTGTGGTCAAGATAGGCGTTCAGCTCGTCAAATTCTTCACGGCTGTAATCTTCGAGCAGGTGACGGTCGTAACGGTTGTCTTCGACCATGCGCACAACGTGGTCATAGAGATGCGGCGGCTCAAAGTCGTTGAAGGCCCGTTTGCGCAGATGGAAAATCGCCAGACGTGCAGCCAGGTACTGATAGTCGGGAGCCTCTTCCGAAATCAGATCGGCAGCTGACTTGATCAGCGTTTCATGAATATCCGAGGTTTTGATGCCCTCGTAAAACTGAAGGTGAGCACTGAGCTCAACCTGAGAAACCGAAACGTTTTCGAGCCCTTCGGCAGCCCAGATTATCACGCGATGGATCTTCTCCAGGTCGATCGGCTCGCGGCGTCCATCACGTTTGGTAACCATCAGATTCTGCTGCATATGACGCTCATCCCAGTTTCAGTCAGTGTTGTCGTTCAGGCGTGATGCTGCCTGTATTCCCTGAAGCAGCCCGCCCAGCCCGGCCCGTGGCTGTGACAGCATGTGTCGCTATCAGTACGCACTCTATGAGAACGCCTGATCACTTTTTAGACGGAAAGCACTATATATAGTGTGGCACTGCTTACAGGGCACTAAATATAGATATTAGAGGAAAGATTTCAATCTTGATTTTCAGCCGTTTGGAGTGTAGCCAGCGCCGGCTGGCGGCCACAAATGCGGTATGGCAGGGGCTACAGGGGAGCGAGATCGAAAATGAGTTTTTTTCATATGAAAAAACCATCATCAAGAAAAAACTGCATAGCCTAAAAAGCCTGATCAATCTCAGGACAGTGCGGCTTTACAAGCACCGGCGTGATCATTAGAATGCGCAGCTCTTTGGTGGGGTTCCCGAGTGGCCAAAGGGATCAGACTGTAAATCTGACGCGCGAGCTTCGGTGGTTCGAATCCACCTCCCACCACCAAATTCTAGACAGAAGCCCCGTTACGACGGGGCTTCTGTCGTTTCAGCCCTTTCATTTTCGCCGTGGTGCACACAAGAGTGCATAACATGGCTATCAAGACTACCCCCCCACCCTCTTACCTGACTACCAATCGGGCTGGCACATTCGTTTTTCAGATTCGCATCCCGATACACATGAGGCAGAATAATCTGACCTCAAAACAATCGTTCTGGCGCTCGCTCAGCACTAAGGATCGCGCGGAAGCCCTGAGACTTAGCAAACGGATGTGGGTGATGTTTGACGACCTTTCACGCGAGTTCACAGATGTAGAAGTTTTCGGTAAGGCAATGGAACTTCTGATGCGATATGACCAAGCCAACAAGGAAGGGAGGTGTATCGAGTTTCTGGAGTCGCTTGATGACTCTCTTGACGGCGGGGAGTCAGACTTGCTTGAGCGAGCCTTAGCTGCGCGCGGTGATGTGGCATTAAAGTGGTCACAAACCATCGACGACAACAACCGCCTTAAACAAACGATTGACTATCACAATACCGGGAAAACCACTAGACAGTACACGCCAGACGAGAATCCCACACTGGACGTGCTTGTCGACCAGTTCATGCAGCGGAAACAAGATGCTGATGCACAAAGCTCCAGCATCAAATGGTATTCTCAAAAAAGCCAACTCTTCGTTTCGATACTTGAAGCCCTCAATAACGAAAGTATGCCGCGCATAACAGATTTAAGCATTCATCTTATAAGAGCATATGCCGATACTATTAAGCGATACCCTGCAAATGCTGGCAAACTAAAGGCAACAAGAAATCTCTCTCAAGTTGATCGAATAAAGCTCACCAAAAACCTCACACGAGAGAAATTGGTGGAAAAGGAATTCCCGTTCTTTCGCAGTCTACGATTGACGACTGTAGTAGCCCCCATTTAAACCGGACACCGTGGTCTAAGCAAAGGCCTAGGCATAGACCTAGTGCAAAGGAGTGTCCAAGGTGGAGAGAATTGAAGTCATAACCGGAATGCAGCGCCGTCGCCGTTATTCCACGCAGGAGAAAGCATGCATGGTCGCGGAGTGTGAGCGGCCAGGCATGTCGGTGTCGCTTGTAGCCCGGCGTCATGGTATATCAGCTAGTCTGTTATTCCGTTGGAAGAAGCTGATGAAAGACGGTGGCATGTCCGCGGTTGAATCCGGTGATGAGGTTGTCAGTGCGGAAGTGCTGAAGGTATCGCGCTCCAATCTGTTGGATCGTCTTCATGGTCGCCAGAAAGGGCGAAGCCCGAGATACAACAAACAGGACGATGACCGGCATTTGCCGTTTATCCGTGAGCTGTGCGATGCCCGTGCGGCCAATGGCTATCGAAGGATCACGGCTCGACTGAATCGATTGCTCACAGCCAACGATGAACGAGTGAACCATAAGCGCGTGTACCGACTGATGAAGCACCCCCTCTGTCAGGATAGTTGTCGCGTCCTTTGTTAAACTCTCTTATTCACTCAGGGGCGTTTGGAGATCTGTATGCCTCGTTACTCCGATGAGC
>NZ_JBEPQA010000037.1:0-18310 GCF_040547585.1 Marinobacterium sp. MBR-111
GCCGGCGGATTCCGGCAGAGTAATGGCCCACAGGCCTGAGTGGGAAAACTGTTGTACTTCGTCTGTCGGTAACCGGCGCTGCAGGTCGCGCTCGGGTGCCTGTTTTGAAAATTGTGCGGCAAGCAGTCGTGCACTTGCCACGGCCTCATCATGAGAGGCTGGAATCTGTATGGTCATAATGATCTGTCCAAAAAAAACCGGTGCTGACCCTGAACAAGTCGAACACCGGAAAAGACCCGCAACGAGAGAGCAGACAATCGGGTTAAGCGTTGGGTTGGGCGGTCAGGCGCAGATAGGGGCGTACGGCTTTGTAACCGCCCGGAAAGCGCTGACGAATCTCTTCTTCATCCTGCAGCGAAGGCACGATGACCACGTCATCCCCCTGTTTCCAGTTGCCCGGTGTGGCCACCTTGTGCTGGTCGGTCAACTGCAAAGAATCGATCACACGCAGAATTTCATCAAAATTGCGCCCGGTGCTGGCCGGGTAGGTAATGATCAGGCGTACCTTTTTCTGCGGATCAATGACAAACAGTGAGCGTACGGTCAGCGTGTCATTGGCGTTGGGGTGGATCAGATCGTACAGATCCGATACCTTGCGATCCGCATCGGCAATGATCGGAAAATTGACCTCGGTATTCTGAGTGTCGTTAATATCCTCGATCCATTTCAGATGAGAGTCGACCGGGTCAACGGACAGGGCGATAGCCTTGACATTGCGCTTACTGAACTCTTGCTTCAGCTTGGCGGTCAGTCCCAGCTCAGTAGTGCAGACCGGTGTGAAATCCGCCGGGTGGGAAAAGAGTACCGCCCAGGAGTCACCGATCCAGTCATGAAAGCGGATGGTGCCCTGACTGGAGGCCTGTTCAAAATCGGGCGCGATATCGCCCAGTTTGATACTCATAATGTCATCTCCTGAATTCGATGTTGTCACTCTATATTCAATGAAAGTTATGTCAGAAGTAACCAAGAAAAAACGCTAAGCTTTTCAGTTTGTTATTGAGTGTTCAGCACCCGCTTTGCATTCGCGTACAGCACTTTTTCATTAACGGCATCCGGCAAGCCAAAAGCCAGAAAATCCTCAATGCTTTGACGTATTGGTCTGAAGGTATAGGACGATCCAAACAGCAGCTGATCCGACAAAAAACTGTTGGCCGCCTCGATATAAAGCTGACTGCCCGGTTGGAACAGGTACATGTCGGGCACCAGGTGTACATTTTCATAACGAAAGGCGATGCCAATCGCCTGAGCCACATTGGGCCAGTAGCCGTGATAGGCGATCAGTGGCAGGGTCGGGAACGCCTGTGCCACCCGGGCCAGTCCGCTAGGATCATTGAAACGCGGGTCTGGGGTGGTAGGGCCGCTCATCAGCGAGACAGGCACGCCCAGAGCAGCACAGTGCTCGTAGATCGGGAAGTAGAGCGCAGCATCCGGATGGCGAGCCGGTTCAGCAAAGCTCGGTTCCAGGTTGATGGCGCTTAGTCCCAGCTCCTTGATTGCACGATCAATCTCGGCGATGGCGCCGTCCACACCCTGTAGGGCTGGGTCGACCGCACCAATGCCAATCAGCTCCGAATGAGGCGCAACAATCTGATGAATCCGGTCGTTGGGCAGGTGCTGGCTCGGGGTGTGACGCCCGACCACGACCGCCTTGCTCAGTCCCGCCTCGCGTACCTCGGCCAGAAACCCCTCTTCGGTCAGTGAGCGGGTGAAATGCTGATCATCACCCCGGGAACCGACGCGACGGTTCAGCCAGCGTGCGGTTTCAAATGCGTCCGTGCCCGGTGTGGCACCGAAAAAATCGTGCAGATAGGCCGGGCGGCAGCGCATGTCGATCACGTTACCCTGGTGGCTCATGCGGCAGCCTCATCACGGTCCTTGTCTTCTGCTGAGCGCCCCTGGGCGCCATGGGTGGCACGCACATCAAAGGCACCGCCGGTAAAGACGCCATCTGTGGTGGTTTTGGCCTTGCCTTCCAAAAGCGGGAATACCAGCTCGGCAAAACGGATCGACTCTTCCAGGTGCGGATAGCCTGAAAGCACGAAGGTATCCACGCCCAAATCCTGATATTCCTTCAGACGTGCGGCAACGGTCTCAGGGTCGCCGACCAGCGCAGTCCCTGCGCCACCTCGCACCAGTCCTACACCGGCCCAAAGATCCGGGCTGATCTCCAGCTTGTCACGATTGCCGCCATGCAGCTCGGCCATGCGACGCTGACCGACCGAATCCATACGGGCAAAGTTTTCCTGTGCCTTCTGAATGGTTTCATCCTCCAGGTTTTCGATCAGTCGATTGGCAGCAGCCCAGGCTTCTTCACGGGTTTCGCGCACGATGACATGCAGACGTACACCGAATTTCACTTCGCGGCCATGCTTGGCTGCCTTCTCTTTCACATCGGCAATTTTTTCCGCGACCGCGGCCGGTGGTTCGCCCCAGGTCAGGTAGGCATCCACATGTTTGCCGGCCAGTTCATGGGCGGCATCGGAAGAGCCACCGAAATACAGCGGCGGATAGGGTTTTTGAACCGGTGGGAAAAAGTTCTGAGCCCCTTTGATTTTGTGGAACTGGCCATCCAGATCCACGGTTTCGCCCTGCAGGACGCGGCGCCAGACCGTCAAAAACTCGTCAGCAGAGGTGTAACGCTCATCGTGGTCAAGGTATACGCCTTCAGCGGCCAGCTCGGCGGCATCGCCACCAGGGACGACATTCAACAGCAGGCGGCCGCCCAGAGCTTGATCGAGTGTCGCGGCTTGGCGCGCGGACGCTGTCGGCCCTGAAATGGAGGTGCGCAACGCGACCAGCAGCTTGATCTTGTGCGTAACCGGCACCAGTGAGGAGGCCACAACCCAGGGGTCAAGGCAGCTGGCACCGGTCGGAATCAGCAGGCCATCGTATCCCAGATCTTCTGCCGTTGTGGCGATCTGGCGCAGGTAAGTGTTGGTGGCAGGTCGTCCGGTATTGGTGTTGCCAAGATAGCGAGTGTCGCCGGATGTAGGTAAAAACCAGAATATTTCGAGGCTCATGATAAACAGGCTCCAGTGAGTGTTCGGATCGTGAGCATAAGCATGAAGGCCAAGGTGTAGGCGGCACAAATAATGGATTAAGCAATGCTTTTCATAAAATTAGATATCTTAAAAACCAATAAGAATCGCGTTTATTCTTGGTTATATCTGGCTGTTTAAGTTGGTAGCTTTCAGTGAACGATAACCGACAAGGATACTGATTTAAATGGCGGTGAAAAAACAGATCTCAGTCAATGCATTTAATATGAACTGCATTGGTCATATCAATCATGGCCTCTGGACTCATCCGCGTGACCGATCCACTGAGTTCAATACGCTTGGTTATTGGACTGATCTTGCCAGGACGCTTGAGAAGGGGTTGTTTGATGCGATTTTTATTGCCGATATTACCGGTGTTTATGACGTCTATCAGCAGGGTGTCGACCTGACCCTGAAAGAAAGCGTGCAGTTGCCGGTAAATGACCCGGCGATCATCATCTCCGCCATGGCGGCAGTCACACAGCATCTGGGCTTTGGTGTAACGGCAAACCTCACCTATGAGCCGCCCTACCTGCTGGCACGTCGATTCTCGACGCTTGATCATCTTACCGGTGGGCGTGTCGGCTGGAACATTGTCACGGGTTATCTGGAAAGCGCGGCCAAGGCGATCGGGCTGGATAATCAGGTGCCCCATGATCGGCGTTACGATCAGGCCGAGGAGTATCTGCAACTGATGTACAAGTTGTGGGAGGGCAGTTGGGAGCCGGGCAGTGTCATCAAGGACAGGCAGCAGCGTATCTATGCCGATCCGACCAAAGTTCACAAGATTCAACATGCGGGTGAATTTTACCGCTCAGAAGGCTACCACCTCTGTGAGCCATCACCGCAGCGCACGCCGCTACTGTTTCAGGCGGGAACGTCCGACAAGGGGATCGCATTTGCCGGGCGTCATGCGGAGTGCTCATTCATCAGCGGTGGTACGCCTGACAAGACCCGCGAGCAGGTGAATCGTTTGCGCCAGGCTGCGGTTGATGCCGGTCGTCGGCCTGATGACATTCGCCTCTATGTCGGGGTGAATGTGGTGGTAGCGGCTACAGAGGCTGAAGCCAAAAGCAAGCACCAGGAGTACCTGCGTTATGCCTCACCGGAGGCGGGGTTGGCGCACTATTCCAGTACGACGGGCATTGACCTGGCGCGTTATGAATTGGATGAGCCTATCGGTTACGCCGAGACTCAGGCGATCGATTCCGTGACCCGGCGCTTCAAGGACTCCCGCATTACGCGGCGTCAACTGCTGGAACAGCATGCGCTGGGCGGGCGCTATCCGACGCTGGTGGGCGATCCTGTGCAGATTGCCGACGCGCTCGAATCGCTGGTGGATGAGACCGGTATTGATGGCTTCAACCTGGCCCGTATCGTGACGCCGGAAAGTTACGAAGATTTTGCCACTTATGTGGTGCCCGAGCTGCAAAACCGGGGGCGTTACAAAACGCACTATGCCGAAGGCACGATCAGGGAGAAGCTGTTCGCTGCAGAGCCCTGGCTGCCGGGCCGTCATCCCGGTGCTCAACTGCGCAATGTGCGCTGACCCTTGCTTGATAAACCTGCCGATAATTTTTTTGAAGAGAATTGATGATGAGTATCGAGAAAAATCGCACTGCTGCTCCCGTATCACGTAGCCGTCTGCACCGTGCCATTCTGGCAGCCGGGCTGGCGATCGTCATTGATCCTGTGGTGGCTCAGGCCGCTGATGTCAGTATCGGGGTGGTATCCAACGGTTTGATTGTGGATTCCGTTTATACCGCTGCCGATCTGGCGAAAAAGCAGGGGCTGGATGTCAAGGTGGTTGAGTTTACTGACTGGGTATTGCCGAATACGGCGGTGGTCAACGGTGATATCGACATCAACTACTTTCAGCATGAACCCTTTCTGAATGCCGCCGAGACAGCTCGTGATTTTGATCTGGTGCCGCTGGCCTACGGTGTTGAGGGACTTATCGGGATCTACTCGAAAAAGATTACCTCATTCGATGAGATCAAAACCGGTGATCGGATCGGGGTTGCGGATGATCCGGTCAATCAGGGACGAGGCTTGCAACTGCTGCAACAGGCGGGTTTGATCAAACTCCCGGAGGGGATCGGCTTCAAGGCCAGCGTGCATGATGTGCTGGATAACCCGAAAAAGCTTGAATTCGTCGAGTTGGGTGGTCCGCAGTTGCCACGGGCGATCGATGATCTAACTGCAATTGTCAGTTACCCGCACTATATCAAGGCCTCCGGCGTGATGGATCCGGCCGCTGCACTCCTGTTCGATCGGGACCAGACCCATGCCTTTGCCCTGCGTTTCGTTGTGCATCCTGACAAAGTTGAAAACCCCTATGTACGTAAGTTCATCCGCTTGTATCAGGATGCGCCCGAAGTCAAACAATCACTGAAGGATGCCTTTGGCAACCCGACACTCTACAAGCTGGCCTGGGAAGATTTCCCGCCGCTGGAGGTGCCTGAATGAACCAGCGAGTAGGTTTTGAATCCATTGCCGAAGCCGCTGAGCTGCTGGCATTGGCTGAAACCCGTCAGCCGCGTGTGCAGTTCACACCCGCCAGGCAAAGCCCACTAACGAATGTGCATGTTGAGGTTCGGGGGGTTGGTAAGGTCTATACCAGTGGTCGTCAGCGTGTTGAAGCGCTGCGCAATATTGACCTGAACATTCAGCGCGGCGAAATCTTCGGCATCATTGGCCGCAGCGGGGCGGGTAAATCCAGCCTGATTCGCACCCTTAACCGGCTGGAGGATGTGAGTGAGGGGCAGGTGCTGATTGATGGCACCGATATTGGCGTGCTGTCGCGTGATGCACTGGCTAAGCAGCGTCGCCGGATCGGCATGATCTTTCAGCACTTCAACCTGCTGAATTCCAAAACTGTGCTGCAAAATCTGGCACTGCCGATGAAGGCGGCAGGCGAGAAGGATGCCAGTGTTATTCTGAGTCGTGCACGCAACCTGTTGCAGCTGGTGGGGCTTGAGGACAAGGAAAATGTTTACCCCTCGCGGTTGTCGGGCGGGCAGAAGCAGCGTGTTGCCATTGCGCGGGCCTTGATGACCAAGCCGGAGATACTCCTGTGTGACGAAGCGACTTCCGCACTGGACCCGGAAACCACCCATGCGATTCTTGAACTGTTGGATGATATTCGCCAGAAACTGGGTATAACCGTGATTCTGATTACCCATGAGATGGCGGTGATCAGCGAAATCTGCGACCGGGTGGCGGTCATGCACGAGGGGGAGGTCGTCGAGCAAGGAGAAGTGGCACTGGTGTTTCGACAACCTCAGCACCAAGCCACCCGTGCCTTGCTGGCACCCATCAAACGAATGATTCAGCGTGCGGAGGTGTTTGGTCATGAGCCAGCGTATGCTTGAAGCCCTGTGGCAAGCCTTCCTGGATACGGTCTGGATGGTGGGTGCTTCGGCGGTGATTGTCTGGTTTGCCGGCCTGGCATTGGGGCTGTTTCTGGTCACCAGCGACAAGGGCGGTATCTTTGCCGCCCCCAGAGCCAATGCTGTGCTGGGGGCATTGGTCAACGGCTTTCGCGCTACACCGTTTATCATCCTGCTGGTGGCACTGATTCCGCTGACCCGCCTGCTGACCGGTACCACGATTGGCGTTTGGGCGGCCATTGTGCCGATCACTATCAGTGCCACGCCGTTCTTTGCTCGCATTGCGGAGGTGAGTCTGCGTGAAGTGGGTGCGGGCGTGGTCGAGGCGGCTCAAGCCATGGGGTGTAAGCGCCGTCACATCATTTTCAACGTATTGTTGCCCGAGGCGATGCCCGGCATCATTGGCGGTTTCACCATCACGTTGGTTGCCATGATCAACGCGTCCGCCATGGCCGGTGCCATCGGTGCCGGTGGGCTGGGAGATTTGGCCATTCGTTACGGCTACCAGCGTTATGATACCGCCGTGATGCTGGCCGTGATTGCAGTGTTGATAGTCCTTGTCTGTGTTATCCAGTATATCGGCGACCGTTACGCACATTATTTACGCTACCGCTGATCACATATCCGATCGACTCAACTCCCGAGGCGGCCCACTGGCCGCCTTGATCATTCCGGGGTCTGCCGCCGCGGCGACCTATGCTGATGCCGCCACGCTGTTATTCCGCGTATCGAAAATCTATGCAGATTTTCATGGTTTGTCCCGGGCCATGGTGCCGATACTCTGAGCATCTGTATGACAACTATCAGGAGCAAGCCCATGGGTATCTGTCGAATGCGATGTTGCACATTATTGCCGTCCGATCCGATTCAGTCTTGCACAAGGAATGACTACAATGCCTCTGACCTATCTCGTCGACCACCTCAATCAACGCCTGCAGGCGCTCCACCCTGATGCCATTCTGGCGGGCAATAGCCGTATTGAATACCGTGATCAGATCGTCACGGCCAACATCAACGGTTTGTCTGTTACACCCGTCCAGTCACTGGTGTTCAAAGTTAAAAACCCGGCACTCATTGCCAAAGACAGCCGCTTGTTGATCCGAAACAAGGCCGGTAACACCCTTCCGCAGCAGCTACTTTATCTGCAGGCCTGGAACAGTGCCGATATCATCTTTCTGGATCGATTGCTGCGAACGTTGCACTCACTACACCATGTCAATCAGGCAGCCGACGGTTTGCCGCAGGATCAACTGATTCTCGATGTTCACTCTCGCCACCTGACCTCGGTGCCGAGCGGGCACGGGTTGGTATTTGAAGGCTTGCTGAAAAGCCTGGGCCTGTCTCCTGAGCAGATCATTCTACGTCTGACCCCGCCGACAACTGCTGACCAGGATAGCTTTGGCCAAGCGATCGAAAACTTTCGTGCCAGAGGCTATCGGCTTCTGCTTGAGCTTGAGCGGCCTGACAGTGAATGGCTGCTGCATGCCGTGCACCTTGAGATTGGTTACATCGCCCTGAATGGCACACGGGAACAGCAAAGCGATTTCATCAATCTCGTGCGCTGGAATGATCAGGCTCGACGCCTGGGGCTGCAGACATTGCTGACGGATGTAGCCGATTCGCAAACTTTGAATGCGGCCATTTCACAGGGCTACGAACTGGTTGAGGGACCTGTTCTGATGGCGCTTTCCAAGGGTGATCCGGTAGCGGCTCGTCGGGTGGGACAACTGCCTTTGCAAGCCCATGACACTCCGCTTTCGAACTGGATGCTCTGATCGCTTTTCTTATTTAGTAATAAGTAATCCGTTTTTTAATGTTTTTGTGGAATAAAGGGCGGCGGTAAACTGCGAGCAGCACGATAACGATAAGGAGTAAATCGCAGATGTTACGCGCCAAATCATTCAGCGTGTTGCCGGGCTTCAATCTGGCTCTGGGTTACACGCTGCTCTATCTCTCGATCATCGTGTTGATTCCGCTGGCAGCGGTGTTTGTCAAAGCCAGCGAGTTCAGTCTGGCCGAGTTCTGGGCAGTGGTAACGGCAGACCGGGTTGTGGCGTCTTACAAGCTCTCATTCGGCGCATCTCTGCTTGCCGCCATCATTAACATGGTGTTTGGCCTGATGTTGGCCTGGGCGCTGGTGCGTTACACCTTTCCCGGCAAGAAGATTGTTGATGCACTGGTAGACCTGCCATTTGCACTGCCCACGGCAGTCGCGGGGATTGCGCTGACGGCGCTCTACGCCAAAAACGGTTGGCTGGGTCAGTTCATAGAGGGTGAACTGGGGATCAAGGTGGCGTTTGCGCCACTGGGTATCCTGATTGCGCTGGTCTTTATTGGCCTGCCCTTTGTGGTGCGCACGGTGCAGCCGATTCTTGAGGATCTGGAAACCGAGCTGGAAGAGGCGGCAGCGAGTCTGGGGGCCAATCGCTGGCAAACCTTTCGCCACGTGGTATTGCCGATCCTGCTGCCCGCGTTGCTCACCGGCTTTGCCTTGGCTTTTGCCCGGGCGGTAGGCGAATACGGCTCGGTCATCTTCATTGCGGGCAATATTCCGATGGTATCGGAGATCACGCCACTGATGATCATCACTAAACTGGAACAGTATGACTACACCGGTGCAACCGCCATTGCGGTGGTCATGCTGATCTTCTCGTTCATCATGCTGCTGGCGATCAATGGCTTGCAGGCATGGACTGCCAAGCGCACCGGGAGGGACCGTTAATGGGCACTATTGCCGTACCGACTGTATCGACTGCCGGCGCGTCTCGGCAGACCAAGTTTGAAAACAACCGTGCCACTCGTGAGCCAGTCTGGGTTAAGCGGCTGGTGTTGGGGCTATCACTCAGCTTCTTCGCCTGTTTTCTGCTGATGCCTCTGATCGCGGTGTTTGTGGAAGCCCTGCGCAAAGGGGTGGATGTCTACTGGCAGGCGCTGATTGACCCGGATGCACTTTCGGCCATCAAGCTGACGTTTATTGCGGCGTTTATTTCCGTGCCACTGAATCTGATTTTTGGTGTATCAGCCGCTTGGGCGATCGCCAAGTTTGAATTCAGGGGCAAACAGTTGCTGATCACCTTTATTGACCTGCCGTTTTCAGTTTCGCCCGTGATCGTGGGCCTGATGTATGTGCTGGTATTTGGTGTCAACGGCTGGTTCGGCGGGCTGCTGCAGGCCTGGGATCTGAAGATTATCTTTGCCATCCCGGGGATTGTGCTGGCGACTGTGTTTGTCACCTTCCCCTTTGTAGCGCGTGAGCTGATTCCGCTGATGCAGGCGCAGGGCAAGGAGGAAGAGGAGGCTGCCATTGTTCTCGGTGCCAATGGCTGGCAGACCTTCTGGTATGTGACCCTGCCCAACGTGAAGTGGGGGCTGATTTACGGCGTGATTCTGTGTAATGCCCGTGCCATGGGTGAGTTCGGTGCGGTATCGGTGGTCTCCGGTCATATTCGCGGCCTGACTAACACCATGCCGCTGCACGTCGAAATTCTATACAACGAATACAATTTTGCTGCCGCATTTGCTGTGGCCTCCCTGCTGGCACTGCTGGCACTGGTTACGCTGGCGATTAAAACCTGGGTTGAACACCGTGCCCAGGTGGCAACAAGCGGTCATTGAGGATAACGATCCATGAGCATTCAGGTCAGAGGCATTCATAAACAGTTCGGCGACTTTACCGCGCTGGACAACATCGATCTTGATTTCCCCAGTGGCGAGCTGGTCGCCCTGCTGGGACCTTCCGGCTGTGGTAAAACAACCCTGCTGCGGATCATCGCCGGGCTGGAGCAGTCCGATAACGGACAGGTGTTGCTGGAGGGAGAGGATGCATCGGATACCCATGTGCGCGAACGCCAGGTTGGGTTTGTGTTTCAGCATTACGCCCTGTTCAAGCATATGACCGTGTTCGATAACGTCGCTTTTGGCATGCGGATGAAACCGCGCAAACAGCGTCCCTCTGAAGCACAGATTCGCGATAAAGTGCATCAGTTGCTGAATCTGGTTCAGCTGGACTGGCTGGCAGATCGTTTTCCTTCCCAGCTGTCCGGTGGTCAGCGCCAGCGTATTGCACTGGCACGAGCGCTGGCCGTGGAGCCACGGGTATTATTGCTGGATGAACCCTTCGGTGCGCTGGATGCCAAGGTGCGCAAGGAGTTGCGCCGCTGGCTGCGTCAGCTGCACGATGAGCTGCATATCACCTCCATCTTCGTGACTCATGATCAGGAAGAAGCGCTGGAAGTGGCGGATAAAGTCGTACTGATGAACCAGGGGCGGGTAGAACAGGTCGGTTCACCGGAAGAAGTCTATCGCCATCCGGCAACGCCTTTTGTGTACGGTTTTCTCGGTTCCGTGAACCTCTTCCATGGACGTGTGGAAGAAGATGGTCTGAGCGTGGGCGGCGAATCGGTGCCCCACAGTACACCGGATTTTGGTCAGGGCTCGGAAGTCTTTGCCTTTGCCCGGCCACATGAACTGGAGATCATCACCGATCCGGCGGTGAAAGAGGGTGTTTCCGCCCGTGTTAACCGCGTACTTTCCTTTGGACTCAGCTCCCGGGTTGAGCTGGATGGCGTTAATGGTGCAACGGGTCAGCACTTTGAAGTGGAAATCAGCAGTGAGCAGGTGTCTGCATTGAATCTGCAGCGCGGCCAACTGGTAAGACTGAAACCCTCTGCTCTCAGGTTATTTGAGCGCAATGATAACGGCCCGCGGGCCTGATGAGGTAAACGGATGAACTTTCAGCAACTGCGCATTGTTCGGGAAACGGTACGCCACAATTTCAATCTGACGGACGTATCCAACGCGCTGTTTACGTCTCAGTCCGGCGTATCCAAGCATATCAAGGATCTGGAAGAGGAGCTGGGAGTTGATCTTTATATTCGTAAGGGTAAGCGGCTTCTGGGGCTGACCGAGCCGGGCAAGGAACTGGTCAAGGCAGTCGAAAGAATCCTGCAGGAAACCGCTAACCTGAAATCCATCGCGGATAACTATACCTCACAGGGGGTAGGTGAGCTGGCCATCGCCACGACCCATACTCAGGCACGCTATTCACTGCCATCCATCATTTCCGAGTTTCGCAAACTCTACCCGGGTGTACACCTGAAGCTCTATCAGTCCAGCCCGGAAGAAATTGTGCAACTGCTCAGGCGCGGTGAGGTCGATGTGGGGATTGCCACCGAGGGCCTTGAGGGTGTTGCCGAGTTTGCAGCCTTCCCGTTTTACAGCTGGCGGCATGCCGTAGTGGTTCCCAAGGGTCATCCTCTGGGCCAGACTCAATCACCTGGTCTTGCGCAAATCAGCCAGTATCCGATCATTACTTACCATGAGGGATTTACCGGTCGTTCAAAGATCGAAAAAGCCTTCAGTGAGGTTGGTATCGTGCCCGATATTGTCATGTCTGCACTGGATGCGGATGTGATCAAATCCTATGTGGAGTTGGGATTGGGCATCGGTATTATCGCGCCAATGGCGTTTGACCCGGATCGAGATATCGGACTCAAGGCACTCGATACCCCGGAGCTGTTTGAAGAAAACGTAACCTGGTTGGCCTTGCGGCGGGGGCGGGTTGTACGTGATTACGTGTACGACTTTCTGCGCCTTTGTAAAGGTGAGTTCACTCGCAACGTGGTTAAGAACGAAATAGGCCTCTAGCCAATCCCGCCTCGCCAGACCTGTTTTTGGCAGGCTCGATATCACGGACTCTTTGTCTTGCGCTGTCAGCCTGAAGGCGGCTTCTGATAGAATGCCACATTCGACTTTGGATCTATCAGGATTAGAGCACGTCTATGGAACGCCGTTACCGTTTGGTTCTTTCCTGCCCGGATCGGGTGGGTATTGTTGCGATGGTCAGTAATTTCATCTCCAGCCATGGTGGCTCCATTGCAGACGCCAACCAGCATTCCGACCCGGTGACTGGTCGCTTTTTCATGCGGGTTGAGATCAGTGCGGCCACATTGCCGTTCACGCTTGCGCAGCTGCAGGAGGCATTCGCACCGATTGCTGCTTCTTTTCAGATGGACTGGGAGATCAACGATTCTTCTCGCCCCAAGCGTGTTGTACTGATGGCCAGCCGCGAGTCTCACTGTCTGGCTGATCTGCTGTATCGCTTTCACAGCAAGGAGCTGTTCTGCGATATTCCCTGCGTGATCTCCAACCACGACGACCTGCGCAGTATGGTGGAGTGGCACGGTATTCCTTACCACCATGTACCGGTCGACCCGGCTGACAAGTCTCCACACTTCGCCGAAGTAAACCGCTTGATCAATGACTACGAAGCCGATGTCGTGGTGCTGGCGCGCTACATGCAAATCCTGCCGCCGGACCTGTGCGACCGCTACCCACACCGTATTATCAATATCCACCACAGCTTCCTGCCTTCATTTGCCGGTGCCAAGCCCTATCATCAGGCCCATGACCGGGGGGTGAAGCTGATAGGTGCCACCTGTCATTATGTGACCGAGGATCTGGATGCGGGTCCGATCATTGATCAGGACGTGACCCGAATCAGCCATCGAGACCTGCCTGAAGATATGGTTCGGCTGGGACGTGATGTCGAAAAGACGGTACTGGCACGGGGGCTGCGATGGCACCTGGAAGATCGGGTGCTGGTCCATGGTAACAAGACGGTTGTGTTTTCCTGAACCCATGGTGGCTGGTCGGGGTCTGAACTAGTATTAACGCAAGGGCAGGCTGCCGCGCGCTACCTGGTAAGTCTACAAAAGGAGCTTCACATGCTCAGATCAGTTAAAGCACAGGATTACATGGCCACTCGCCTGATCTCATTCGGGCCGGAGACTCATCTGTTCGATGCTATCCGTGCGATGCAGGAATATGGTATCTCTGGTGCACCCGTAGTGGATGTGGATGGTTGTCTGGTCGGTATGCTGTCAGAGCTGGATTGCCTCAAGGCAATTCTGAGCCAAACCTACCATGAGGAAGAGATGGGTAGTGGTGGCCATGTGGCAGACTACATGACCCGCAACGTTGATACGGTTGCTCATGACGCCGACCTGACCGCTGTAGCTCATCAGTTTATTACGCACGGGCGGCGGCGTCTGCCGGTGGTCAAGGCCGGCAAGTTGGTTGGCCAGATCAGCCGTCGTGATGTACTGCGTGCCGTGGAAGAATTTGCCAAGGACGGTTGAGTGAAATTAAGAGACATCAACCATGAGTGATTGGCTGCCGGAAGCGCCACTGCTGTTTTATCCCTCTTTGGCGCATCGCCTGGGCAGTGATGAGGCATTGCTGCTGTATATCTATACCGACTATGGTCGCCTGGCGGGCATGAAAGCGGATGATGGCTGTGTGGAGTGCATACTGCCTCACAGCCGCTGGCTGCAGCTCGCCGGTTTCTGGAGCGAAGAGCGGCTGCGCACAGCCACTGAAAGCCTGGAGCGGCAAGGATGTTTGCAGGCTAATCTTAGTCAGGGAGGCAGTGTCCGGCTGCGGTTGCTGCCGCTGCCGCAGCAGGTAAGTGAACCTGCGCCCGAGGCTCATGCAGACAGTCGCCCGCCCTCTCAGCCCGCCGTACAGCAGTTGCCGGTATATGACGCTCCGCCGCCAAGACCTGCACGGCGCGAGACCATGATGCAGCGCAAGGGGCCTGCTCCCACCTTTGGTGGCAGCATAGGCTGGCGCCGTCACAAAGATGAGCTGCAGGCGATCTTTGAACAGGCGGAAGAACGCAACCAGCAGCTGCAGTCGATGTTTCTGGGCTGGGAGCCTTCTGACATGTTTCACGCCATGCTGCCACGTCACTCGATTCCTGCGGAATTCGCAAGCGGTTGCCTGGACGAGTTCGTTTTGTATTGGCTCGACAAGGATCGCAAGGAAAGCAACTGGGATCAGAAGTTTCTGGCCTGGGTGAAACGCGAGTGGGTCAAGAAGCAGACGCGGGATGCACGGGAGCAGCGCTATGAACAGGAACGCCAGTCAGTCGTAACAGGGGGCAGTGATGAAAACACCCGCCGGGATTCTCGGGAAAAGCGCAAACGGATTACCGCAGCCATCATGGACATCAAGGACACCGACTGGTAGCGACGCACGCGAGCAGGCTCAGGCCCAGCCGATCAGTTCCGAGACCAAAACGCTGGTGAACATGATTTTCGCCCGTTTCATGGCGATCTATGGGCACAAATTCAAAAGCTGTTTTGAAACCGAGGACGAGCTGCGTATCGCCAAGCGCGAGTGGGCACTCAGTTTGCGCGGCTATGGCGAGTCGGAGCTGGTGGCTGCCGTCAATCGCTGCAAGGAAACCCTCGCCTGGATGCCGACCATCTCGGAGTTCCTTGCCCTGTTGCGAGAGATTAGCGGTGATCATGGCCTTCCGGGCATGCGCGATGCCTATATAGAAGCCTGCATGCACGCCGAACATCCACTTGAACATCAATGGAACCACCCGGCGGTGTATCATGCCGGCCGCGAGACCGGCTGGTTCAGGCTGCGCAGCGAAGAGGAGCGGCAGGTGCTGCCGGCTTTCAGCTACCAGTACGAGGTCATGTGCCGGCGTGTGCGCGAGGGCGAATCGCTGGAGCAACCGGTACCCCAGGCGATTGAAAACAAGCAGGCCAATACCGTTGCCGACTTTATTCAGCGTTTTACGGCCCAGCATGATCTGGAGCCGGAAGAGGGCGCTACACTGCTGTATTACCTGACCCTGCCTCGCGGCAGCAAAATTCGTCAGCGGATGCAGCAACAGTCACAACAGAAACTGGACCAGCGTTCGGCCGGGATCACCTTGCCGGATGAGGCGCACTGACTCAATCGCCTCTGTTCAATGTGTATCGGTGGGCGTGGCAAAACTCTGACCGAACATCTCCCCGATCGCCTGACTCAAGCACTCACTGCGTTCCGGGTTACGAAACGCTTGTAAAATCAGGGCCCGGTGTACCGGCATGAACATCAGTTCCGCCAGAATGCGGCTGAATCCGATTTGACCTGCCTTGCCTTCTGCCAGCCGCTCCAGAAATACCTGCAGAACTTTTGGTGCCATCAGTGCACTGTCACACCGGGTCGCGATCACGGTCACTACCTCAGGCTCCAGAGCATGTGGAGTGGCCAGCACATCCAGCACCAGGTGCTGCTTGGCCGCTTCGTCCGTAATGTTGGACAATGCCCGGCACAGAGCGGCAACGCGGTTACTGTCAGTGCCTGTCAGGGATTGCTGCAGCTGCTGTTCCAGTTCAGCCTGAAGGGCTGGGCCGGGTTTAACATGTTCCAGCAGTGGACAAAGCGTTTCCAGAACGGCCGCCGGCATTTCGGGCAGGCGATGCCTGAGGGCCTGGGCGTTGCCATCCTGATCCAGCCGCATGATGAAATCGGCCAGCCCCTGATAGGCAAGTGTCTGCCACGCATCAAGCGGCAGCTGGGCGCTGAACCAGGCTTGGGTACGTTCGTAATGGGGTGACGCCGGTGACTGCATTTCGCTGGCAGCCAGAGCGTGGAAAGCAGCCATGCGGCTCTGCTCGGGAGTAAAGGAGTAGGGGTTGTCCTTCAGCGCGTCCTCATCCAGCTGGCCGTTTTTGCTATTGATCACATTCTGGATCAGGCGGTTGAGCAGGTCATCCCGTGCTGCTGGCGCGATCAACCCCTGTTCGTCCAGGGGCAAACGCAAAAACCAAACCGCATTTTCCTGTTTGCGTTTCGGATTCCAGATCAGCAGCGCCAGCCAGGCAAGATGCTGGAAAGGTGTCGGGTAGGCCAGTTGAGAGTCTTCAATACGGCGAAACTGGTCCTGACTTAATTTGCTGATTCGCCGCCCCATATCAAATACCCGAAGGGCAGCACCGCTGGTACGCAGTAGTTCGGTGATTGAGTCGGGCAGAGCAGTTTCAGTATTGGCAGGCATAGTGTTCACACGGCTTGCTGTTGGTCGGGCAGCCATTTTATCAGCTGAGGCTCACAAATGCAGATCAGCCAAGGGCCTGTCCTGTATGTGGAAACAAAGCATGTTGCACCAGCCAGCGTTTGTTAAGTCACGCTTGTGATAAAATTCCGACTTAATATGGATAAAGGCTATTCCGTACGATGATCCTCACGCTTCTGTTTGCCAGCGCGATGCTGCTGATCAGCATCCTCCTGAGTCCGCTTTCCAACCGTATCGGCATGCCGGTGCTGTTACTGTTTTTGGGTGTTGGGCTGCTGGCCGGTCAGACTCAGATGGGGCAAAACCTGTCGGCGGATGTGGAAAGCACGTTTTTTGTCGGCCACCTGGCGCTGGCGATCATTTTGCTGGATGGTGGCATGCGTACCCGTATCGAGACGTTCCGGGTCGGGCTACGGCCTGCTTTGGCGCTGGCGACCTTCGGGGTTGTTATCACGGCCGCCGTGACCGGTCTGGCAGCCTGGTGGATTCTCGAGTTGCCACTGCTGCATGCGTTGCTGATCGGCACCATCATCTCTTCAACCGATGCTGCCGCTGTATTTGCGTTGCTGCAGAATCACGGCCTGCGTCTGAACCAGCGTGTCAGTGCAACCCTTGAGATCGAGTCGGGCAGCAACGATCCGATGGCGATCTTCCTGACAATCATCCTGCTGGAACTGATTACGCGAGATACACCTCCCGGGGTGGCTGAAGCGGCGCTATTACTGGGCAAACAGCTGGCGCTGGGGGCGCTGGGTGGCCTGGCCGGCGGTTGGGCCATGGCGCGGCTGCTGCCGCGGCTGGATCTGCAGCCGGCCTTTTATCCGTTGCTGGTAACAGCCGCGGGTCTGACCGTTTTTTCCGTGGTTTACCTGCTCGATGGCAGTGGTTTTCTTGCCATTTACCTGATGGGGATTCTGATCGGCAACCGTGGGCTGCGCAAACTGGACGATATCCTGCAGGTGCATGATGGTCTGGCGTGGCTGGCCCAGCTGAGCCTGTTTTTGATGCTGGGACTGCTGTTGTCCCCTCATGACAAGCTTGCCTTTGTGCCGGAAGGCATTGCGTTGGGTGCCGTGCTGATCCTGCTGGCCAGGCCTCTATCGATCGCACTGACGCTCTGGCCGTTCGGCTTTCGCTGGCGTGAGCAGCTGTTCATCGCCTGGGTGGGTCTGCGTGGGGCCGTGCCAATTGTACTGGCGCTGTTTCCGTTAATGGCGGGTCTGGATAATGCGGCGCTGTTCCCCACCATCGCCTTTATTGTGGTGATCATGTCGCTGCTGCTGCAGGGGACAACGCTGGCACGGGTAGCACGCTGGTTGAAACTTGAACTGCCAGCCGAGCCTGAAGCGATGCGCCGCCTGAGTCTGGAGTGGTCCGTGGAACAGAATCATCGAGTTTGGGTATTTGAACTTGATGGTGAACACTGGACTCCGGCCAGAACCCTGCAAGGGGTTAAGCTGCCGGGCAATATTGTGATCAGTGCAGTGCTGCGCGGCAGGGAGCTTCTGCCCTGGACGTCTGAACTCAAACTGCAGTCTGGTGACCGGCTAGCGGTGATTGGTAATGATGAAGCGGAAAAACCACTGGCGCGTTTGTTCAGCTCTGTCGAATCAATCCCTGCGTTGAAGGAGCGCACTTTCTTCGGCGCCTTTGAGCTCAACGCCAACATCGAACTGGCGGCACTGGCACAGAACTTCGGTGTGGCTGTGCCCCCGGATCAGGCAGAGCAACAACTGTCTGAATATATTCGTGAACGCCTGCATACGGCTCCGGTAGTGGGCGACCGGGTGCCCCTGGGGGCCATTGAGCTGGTGGTCAAGGCGGTTGAGGCGGGTCAGGTTACGCGGGTGGGCCTGAAGTTCTGATCCTGATCGCTGACACCTTTGACCTGACATGGTTTAATGCCATCCCGCGCACAGAGTCACATATTAACCCGGCGGAAATTTATGTCGACTATGCAGCATAGGCGATATGCTCTGCATCAAAGTATTTTTTCACTCGTTCAGGACGGCGTTGAAGCG
>NZ_JBEPQA010000038.1:0-16803 GCF_040547585.1 Marinobacterium sp. MBR-111
CTTCTACCTTTGGCGAGATGAAGCGTACCACTGTCAGCAGTTGGCTACCTCTCGCCGTTCAACCATGAGTGTCGCACTTATTATCTGAATTCCCGACTAACTTTTTCTTAAACAGCTCCACCTTATTAGCAAAATAATTAACAGGTACACACGCATACTGAACTTCCTCTGGGTATCCAGGATAATCAAAAAAATGATTTTCATTAAGCTCCCAGACAAATACTAAATTCTTATCACAGCCATATAAAACAACAGAAAAATCATCAAACGATTCACCTAACGATAAAAAATGCCTACCTGCACCGTCTAAAGTATCAGACTTGATTAATTGATATACATCTTTCGGGTCTAATTTATCCAAGGTTTCGGAGCATACGCTTTCATACGAAACCCGGTCTAATTGATGCAATGTCGTTGTCAGTATATTCACATCGTCGAATGTTCCGATGTAATGCCCATCCAACCAAATGCGAATAATCCCCATCGGCTTGGTTCCCTTATCACGAATTTCAAATTCGATTGCAAAAATCCCTTTATCCCCAATCAAGCATGGCATTACCACTTCCTCACTTCGTTAGGCACATTATTTATATTGATAGGCCTAGGCGTTCCATTAGCCGTTGTGCCATTTGTAGACCCATTCCAATGCCAATTATCATTCCCATCATTTTGAAAACGGTGATATTCCGCTTTTTTTCCTGATCCAACTTTTGTCCATCTATTTCCATCAGGCCCAGCCTGGCTATTTCTCCAAAGCTCTTCATGATTTTCAGGGAGAGTGCTCTTGGTTTTGTTGTAAGGGTTTGGCCCTTGATTCGAAGGATCGTGATGACCAGGATTTTCATAACTATCAGCAGGACATGTCTCATCACATGTGCATGTGTATACATCTGCAATAAGAACATTGATAGCATTACATGATTTTACTGCCAAACCTCTGCCAGAGCACATTTGCTGGCATTCAGTAAGTTCTTGAGGTGGGCATGCCGAAAGCCCATATGGATCAATAAAATTTAGAGGGTTTTGATTAGCATAACCGTAGGTATTCAGACCTCCCGCCAACCCAATGGGATCAGACTGGATATATCTCCCCGTCACCGGGTCGTAATCCCTGAAGTAGTTGTAGTGTAACCCGGTTTCCTCATCGTAGTACTGCCCTGGGTAGCGCAGAGAGAAGGTGAATAGCTGACTGTCACCATCTGGGTCTTCATTGGCTGTGTGGCGACCAAAGGGGTCGTTATCCCAACGCCAGACAATTTGGTTGTCACTGGCTCGGCTAATGCGTCGTGGGGTGTTGAGGTGATCCGTATGGATGTAATACACCGCAACACCACTGCCGGCGGGGCGCAGAGTCGCGACCGGGATATTGCCAAGCCAGACGGTTTCCTGAATGAGCTGGCCGTTGGCATCATATTCGCCTGCCAACTGACCGGCATCATCATAGACAAAGTAGCGTACACCGTTGATGTTGCTTTTTCTTACTCTCTGTCCCAGTGCGTTGTAATCATACTGGGTAGTCTGGCCATAGCGGGTGGCGCTGCTCAGTCGCCCAGCATCATTGTAGGTATAAAGCGTATGGCCATCACCCAGGATGTTGCCGGCTGCGTCGTAGGTGTAAGTACGAGTAAGGCTGCCGTTTATGTGTGTCAAACGGTTGCTGTCCAGCGCTTGGGTAAATGTCGCTGGTGTACTGCCTGTTTCTGTCAGGCGGTTGCCGTTGGCATCGTAACTCCAGCTCTGGTTTAGCCCCGTCCCGGTGGCGGTGGTTAAACGGTCGAGCAGATCGTAACTGTAGGTGCGGCTAATGCCGGGAGGGTTGACCTCGTTCTGTTGAGTAATGCGGCGTGCGTCATCATAAAGGTACTGGGTTTGTCCACCACTGGTGATACCGGTCAGGTCGCCGTCGGTGTTGTAATCGCGGTTGTGTGTAGTGCCATTTCCCCAGCTCCAGTGCTGAACTGGGCCAAAAGGTCGATATTGTATTGCGCTCAATAGAGGCGTAATGCCATTGAGGCTAATGCTGCTGATCTGCCCCGATGGGGTGTAGGTGTAATGCAGACTATTACCTGAAGGCAGCGTCAGGCTCAGGCGCTGACCCGCTGCATTATAGGTGTAATCCTGAGCAAAACTGTGTCCATCCAGGGTATGGGTACGATTGGCCACCTGCCCTTGCGCCGTATAAGTCCAATCGAGGGTGCCGATGTGATCTGTGATATGAGTCAGCCGCCCAGTGCCATTAATCCCCTGGTCGTATACATAGGTATAGGTCTGGTCTGGGTAACTGAGTTGGGTTAACCGGTTAAGACTGTCATAACTGTAGGTCGCGGTAACGCCATGTGCATCGGTACTGCTGGCCAGATTACCAGCACTGTCGTGGGTGTATGTGGTATCTCCGGTGTCGGGGCTTTGTAGCAGGCTCAGGTCGCCCAACGCGTTATGGTGATAGTAGGTGGCATGGTTTAATGGATCGATAACGGCGATCAACTGATCCAATGCGTTATAGCTGTACTGAGTCACCTCGGTATTGGGGTCTGTCACCTGAGTCAGCCGGTTATGGGCGTCATAGGCGTACTGAGTGCCGCGGTTGAGCGGGGCTTGTGTCTCGGTCAGGTTGCCGTTGTTGTCATAGGTGTAGTGGGTTGTAACGGCAGGCGTACCGGCAGCGTCCAACGTCTGTACCAGGCGGTTCAGGGTGTTGAATGTTTGTGATTGGCGCATGGCCAGCGTGCTGGATGGATCGTAGCTTCGCGTCTGTGTTTGGTTGCCCAGTGCATCCAGAGTATATTCGATGTGGTTGCCTTGGCTATCTTCCAATCGCGTCAGACGCTGGGCGGCATCATAGGTATAGGTCAGTGTGCTGCCGTCGGGTTGTGTCAGGGTGTGCAGCAGCCCGGTTGGCCAATAGGTCAGAGTTGTGGTTTCTGTCCCTTGGGTATAGGCAGTCAAACGCAGGCGCAGATCATAGGTAAACGTGGTGACCAGGCCGTTGGCATCGGTGATGCTCAGGGGTTGGCCATGGGCGTTGTAGCTGTTGATCTGTGTTGTGTGATTCAGGGCATTGGTTATGGTTTTCACCCGGCCGCACTCGGCCCCGGTGGTGCACGCGTAATAGCTGTAGGTGGTGATATCGCTGATATCGGTGCGTGGTCCATCCGCGGTCAAGACACGCCCTTGATTGTCATATGTCCAGCTCCAGGTACGTGATAGTGCTGGCGTTTGACCCATATCGGTAAGAGTACGGCTGATTAAATGACCGTTGCTGTCATAGCTGTACTCTGTGCGTCGATTTCCCTCATCCACTTGTACAGGCAGGCGATACGTTGGGTGCCAAGTAGTGCTGATAGTACGCTCAACCGCTGTGCCGCTGGCTTCGGTACGGATTGTGGGCAGGTTGCGGCTCAAGTCGTAGGTATACTGGGTCGGAACGTTATTGAAATCGACCCGCTGGCTGACATTGCCCTGAGCGTCATACTGACGAGTTTGCGCGGCACCGCCGCAGGTATTACATGCCTGGGAAATACCCGTATTCTTCAGAGTATCGAGAATGCTGCTATAGGTGAATGTGCGTGAAGCACCCAAGGCATCGGTCAGAGTTCGCTCGCCATTAGCGGCGTAGCTGATGCTGACTTCTCCTGCACCACCGCTGTGTGATGATCGAACAGCTCGGCCTTGTGTGTCGTATTCAAAGTCGGCAAAGCGAGTGTTGTTTTCATCAATGATGCCCGTTAAGGCTCGTGGAAGGTTGGCTCCGGCTGTCAGGCTGCTCTCGTTATAACGATACTGGCGGCTGCTGTTGTCGGCGTAGGTAGTACTGATCAGGCGGTTGTTGGCATCGTAGGAAAACGTGATGGGCTCGCCAGCCGGATCTGTTACGGATGCAATACGCCCATGGGTATCGTAGGCCAGCGTAAGCGTGCGGCCATCGGTATCGGTGACGGTCTGCAAGCGATTTTGGGTGTCATAGGACAGGTGATGCGTCTGCCCGGCACGAGATGTGATGGATATCAGTCGCCCTTGCGCCGCATAGCGCTCGATGGTGTCATCAGAGGTTGTGAGCGTCCACCCACTGGTATTGCCGTTGCCGTCAGTTTGGCGTTGCAACCGGTAATTTTGGTCTGCATCAGGTTGCCAGGTTCCACCCGTCAAGTTGAAGTTATAGCGTTTCCCGTCTGCTCGATACAGTTTGACACGAGAAGGAGAACCGCTGCCAAGGCCGGTTACCACCAATGAACGTTGGTAATGATGACGCCAGTTGTCCCCCAGCGGTCCACTTTCTTGGCTGAGTGCATTGTAATGTCGGATAAATTGCAGCGGCTGCGCACCTGTACCAACATAATCCTGCTCTTGCTGATATTTATTACCGGTCGCACTATTAATGGGGTTGCTGCCATTGGAAGGACACTCAGGGACGCCGGCATTTTTGGGTTGACAGTACCCCGAGTCATCAACGCTGCCTTCGGGGGGATTACCGTGCCTCTTGGCCCGAAAGGTACCCATTGACTGAAAGCGATTTGTAACGGTACTGAATTGATGGGTTTGCAGTACGCAGTGCCTGAATGCGGGCTTCTACCTCGCCATTGACACAGGCAGCTGTTGCCGTTGGCCAAGCGCCTGGGGCATACGTATTGGTCCACTCAATTTCAGCGAAGGCCGCTGATGAGAAGCATATGGACAGGGTTAGAGCACTGATTTGGCCTATTCGATAAGGCAACGAGACCCGCTTCGTCGCGGGAGCGTTGTTCCAATAGCCAGAACTATAAATATTGGCAGATATGCGACGCAACATCATGGCGCTTCCTCCTTGAATGTATAGAGTGTGCATCCTGCACACTTTGCCTGTCGGCGAGATTCAATCTTTCATAGATTGAGTATAAATGCAAACGATCCCGAATCACGCCTCATCAGCGGCTGCGTAAATCCAGCACTGCGCACCTGACTTCAGCTGGGCCGCAACCCGCACGTAATCGTCAACCTCGTAATCATCCGCCTGCGCCAGCTCCGCATCCGTCAGCTCGAATACCGTGCCCTGCACTTCATCCGCCGCATTGCCCGTGTAGCGCAGAATGGGATGAAATGCCTTGCCGCTCTCTCGCAGCACCCGCTCATCAGTGATCTCGACCTCACCGATAATATAGCCCTGCAAGATATCAGGCTGGCCGCTCAACTCGCGTCCAAAGTTGGCGACCTGAACGGATGGCTGCTGCAGGGTGCCGTAAGAGAACAGTGATGGCATGTTGGTACTCCGATAGTGCTATTGAGTTGTTCAATCTGGTTTCCAATCCGGCCTGGTCAGACGATACAGGCGGACATCCCATCCAGCATAACGCGTTTCAATGAAATTGCTGAACCCAAGTTTTTCCAGTATGTGTATTGAGGCAGCGTGATTCTGCGCGACGATCGCAACAACGGACTTAAGGTTACAGGCTTCAAAGCCATAGCCGAGAGCCACACGGGCCGCCTCGGTCGCCAACCCAATTCCCCACCGGTCTTTGGCAAGCCGGTAGCCAATTTCAACCTCATCACATCCATCAACCGTCGTGCGACTCAACCCGCAGTAGCCAATCAGCCTGCCGGACGGCTTCTCGATAACAGCCCACTGGCCATAACCAAGCTCGTCGTATGAGTGGGTACACCAATCAATAAACTCAGCTGTTTGCGCTTCGCTCAATGGGCCTTTACTGGAGTACTCCATAACATCCGGGTCAGAAAGTATCGGCATGAGGGCCTTAACATCGGAAGATTCAAACGTTCTGATTTCAAGCCTGTTGGTTTCAGTGACGTGCACAGGTGATTCCTTGTTATCCAATAAGATGTAGCCCAGAATGTTATCAATGTCGTGATTGGTCCCGGAAGTGAAGGTCCTTGATCACGCAGGAGTTGCCCATACAAAACGCCCTGTAAAGCTGTTACGTTAACTCCCTATGGAATGGATATAATCAGTACACAAGATGGATGTTAGCTATGCCTTTCATAAGAACAGCATTTAGTACCTTATTACCCGCTGTATCTATGCCGGCTTTAGCCGCAGAAAGTGGTTCGGTTGTGGTGGGAGGTTTAAATACCCAAGCTATACCCACCTTCTCACCTCTCATACTGAGTCTCGCAGCCGTTGCTCTGTTGTTTTTGGCGCTCTACAAAATTAAAGGCTGCAAGACCCTGACGATGCTGGCTATCGTGACAATGATCGGTACAGCTGGTGTTTACCAGCAAAAGCTGATCGCCTCCGTGACGGATTTGGTTGTCAGCAGCACCAGTCCAGCCTGTGCGGGTGGCAGCGAAACGCTCAGCTTTGACAGCAATTCACCACCACAACTGACCAATGAGTGTGCCACCGCTATCGAGATCAAACACTATTCTTTACCCTGCTCTAACGAGATATGGGAAGGCTCGGCAACGGCAGGTACTCTCTTGGGCCCCGGCAAGTCCGTACAACTGCTCAGCTGCGGTGACTTCGCACCAGAATTTACTCTGCCCTCCTCTGTCTCCGTACCCGAGGATGCCGGCCCACAAGTATTAGCCGGATGGGTAACAAATATCTCACCAGGCCCAGCATCTGAATCAGGACAAACCGTCAGCTTTGGAGTTGCAACAGACACCCCTTCACTGTTTTCGGTTCAGCCGGCAATCTCATCCGACGGGACCCTGACATTTACCGGTGCAGATAACGCTTTCGGCAGCTCAATTGTAACGGTTACGGCTACTGACTCCGCTGGCAGCACCAGCAGTCAAACCTTTGTATTGAACATTGCGCCCGTCAACGACGCCCCTGCATTCAACCTGGCCATGAGCAATATCTCGATACTGGAAGACAACGGCCAAGACTTGAATACCGACAAGACCGGTGACGACTTTGATACACCACCGAATGGTTCCAACTACACCCAGGTATCAATTGCCAACGTGGCCACGAATATCGACACGGGCAGTGGCGAAGATCAACAGATACCTGACTTCACAGTTACCTTCATTCAAGGCACACGTTCTGACGCCAACCGTGTCGTCAATCTCACGGCCGAGGATATCTTTTATAGTGGCGAAATTGAAATGACCGCTAACGGAGCACTTGAATTCAAGCTCAATCCTCACCATTGGGGTGAGGTAAAACTAGGTGTTGTTCTGGAAGACGGTGAAGGCGGGGTAACGGCGCCACAAACACTCACCCTTTCTGTCGCACCCGTGTGGGACAATGAACCCACAGGCGCGACAGCTTCCATTACCGGGGATGAGAATAGCGCTTGTATTCCCCTGAACCTGATTGGTAACAGTTATCGGGATTTAAGCCAACCCGTCTTCAAGGTAACAGCGCTGACACTCGACGCCGGAAAAAGTGGTACCCTCTACCAGGACGGTGATGCTATCGAAGCTGCTGACCTGCCGTTTGAAACCACAAGCAACGAATTTTGCTTTGTGCCAGCAACTAGCCAGTACAGTGACTTCGATTTTACTTTTGGCACTTTCGATCTATTCGCAACATTAAGGTATCAGGTATGGTCTGGGCTTGGCAATGCAGACACAGGTGAAAGCCCGGCAGTACCGGGACAATCGACCGTATTTAACGAGCTGTCTCAAGAATACCAAGTCAACATTACTGTAAATCCTGTTTTTTAATAAGGATAAAGTTGATGCTCTGCGCTTAAAGGAATTTTGGCATACGCGTGAGTATGCCATTAGACGTTATCCCAAGAGTTGATATGAAACCTGTGATTCAGAGAAACCGACCACGTATTCTGAAACCATCTCTCATGTTCAACCCCATTAATGTCAAATTCACAGCGCCAGCAATCAACTCAATGGTTTGTACCACATAAAAGCGGGTATCCAAAACACCTGCAGATGCCCACAGGTTGAGTAATACGGCACACGGGATCAGTATCAGGATTCCGTTCATACCTATAAAGGGCATTCTCTTTCTTTTCCGAGAAACAAGCACGCCGTTTCTACCCTTGGCCAAGACGAAACCACTCGCCCCCGTGAATGCAATTGACGGCACAAGAATCAACAGACCTGGCCATACAATTAAGCGTTTCACTGTTGATATGGACTCAACAGAACCAAAGAGCTCAACCAACACTGTTGCCGAGAAAAACGTCGCCATGCAGGCCATGGCAATAGCCGCTGCGAAACGATGGACGATGAGCATCAGGGTTTCCTCCAAGAAACACGATTGGTAACATGTTGTCATTGTGCAAAGAGCACCTCTTAATGTCAACATGTTGTCAATTCCACAGGGATTACCAATGAACGAGTCTCATAAAGGCCCAATCTTCACCGATATTGTGCTGGAAGTGTTTAAACTGGGAGGACTGCTAGTCAGCGAAGGCGATCAAATGGGCGCAGAGTTCGGCATTACAAGCGCCCGTTGGAAGATACTGGGGGCCCTTGCACTATCGGACGAACCGCAAACCGTACCTCAAATTGCGAGGAGCATGGGGCTGACGCGACAAGCGGTACAGCGACTTGTGGATGCCATGCACGACGATGCACTGTTACTGTTCAGCGAAAACCCGGGCCATAAGCGCGCCAAATGGATTAGCCTCTCGGAACGTGGGAAAACGGTTTTCTCGAAACTGAGTGAAAAACAGTCGGGGTGGGCCGCCCAATGCTCAGAAGGTATCAGCGCAACCGAGCTGGAAACTGCACTGTCTGTACTGAAGCGTATCGCTCGCGCCATTGACCACTAGACATGCCCCGGTATTCGGCCCATTTGTCCCCCTCTTTACAGCCCTTCTTTTGCCCGCTGAATCGCAGCCTCAATGGCTCGCTTCGCTTGTGGGCTGTTTTTCCAGCAGGTTGTCCTCAGCATTGAAGCAACCATTTCCGCTATATCATCTGCCTTATAGGTCGCCAACTCGGAAAGCGACTCTATACCGATCTCCTCAAAACGTTGCACAACGGTGTTGCCAACGCCTTTTACCGACAACAGTGCTTCTTTCTCCAGGCTGGAAAACCCCATATAAACTCCATTCCATTCAATATTTATACGCCATTATGGCGTGTATCCATTGCTGCAAAAAATCGTTTATTCTGGCAATCCCTCGAACGTTGGCACCTCTTCTGACGTCTTCTCCCAGTTGGCCTTGCTGGACGAAAAGATGTGCGCCGTTGGCAATATGGACACTTCAGTGTCCAAAGATCCTGCCGGCACGATAAGCACACCGGCCGCCTGAGTATTGGGCAATGCCGAGCCACAGAATTTGCAAAAACTCTTGCTGTGACGAGTCCCTGGCAACGTAAACGAGGTCACGGCATCAGCACCCGACAGCCAGCTCAGTTTAGCCGACTGTGAAAACAGATTGGCCGCGTGAGCCGACCCCGTATCTTTTTTACAGTGCTGACAATGACACAGGTAAAAGCTGTCAAACTCCCCTTCTACCTTGAAGTGCACTGTGCCACACAAACAGGAACCGAGATATTCTGTCATGACCCCTCCCCTATAACCTGTGAGTGAAATATACAAACAACCCTGCAGGAGCCGACAGGCCCTCCATCCTCTCAACCTTAACGCGCCCGTTTTTCTTCAAAACTTCCACCCGTTCGTTCAAGAGCTGTGGCTGTGCTCTGGGTATCGTCCACTCATGCCGGCTTTATCCCGTCCAACGTGGATGACGCCATCGCCACTTCTGCAGTGGCCATCCAGTGACTCGTTATAAACATAAAAGAGAGAGTACACCATGACTATGCAAGTAACCCACAGCAAAACCCCCTTGGTCACCCGACTCGACGCTATGGTGATCGGTGCCGGTGTCGCAGGCCTGTACCAGCTACATAAGCTACGTGAAATGGGATTGAATGTACGCGGTTATGAAGCGGGTACCGGTGTCGGCGGCACCTGGTACTGGAACCGCTACCCTGGCGCCCGTTTCGACTCCCAGGCAGAGATCTATCAATACTGGTTTTCCGAGGAGCTTTATAAATCCTGGCAGCCCAGCGAGCGCTTCCCTGCTCAGCCCGAAACCGAGCAGTGGCTCAATTTCGTGGCGGATCGCCTCGACCTGAAAAAGGATATTCAGTTCTCCACCCGTATTGTATCCGCCCACTACAGCGAAGACACCGGGCGTTGGACCGTCACCACAGATGCCGGCGAAACCATCGACACTCAGTTTCTCATCGCTTGTTGCGGTATGCTCTCTGCACCGCTGAAAGACCGTTTCCCGGGCCAGGCCAGCTTCAACGGCGAGATACACCACACCGGTCTGTGGCCCAAGCAAGGTGTAGATTTCACCGGCAAGCGGGTGGCAGTCATCGGTACCGGTGCCACCGGTATCCAAGTGATTCAATCCATCGCACCCCAAGTGGAGTCATTGAAAGTCTTCGTGCGCACACCGCAGTACATTGTGCCGATGAAAAACTACAAGTACTCCAAGGAAGAGTGGGCCAAATGGGGTGAACGCTTCCATGAACTGAAATCCCGCGTACGCCAGACTTTCGCCGGTTTCGACTACGACTTTGAAGCACCACCCTGGGCCGACCTTACGCCAGAAGAACGCACCGATATCCTGGAACAGCATTGGCAGGAGGGCTCACTGTCACTGTGGCTGGCGACTTTCCCAGAGATTTTTTACGACGAAGCAGTCAGCGAAGAAGTGTCCAAATTCGTTCGCGCCAAAATGCGGGAGCGGCTGCATAACGACCCCAAACTCTGCGACTTGCTGATCCCCACCGATTACGGTTTCGGTACCCACCGCGTACCATTGGAGAACAAGTACCTCGAAGTCTATCTGCAAGACAATGTAGAGGCTGTGGACTGTCGCACGGCACCGATCGAAGAGATAGTCCCCGAGGGGATCCGTACTGCCGACGGCAAAATCCATGAGGTGGATGTCATCGTTCTGGCAGTTGGCTTCGATGCCGGCTCAGGAGCGCTGAGCCGCATCGATATCCGCGGTCGCGATGGCCGCGCGCTGAAACAGCAGTGGCAGCAGGAAATCCGTACAGCCATGGGGCTACAGGTCCACGGTTACCCGAACCTGTTCACCACCGGTGCTCCGCTGGCACCGTCCGCCGCACTGTGCAACATGACCACTTGCTTACAGCAACAGGTGGACTGGATCACCGGCTGCATCGACCACGCCCTGAAAAACGGCAAGCAAACGGTTGAAGCGACCAAAGAGTTCGAGGATGCCTGGGTCGAACACCACGACGAGGTTGCATCGAAGACTCTGGTAGTCAAAACCGACTCCTGGTACATGGGCTCCAATGTGGATGGCAAACCGCGCCGCCTGCTCTCCTACATCGGCGGGGTGGGCAATTATCACAAGCGTTGCGACGCAATTGCGGCCGAGGGCTACTCCGGTTTTTCGATGTCCTGAGGTGTTTTCACCGTTACGCTGAAATCGCCGGCGGTACCCCGTCGGCGCATCCCCCGAGCCACACGTGCCGTATGTAAGGAGATGTATCGTGAACAACTACTATTCGCAACAGAATCATGGTCCGTTTGAGCTGATTGGTATCGGTGACCTGCAGCTTGAGGAGGGCGGTACATTGCCCGACTGCAGACTCGCCGTCTCGCTACATGGCCAACTCAACGCCGCTAAAGACAACGCGATTCTGGTACCAACCTGGTATTCAGGTACCAGCAAAGTCATGGAGCAGGTCTACATCGGTGCTGGGCGGGCACTGGACCCGGATAAATATTTCATCATCTGTGTCAATCAGATCGGCGGCGGACTCTCCACCTCGCCAAGCAATAGCAACGGTCCCGACTTTCCCCAGATACGCATCGGTGACGATGTCCGCGCCCAACACCGCCTGCTGACTGAACATTTCGGCCTGACCAGCCTTGCCCTGGTCGTTGGCGGCTCGATGGGTGCCCAACAAACCTACGAGTGGGCAGTACGCTACCCGGAATTCGTCAAGCGCGCCGCCCCCATGGCCGGTACGGCGAGGAACACCGAGCATGATTTTCTGTTTACTGAAACTTTGATTGATGCCATCACCACCGATCCAGGTTTTCACAAGGGCTTATACCACTCACCAGAACAGGTCGCTGCCGGTCTGAAGCGCCATGCCCAATTATGGACTGTTATGGGCTGGAGCACCGAGTTCTTCCGCACCAGACGCCATCAGGCACTGGGCTTTGCTTCGATGGCGGAGTTTGTGGACACCTTCATGACCGGCTACTTCGCCCCGATGGATCCGAACAACCTGCTGTGCATGGCGTGGAAGTGGCAGCGCGGCGATGTCAGCCGCCACACCGCTGGCGACCTGCCCGCTGCGCTGGGACGCATAAAAGCCAAGACCTACGTGATGCCGATTAGCCATGACATGTTCTTCCCCGTCAGCGACTGTCAGACTGAACAGCTGTTGATCGCCGGCAGTGAATTCCGCCCGCTTCAAAGTGTCGATGGTCATCTGGGTCTATTCGGCACCGATGCACAGATGGTGGCACAATTTGACGCTAACATCCGAGAGCTGTTGGCTACACCGGTCGTCTGAGACTGGCATACGATTCGCTTGTTTGGATCAATCATCCAATCATAGAGACCCAACAGCCGTGGCGACACTGTTCCGGGTACCCGGAACAAATAGCCCCAAAGTGTCATGGCATCCTGCAGCGTTCAATGGCACTGTGGGGCTGGGATGGGTGGCAACACTCATCTCCTACTAACGGTATCGATTAAAATAAAAAACCATCCGGGCCGCTGGTCAGTGAGGGTGACAATACCGCAGCCAACCCTCTCCTGACCTGCAGGCGGCTGTGGCAGCAGGCCCTTGTACCGGGGCAAACTTCAGAGTGAGGCAGCCGCTTCCCGCCTGAATAGCTGCGCAGAGCACTCGTCAGCCCGGCGAGGATAGTTCTATGCCGAAAGTCATTACTCCAGACGAACTTCCCAAGTGGGTCCCGGGAAAACTATTAACCAGCAGTGCCTCTCTGGGCTGGAAAGACGTTGCCCAGCGCTCCTACCTGTACAAGGGACAGGAGGTGCCGATTCCCCCTCTCGATCACTTCATGATCGTACGCTACCGCAACGGTCATACCCCCATGTACCGCCAGCTGGAAGACAGCAAAGGCACCCGCACCACCTGTGTACCGGGCGATATATCCCTGTTGACCAACGCCCAGAACTCGCACTGGCACTGGACCCAGGATATTGAGGTCGCCCACGTTTACCTGTCCAATGCCCTGATGTCTCGAGTTGCCTGCGACGTTCTCGACCGCTCAGTGGAGGATGTACGTCTACACGACGTATTGCAGTTACAGGACCCCGTCCTTAATGCCATCACGGACGCTATCAATACTGAGGTGCACACCAACGGTGTGGGCGGTGCACTGTATGTCGAAGCGCTGGGCATGCAGATGGCGGTACACCTATTACGCCGTTACGCCAGCGTAACCTTCAGAGACCCCGCCGATGTCGGCGGATTGACGCCGTGCCAGAAACGTCGCTTGGGCGATTACATTGAGTCCCACCTGCACAGCAGCATACGGTTGGAAGATCTGGCACAAGAGGTCGGACTTGGGGTATGGACCTTCTCGCGCAAATTCAAGGAGAGCTTTGCCTCCTCACCTCATGCGTTCGTCACCGAACAACGCGTGCAGAAAGCACGTACCCTTCTGGCAGAGGGACGCCTTGCAATAAAGGAGGTCGCGTACATGTGCGGCTTTTCTGACCAGGCTCATCTGACCCGAGTGATGCGGCTTAGGCTAGGCACCACACCAGGCCAGTTGAAGGGGAGCTGCGCAGAACGCTGACCGCTGCGAGGTTTACCCCGTCTGTTCGATCGACCAGACTGGTCAATCGGGTTCTACCCCGTTGAAGCAGCAGTTACAAAGCTGCCTCATAGTTAATCAAATCCACGTCAGCCGCCTCTGTGCGCAGCGGAATAAGCGCCTGATAGGCGTCCGAGCTGTACCAGTCATCTAACGCTTGAGCGTCTGGAAAGCGAATCACAACCACATCAGTATGGACGTGAGATCCACTCAGTACAGTCTTCGTTTTCCCCCTGAACATCAAATCCGCGCCCCAGGGTGCCAAGGTCGCCGGCACCTGATGTCGGTATTCGGCCCATTTGTCATCATCTTTCACTGTAATGTGACCAATCACGTATGCAGGCATGCTCATATCCTTATTCGGGTGATGCGTTTTCCGCATTGTTAGCACTCATCATGTCTCTGAAATGGCAAGCTAGATCGGCCCAGCCATAGACTGCATGATCGGTTCGATCCATGCGTCATGCCGGACATTCAGAACCCGGAGTTTGGCTGTTCAAGAAACTCTTTTTCGTCTTCAGTCGACGTACGACCCAGAATTTTATTTCGATGGGGATAGCGGCCAAACCGGTCGATAATGGCTTTATGCCTGTATTCAAAATCAAGGCTATTTTGAATACCCAACGCTTCATACAATTTGACAGCTTCTGCGTGGATCAGCTTTGACTCACTGTGCATGAACGGCATGTACAGAAAAGAACACTGAATAGCAGACAGCTGCCTGTCCAGATTCTTTGAGATTGCACATTGTGCCAGCACAAGCGCCATGGGATCACAGGCAAATGCGTCGGGTGTGTCACGGTAGATATTGCGCGAGAACTGATCAAGAACGATAACCTCGGCGAGACTGCCAAGAGCCGTTTCGCGCCATGCAAACAGCTCTCCGACCCTGGCCTGCTCATGAAACGCGCCAAAACGGCGCTGGATCATGGAATCCAGGTCGCCATCCTTTTGCCACCACTGTTTTGGCTCAAGCTCATTGAACCAAAAATCTATAACATCCTTAAACATGTGGCTCCCCGGCTCTGCCGAAACGCCATCGCACGTAACAGTTTAGTACAGATGGCCGCTCAATCCGGCAGTCCGTCGAACGTTGGCGCCTCTTCTGACGCCTCTTCCCAGTTGGCCTTGCTGGACGAAAAGATATGGGCCGTTGGCACTATGGACACACCAGTGTCCAACGATCCCGCCGGTACTATAAGCACATCGGCCGCCTGAGTATTGGGCAATGCCGAGCCACAGAATTTACAAAAACTCCTGCCGTGACGAGTAGCCGGCAGCGTAAATGAGGTCACGGCATCGGCACCCGACTGCCAACTCAGCTTTGCCGATTGTGAAAACAGATTGGCCGCATGAGCCGACCCCGTATCTTTCTTACAGTGCTGACAGTGGCACAGGTAAAAGCTGTCAAACGCCCCTTCTACTTTGAAGCGAACGGTGCCACACAAGCAGGAACCGAGATGTTCGGTCATGACTGCCTCCTTAGATGGATCAGTGCCACCGGGTTGCCATTGTAGTCGATGCGCTGCTCAACGTCGTAAGGCCGAAAACCGAGCGTTGGATAAAACAGCAACCCGGCAGTGTTTTGATTAAAGCACGACACTGAAACCGCTTTTGCGTCATGCTTCTCAAAGCCCAGCTTGACCATATGGTTGATCAGACCCCGGCCCACACCGGCACCTCTTACATCAGATGCCACAACAACATTACCGATTGAACACAGTCCGTCTTTCCAACGGTAAAAATTCGCAAACGCCACCACTCTTCCCTCGATTTCAACCACAGTCGAGTCAGAACGCGTTTCGATGCTCTGACGTAACGTGTCTTCCGACAGTGGGTAAACTGCACTTGGGAAGCAGTAAAAAAGCTCCTCTCGTGTTTTCGGGAGCTTACAAATCTCGGGGATGTCGTCGTTTATTACTTCTCGCAGGTACATAAGCCGATCCTTGGAATTTGACTCCTGTAGCACTTGTTAGATTCAATTATTCGTGACCTTCCTCGCGAATTTACGAATAAGGTGCTTATCGTTAACATCAGCAAAGAGCCGTTTTATTGCTTCATCATCAGGCTCGGAAAATTTCATGAATTTCTTGCCGTAGACGCCATACTGACAATCCTTTTGTTTATTCTCAAGATCTCGTAGTATTAAACGCACTTTCTCACACGCCTCAACATATCTGAGTACAATCCCAGGCAAGTCGCGGGTCTTTATGTTAGATATGATATACCTGTGTATCACGCGATTTCTTAACTTATACAACGAATTCAGCTCTTTGTGGTCCTCGTCTTTAATGACATTATATTTAAGAGCATCATCATATACTTTTCGCTCCATCAAGCCTCGTTCATCTTCTGCTTGAAAAAGATATTTTATTGGAACCTCGTCCGTCTGATTCTCAAGTTGAATGGCGATGACGATGCTCAACCTTAGAAATGCATCAATCTGATTGGCAGAAACGGCAATCACTTCCACAAATGAATCTGATTCTATCGCGTTATCCAGAAGGTCGTAAGATGCAGCCAATGCTCCTTGGAATCGATCAAACTTTTCCATATCAGAGGCGAGCTTACGGTCTCCAGGAGGGACAATAACCACCGATTTTAAAATTTTATCAACTAAGCGGAGTTCTTCATTTATTTGTTCATCGTTATCAAGACTTGCATCATGGATATATTTACCGATTAAAGCCTGATCTGCTGAAGCCCCATAAAACATGTAAACACAGAACTCTGAATCATCCATCCTGGAAGGTCGCCATCTAAGCTCTGGCACACCCTTCGGATACTCATCTGCAAGTTTAGGTGCTATTTCCTCTAGTGGATAACAGCTAATCTGAAAACACCCTTTAGCGTTTTCATACGGCTGAAAGCTGTATGGGGACTTTTCCGCTTCGCCTTCCACAACAGGGTTGAGGTATTGCCACTCTGTTGGAATTTGAATCAGGAATATCCCGTTGGGCTCTGTCCAATGCTTCATTCAGCGTTCCTGCGAAAAATCGTCGTGGTAGAACGGCCTGTTACCAGACCGCCCCCACACAGATCCGGACGTGCGGAACTACCGCATCCGGCTCCTCAGTTATATTGTCGCTCGT
>NZ_JBEPQA010000039.1:0-15561 GCF_040547585.1 Marinobacterium sp. MBR-111
CAGTGCAGCGGTCAGTGTCGTTTTGCCGTGGTCAACGTGGCCGATAGTACCTACGTTAACGTGCGGCTTGTTACGTTCAAATGATTGCTTAGCCACGGTTATATCCTCTTAATTCAGCAATTGGCTTATCAGTTCTGCTTAATAACGGCTTCGGCAATATTCTGCGGAGCTTCGGAATAACCCTTGAACTCCATAGAATAGGTCGCACGACCCTGAGACGCAGAGCGCAGGTCAGTAGCGTAACCGAACATTTCACCCAGCGGTACTTCAGCGTTGATCACCTTGCCGGATGTGCTGTCTTCCATACCCTGCACCAGACCACGACGACGGTTCAGGTCACCCATCACATCGCCCATGTACTCTTCAGGGGTTACGACTTCAACTTTCATCATCGGCTCGAGCAGACACGGACTGGCTTCCTGTGCATACTTCTTAAGTGCCTGTGATGCGGCGATTTTAAACGCCATTTCGTTGGAGTCAACTTCGTGGAAGGAACCGTCGTACAGACGTGCCTTCAAACCGATGAGCGGATAACCGGCGATAACACCGTTCTTCATCTGCTCTTCGATACCTTTCTGTACCGCCGGGATGTATTCCTTCGGAATCGCACCACCCACGATCTCGTTCAAGAACTCCAGTCCTTCTTCATCACTCGGGCTGAACTCTACAACAACGTGACCGTACTGACCGCGACCACCAGACTGGCGAGCAAACTTGTGGTTTGCCACAACAGGCTTACGGATTTTTTCGCGGTAGGCAACCTGCGGCTTACCGATATTGGCCTCAACCTTGAATTCGCGACGCATGCGGTCAACGATGATATCAAGGTGAAGCTCACCCATACCGGAGATAATGGTCTGACCGGTTTCTTCATCAGTTTCAACACGGAAAGATGGGTCTTCCTGAGCCAACTTGCTCAGTGCAATGCCCATTTTCTCCTGGTCAGCCTTCGACTTCGGTTCTACTGCAACGGAGATAACCGGCTCAGGGAATTCCATGCGTTCCAGAACAATTTTCTTGTCCAGGTCGCACAGAGTGTCACCTGTGGTTACATCCTTCAGACCGATCATCGCCGCGATGTCACCAGCGCGTACTTCCTTGATCTCTTCACGGCTGTTGGCATGCATCTGCACCATACGACCGATACGTTCTTTCTTCTGTTTGACAGAGTTATACACACTGTCACCAGAATTCAGCACGCCGGAGTAAACACGTACGAACGTCAGGGTACCAACAAACGGGTCAGTTGCGATCTTGAATGCCAACGCCGCAAACGGGGCATCGTCATCCGCTTCACGTGTTTCAACGGTCTCAGCCTTGTCGTCGAGAGTACCTTCGATCGCCTTAACTTCTGTAGGTGACGGCAGGTATTCAATGACGGCATCCAGTACAGCCTGTACACCCTTGTTTTTGAACGCCGAGCCAGCCTGCATCAGGATGATCTCATTGTTCAAAGTGCGTGCACGCAGGCCTTCCTTGATTTCATCAACGGTCAGCTCACCTTCTTCAAGGTACTTTTCCATCAACTCTTCAGAACCTTCGGCAGCGGCTTCAACCATCTGCTCGTAGTACTGATCAACGGTGTCCTGCATGTCAGCCGGGATATCACCTTCTTCAAAGGTCATACCCATGTCATCTTCGTTCCACAGGATCGCCTTGCCGCGCAGCAGGTCGACAACACCCTTGAACTCATCTTCTGCACCAATCGGCAGATTGATGGGAACAGGGACGGCACCGAGACGCTTCTTCAGCTGCTCTTCAACCATGTAGAAGTTGGCACCGGCGCGGTCCATTTTGTTGACGAACACCATGCGGGGAACTTCATACTTGTTGGCCTGGCGCCATACAGTCTCGGTCTGCGGCTGCACGCCTGAAGAAGCACACAGAACCACGACGGCACCGTCCAGTACACGCAAGGAACGTTCTACTTCGATAGTGAAGTCAACGTGCCCCGGAGTATCGATGATGTTGACGCGGTGCTCATCGAACTGCTTCTGCATACCGCTCCAGAAACAAGTGACAGCTGCGGAGGTGATGGTAATACCACGCTCCTGCTCCTGCTCCATCCAGTCGGTAGTGGATGCACCGTCATGGGTTTCACCCATCTTGTGGCTACGGCCTGTGTAAAACAGAACACGCTCAGTGGTGGTAGTCTTGCCGGCATCAACGTGCGCACAGATACCGATGTTACGATATCGTGCAAGTGGGGTAGTTCGAGCCACGACTCAATTCCTCTGATGTTTAGAAGCGATAGTGGGCAAAGGCCTTGTTGGCTTCTGCCATGCGATGCACGTCTTCACGTTTCTTAACAGCAGCACCACGACCTTCAGCAGCATCAGCAAGCTCACCTGCCAGACGCAACGCCATGGATTTCTCGCCACGCTTACGGGCGGCGTCTACCAGCCAGCGCATGGACAGAGCCATACGACGGGAGGGACGTACTTCCACGGGCACCTGGTAAGTCGCACCACCTACACGGCGGGACTTGACTTCAACCAGCGGCTGAACAGTTTCCAGTGCTTTTTCGAACAGCTCCAGCGGGTCCTGCTTGGTGCGTTCTTCAATTTTGTCCATCGCACCATAAACAATGCGCTCAGCAACAGACTTCTTGCCGTGCACCATCAGGTGGTTGATGAATTTTGCCAGTGTAATGTTACCGAATTTGGGATCCGGCAGGATTTCGCGCTTCGCAGCGACGCGTCTTCTTGGCATTGGATAAGCCCTCTGTAATAAATTAAGGTCTTCAGGATATGCGGATTGTATTCACATCCGCCCTTACTCTTATCGTCTTTCGGTCTCGCTTTAACAGCTACGCAACCCTAAGCGGCCACCGGCTGGAACAGCTTCACCGTCGGAGCGACGGGATCAGGACTTGGGACGCTTGGTACCGTACTTGGAACGACCCTGTTTGCGATCGTTAACACCGGAGCAGTCCAGAGAACCGCGTACAGTGTGGTAACGAACACCCGGGAGGTCTTTTACACGACCACCACGGATCAGAACAACTGAGTGTTCCTGCAGGTTGTGACCTTCACCACCGATGTAGGAAGACACTTCAAAGCCGTTGGTCAGACGCACACGACATACTTTACGCAGAGCCGAGTTCGGCTTCTTCGGAGTAGTAGTGTAAACACGGGTACACACGCCACGACGCTGCGGACATGCTTCGAGCGCGCGAACGTCGCTCTGCTGCACCTTGCGCTTACGTGGCTGGCGTACCAACTGGTTAATCGTTGCCATTAAGCAAACTCCACGTTTGGTTTTTTACCATCTTTATGAGCTGAACTTTGAGTCCAGCACGAAAGGGCCGGAATTTTAATCAATTCCGGCCCCTGACGTCAATTATTGAGCAATATTTACTCAGCGTCCGGCGAAGACATGGATGCATTGAGTGCTTCGGTCAGTGCCTGCTGCACATCTTCCGCACTCACGGTCATACCTTCTGTTGCCATCTGACGTTTACGCTTACGCTCGCTGTGGTATGCCAGACCCGTACCCGCCGGGATCAGTCGACCTACCACCACGTTTTCTTTCAGGCCGCGCAGGAAGTCGCGCTTGCCGGTTACCGCACCTTCGGTCAATACGCGGGTTGTCTCCTGGAAGGAGGCCGCGGAGATGAACGACTCTGTTGCCAGAGAGGCTTTGGTAATACCCAGCAGTACGCGCTCGTACTTGGCCGGAATTTTGCCTTCCGCATCAAGGCGCTTGTTCTGATCAATGATCGCGGCATACTCAACCTGGTCACCCGGGATGAAGTCGGAATCGCCGGTTTCATTAATCTCGGCCTTGCGCAGCATCTGACGCACAATTACTTCAATGTGCTTGTCGTTGATTGCCACACCCTGGAGGCGATAAACCTCCTGGATCTCGCTGACAATGTACTTGGCCAGTTCGGCTACACCCAGGATTCGCAGGATGTCGTGAGCGTTGGACGGACCATCAGAGATGACCTCACCCTTCTCAACCGTTTCACCCTCAAACACGTTCAGGTTACGCCACTTCTGGATCATGATCTCAACCGGATCAGAACCATCCAGCGGGGTAATCACGATGCGACGCTTGCCCTTGGTTTCCTTGCCGAAGGTTACGGTACCTGAAACCTCTGCCAGTACGGCAGACTCTTTCGGCTTACGTGCCTCGAACAGGTCGGCAACACGCGGCAGACCACCGGTGATGTCCTTGTTGACCGAACCTTCCTGCGGAATACGCGCAAGAATGTCACCGATCTGAACATCAGCACCGTCGTTCAGGTTGACGATCGCCTTGGCCGGCAACAGGTACTGGGCCGGCATTTCAGTGCCCGGGTGGAACACGTCGTTGCCCTGCTCGTCTACCAGTTTGACCATCGGACGAATGTCTTTGCCAGCCTGCGGACGATCCTTGCCATCCAGAATCTCAATGGTTGAGAGGCCTGTCAGTTCGTCGGTCTGACGTTTGATGGTGATACCATCTTCCATACCCACGTACTGGATGCGGCCCGCCACTTCGGTCACGATCGGATGGGTGTGCGGGTCCCAGTTGGCCACAACAGCACCGGCATCAACCTTGGAGCCGTCACGCACCTTGATGATGGCACCGTACGGCAGCTTGTAACGCTCACGCTCACGACCATGCTCATCGGTTACACCGACTTCACCGGAACGAGAGGTCGCCACCAGGTTTCCATCGGTACGCTCAACATACTTCAGGTTATGCAGGCGGATTTCACCACCGTTCTTGACCTGAATGTTATCCACAGCAGCGGCTCGCGATGCAGCACCACCGATGTGGAAGGTACGCATGGTCAACTGTGTACCCGGTTCACCGATGGACTGGGCGGCAATAACACCGACCGCTTCGCCTCGGTTGACCAGATGTCCACGACCCAAGTCACGGCCATAGCAGTTGGAACAGATGCCAACCTGAGCTTCACAGGTGATCGCGGAGCGCACCAGAATTTCGTCAATACCGCTGTATTTCTCGTCATTTTCCAGACGATAAACCCAGGTTTCGTCAATCAGCGTGCCGGCTTCGATCAGGGTTTCCTTGCCGCTCGGGTCAAGTACATCCTGAGCCACGACACGTCCCAGCACACGCTCACCCAGAGTCACGATCACATCGCCACCCTCGATCATCGGCTGTACCAGTACACCCTTGTCGGTACCACAGTCCGGCTCGGTGATTACAACATCCTGTGCCACGTCAACCAGACGTCGAGTCAGATAACCAGAGTTTGCGGTTTTCAGAGCGGTATCCGCAAGACCCTTACGCGCACCGTGGGTTGAGATGAAGTACTGAAGTACGTTCAGACCTTCACGGAAGTTGGCCACGATCGGTGTTTCGATGATGGAACCATCCGGCTTGGCCATCAAGCCACGCATACCGGACAGCTGACGAATCTGTGCGGCACTGCCTCGAGCACCAGAGTCGGCCATCATGTAAACGGAGTTGAAGGACTCCTGCTCGACCTTGTTGCCTTCGGCATCGATGACAACGTCGACTTTCAGGTTATCCATCATCTTCTTGGCCAGCAGTTCGTTGGCACGAGACCAGATGTCGATAACCTTGTTGTATTTCTCGCCCTGAGTTACGAGACCATCAGCGAACTGACGCTCGATTTCTTTAACTTCTTTATCGGCCTCAGCAATGATCTCGACCTTCTCGGCCGGGATTTCAAAGTCGTTCACACCGATGGAGGCGCCGGACATGGTCGCCTGACGGAAGCCCATGTACATCAACTGGTCAGCGAAAATTACCGTGTCCTTAAGACCACAACGGCGATAGGCTTCGTTCAACAGACGTGAGATCGACTTTTTCTTCATCGCCTGGTCGACCAGTTCGAACGGAAGGCCATCAGGCACGATATCGAACAGCATGGCACGGCCTACAGTCGTATCCTGCAGCTCGTGACGCTCTTCCACATTACCTTCAATGTCACGGATCACTTCAGGAATACGTACCTTGATACGTGCCTGAAGATGAACCTGACCGGCACCGTGAGCGCGCTGCACTTCCTTGATGTCAGAGAAGATCATGCCTTCACCCTTGGCGTTGATACGCTCACGGGTCATGTAGTACAGGCCCAGTACCACGTCCTGAGACGGTACAATGATCGGCTCGCCGTTTGCCGGTGACAGGATGTTGTTGGTGGACATCATCAGAGCACGGGCTTCAAGCTGAGCCTCAATGGTCAGCGGTACGTGCACTGCCATCTGGTCACCGTCGAAGTCAGCGTTGTATGCCGCACACACCAGCGGGTGCAGCTGAATCGCCTTGCCTTCAATCAGAACCGGTTCGAACGCCTGAATACCCAGACGGTGCAGAGTCGGTGCACGGTTCAGCAGGACCGGATGCTCACGGATGACCTCGTCGAGGATATCCCATACCAGCGGCTCTTCACGCTCAACCATCTTCTTGGCAGCCTTGATGGTGGTCGCATGACCACGCAGTTCCAGCTTGGAGAATATGAACGGCTTGAACAGTTCCAGCGCCATTTTCTTCGGCAGACCGCACTGGTGCAGACGCAGGTACGGGCCTACCACGATTACGGAACGGCCGGAGTAGTCAACACGCTTGCCGAGCAGGTTCTGACGGAAACGACCTTGCTTGCCCTTGATCATGTCAGCCAGGGACTTCAGCGGGCGCTTGTTGGAACCGGTGATGGCACGACCGCGACGGCCGTTATCCAGCAGCGCATCGACGGATTCCTGCAGCATGCGCTTCTCGTTGCGCACGATGATATCCGGCGCGTTCAGGTCGAGCAGGCGCTTCAGACGGTTGTTACGGTTGATCACGCGACGGTAGAGATCGTTCAGGTCGGAGGTCGCGAAACGACCACCATCCAGTGGTACCAGCGGACGCAGATCCGGCGGCAATACCGGCAGCACTTCCATGATCATCCAGCCGGGATCATTGCCCGACTTCAGGAAGGCTTCCATCAGCTTGAGGCGCTTGGACAGCTTCTTGATCTTGGTTTCAGAGTTGGTCTGCGGCAGTTCTTCACGCAGCTGTTGGCACTCTTCTTCCAGGTCGATTGAAGCCAGCAGTTCCTTAATCGCTTCCGCACCCATACGGGCATCGAAGTCGTCACCGAACTCTTCCAGTGCTTCAAAGTACTGCTCGTCGTTCATCATCTGACCGCGCTCAAGCGTGGTCATACCCGGATCGATCACTACGAAAGATTCGAAGTAGAGTACACGCTCGATATCACGCAGGGTCATGTCCAGCATCAGGCCGATACGGGACGGCAGTGATTTCAGAAACCAGATATGTGCAACGGGTGATGCAAGCTCAATATGAGCCATGCGCTCACGACGCACCTTGGTTTGAGTGACTTCGACACCACACTTCTCGCAGATGACACCACGGTGCTTCATGCGCTTGTACTTGCCGCACAGGCACTCGTAGTCCTTGACCGGACCAAAAATCTTGGCACAGAACAGACCATCACGTTCCGGCTTGAAGGTACGGTAGTTGATGGTTTCCGGCTTTTTGACTTCACCGTAAGACCAGGAACGGATCATATCCGGTGATGCCAGGGACACACGAATGGAGTCGAACTCTTCGGACTGTCCCTGGGACTTCAGCAGATTCAGCAAATCTTTCATTGTCTATAGCTCCTCGCGGAGTTCTCTGCGCCGGGACCCGCGGATCCCGGCCTGGTGATCATTCAGGTCTTACTCGCTCTCAAGCTCGATATCGATGCCGAGAGAACGGATTTCCTTGATCAACACGTTGAACGATTCGGGCATACCCGGTTCCATACGGTGATCGCCATCGACGATGTTCTTGTACATCTTGGTACGACCGTTCACATCGTCCGACTTCACGGTCAGCATCTCCTGCAGGGTGTAGGCGGCACCATAGGCTTCCAGCGCCCAGACCTCCATCTCACCGAAGCGCTGACCACCGAACTGTGCCTTACCACCCAGCGGCTGCTGAGTAACGAGGCTGTAGGAGCCGGTGGAACGGGCATGCATCTTATCGTCAACCAAGTGGTTCAACTTCAGCATGTACATGTAGCCAACGGTTACCGGACGGTCAAACAGGTCGCCGGTGCGGCCGTCGTACAGACGTACCTGACCGCTGTCATCCATATCAGCCAGACGCAGCAGTGCCTTGATTTCGCTTTCCTTGGCGCCATCAAATACCGGCGTTGCCAGCGGTACACCGCCCTTCAGGTTAGCAGCCAGCTCCAGGATTTCAGCATCGCTGAAGCTGTCCAGCTCTTCCTGACGACCCGCGGTCAAACCGCCGTGATCATCATTGTAGATCTGTCCCAAGAAGGTACGCAGCGCCTTGACCTTCTCGGCCTTGGCCTGCTCCTGTTCCAGGATACCGTTGATCTTGCGACCCAGACCCTTGGCAGCAGCACCGAAGTGCGTTTCCAGAATCTGACCCACGTTCATACGTGACGGTACGCCCAGCGGGTTGAGCACGATATCGACCGGTTCACCATTGGCATCGTACGGCATGTCTTCAACCGGCATGATAACCGAGATAACACCCTTGTTACCGTGACGACCCGCCATCTTGTCACCCGGCTGTACGCGGCGCTTGGTAGCAACGTATACCTTGACGATCTTGAGTACGCCCGGAGCCAGATCATCGCCGGTCTGCAGTTTGCGTTTCTTGTCTTCAAAACGCTTGTCCAGGTTCTCGCGACGCTCTTCCAGGTGCTTGCGTGCCAGCTCCAGTTCTTCTGCTACCGACTCATCAGCCACACGAATCTTGAACCATTCGGACTTTTTCAGTCCGGACAGGAACTCTTCGCTGATCTCTTCGCCTTTCTTCAGACCTGCACCGCCTTCAGCGGACAGACCGACCAGCTTACGCTGCAGACGTTCGAAGGTTGCCTGCTCGACGATACGGAACTCTTCGTTCAAATCCTTGCGAATGCCATCCAGCTCTGATTTTTCGATCGAGAGTGAACGCTCATCCTTCTGCACGCCGTCACGGGTGAATACCTGCACATCGATAACCTTGCCGATGGTACCGGTCTTAACGCGCAAAGAGGTATCCTTAACATCGGACGCCTTTTCACCAAAAATCGCACGCAGCAGTTTTTCTTCCGGCGTCAACTGGGTTTCGCCTTTCGGCGTTACCTTGCCTACCAGAATGTCGCCCGGGCCCACTTCAGCACCGATGTGAACAATACCGGCCTCATCCAGTTTGGACAGTGCAGATTCGCCCACGTTGGGAATATCGGAGGTAATCTCTTCCGGCCCCAGCTTGGTATCACGCGCCACACAGGTCAGTTCCTGAATGTGGATGGTGGTAAAGCGATCTTCCTGCACCACACGCTCAGAGATGAGAATGGAGTCCTCGAAGTTGTAACCGTTCCAGGGCATGAACGCGATGCGCATGTTCTGACCCAGTGCCAACTCACCCAGGTCAACGGACGGGCCGTCAGCCATGATATCGCCACGCTGTACCACTTCGCCCGGACGGACGATGGAGCGCTGGTTGATGCAGGTGTTCTGGTTGGAACGAACATACTTGGTGAGGTTGTAGATATCCACACCGGCATCGCCCGCCTGAACTTCATCGTCATGAACACGTACCACAACGCGAGCAGCATCGACCGACTCAATCACACCACCGCGACGCGCCACTACGCAGACACCGGAGTCCTGCGCCACATTACGCTCAATACCGGTACCGACCAGCGGCTTCTCGGCACGGAGAGTCGGCACGGCCTGACGCTGCATGTTGGAGCCCATGAGCGCTCGGTTGGCGTCATCGTGTTCCAGGAACGGAATCAGTGCCGCTGCAACGGATACCACCTGACGCGGAGACACATCCATGTACTGGATACGTTCTGGCGGCATTACGGTAAATTCGTTGAGGTGACGCACTGCCACCAGATCGTCAGTCAGACGACCGTTATCATCCATGGCCGCTGAAGCCTGGGCGATAACGTACTTGTTTTCTTCAATCGCCGACAGGTAATCGATTTCGTCGGTTACCTGACCGTCCAGCACACGACGGTACGGCGTTTCAAGGAAGCCGTAGTCGTTGGTGCGGGCAAAAACGGCCAGCGAGTTGATCAGACCGATGTTCGGACCTTCAGGGGTCTCGATCGGACATACGCGACCGTAGTGGGTCGGATGCACGTCACGGACTTCGAAGCCGGCACGTTCGCGGGTCAAACCACCCGGGCCCAGTGCGGAAACACGACGCTTGTGGGTGATTTCCGACAGCGGGTTGTTCTGGTCCATGAACTGCGACAACTGGCTGGAGCCAAAGAATTCCTTGATCGCGGCGGCCACTGGCTTGGCGTTGATCAGATCCTGCGGCATCAGGTTGTCGGATTCGGCCATTGAGAGGCGCTCACGTACGGCGCGTTCAACACGCACCAAGCCGACACGGAACTGGTTCTCGGCCATTTCACCGACGGAACGGATACGACGGTTGCCCAGGTGATCGATGTCATCTACGGTGCCACGACCGTTGCGAATCTCGATCAAGGTCTTCATGACGTCCAGAATGTCGCTCTTGTCGAGCACACCGGAACCGGTTACTTCTTCACGGCCCAGTCGACGGTTGAACTTCATGCGACCAACGCCGGACAGGTCATAGCGCTCTTCAGAGAAGAACAGGTTCTCGAACAGACCTTCAGCCGATTCCTTGGTAGGCGGCTCGCCGGGACGCATCATGCGATAGATTTCAACCAGCGCTTCCAGCTGACTGCGAGTCGGGTCGATACGCAGAGTGTCAGACACGAACGGACCACAATCCAGGTCGTTGGTGTACAGTGTCTCGATGCGATCAATACCCAGCACCTGCATCTTGCCGATCAACTCTTCGGTGATCTCGGCGTTGCAGTTGGCAACCAGTTCACCGGTACTCGGATCGACCAGGTTGCGCGCCAATGCCTTACCGATAAGGTATTCGGCCGGCACGTTCAGCTGCTGCATGCCTGCCTTGGCCATCTGGCGGATGTGACGCGGGGTAATACGGCGACCCGCTTCAACAATCACGCTGCCTTCAGGGTCCTTGATCTCGAACGACATGGTCTCGCCACGCAGACGCTCCGGGATCAGGTCCATCCAGATGGCATCCTGCTCGAGGGTCCAGCCGGTGGTTTCAAAGAAGGTTTCGAGAATTTCTTCCGCTTCAAGGCCCAACGCACGCAGCAGAATGGTCGCCGGCAACTTGCGGCGACGGTCGATACGCACGAACAGACTGTCCTTCGGATCGAACTCGAAGTCGAGCCATGAGCCACGGTAAGGAATGATGCGGGCAGAATAGAGCAGCTTGCCTGAAGAGTGTGTCTTACCCTTGTCGTGGTCAAAGAACACACCCGGAGAGCGGTGCAGCTGAGATACGATGACACGCTCGGTACCATTAACAACAAAGGTACCGTTCTCGGTCATCAGGGGCATTTCGCCCATGTAAACTTCCTGCTCCTTGATATCCTTGACCGCCTTCGTAGAAGAGTCGCGATCATAGATGATCAGGCGCACTTTGACGCGCAGAGGCGCTGCGTAGGTGATACCACGCTGCTGACACTCTTTCACGTCGAATACGGGTTCGCCCAGACGGTAACCGGCGTACTCGAGGGCTGCGTTGCCAGAGTAAGAGACAATTGGAAATACGGAATTGAACGCAGCGGGCAAGCCTTCGTCACGACGTCCATCGCTTGCGTTGCCATCCTGCAGGAAGCGACGATAAGAGTCGAGCTGAATCGCCAGCAGGTATGGCACATCCATAACCTGTCGCAACTTGGCGAAATTCTTGCGAATGCGTTTCTTCTCAGTATATGAATAAGCCATCAGTGTTCCCCAGCATCTGCACCCAGGTTGAGAAGCCAGTCCGTCGCATGCCTGCGATCGGGCTGTGTAGCCATTATTTATTTGCTGTCTATAAATAACGGAAAAAGGCCGGTGGCGTTTCGCCACCAGCCATACGCTTTCAAGCAGTTTTAAGCCGCTTTTTGCGCATCAACGCGATTACTTGAGCTCAACAGTCGCGCCAGCTTCTTCCAGAGCCTTTTTCAGCTCTTCAGCTTCATCTTTGGAAACGCCTTCTTTGATGGTAGACGGAGCGCCGTCAACCAGCTCTTTGGCTTCTTTCAGGCCCAGGCCGGTAGCGCCACGGACAGCCTTGATGACGTTTACTTTCTTGTCGCCGGCAGCAGCCAGAACAACGTTGAACTCAGTCTGCTCTTCAGCAGCAGCGCCGGCATCACCAGCCGGACCAGCCATAACAGCAGCAGCGGCAGTTACGCCGAACTTCTCTTCCATGGCTTCGATCAGAGTAACAACGTCCTTAACAGACATTTCAGAGATTGCGTTGATGATATCTTCGTGAGTCAGAGACATGATTCAAATCCTGATAATTGGGTAGAGCAATAGCTCGTTAAAACTTTCAAGAAACAGCCGAGAACGAATCTCAGGCAGCTTCCTGCTCTTTCTGGTCGCGAATGGCCGCAATGGTACGAACCAGCTTGCCGGCTGAAGCTTCTTTCAAGACGCTCATCAGCTTAGCGATTGCTTCGTCGTAAGTCGGCAGGCTTGCCAGCATTGTGATATCGACCAGTTCACCTTCGAAGGCGGCTGTTTTCAGCTCGAACTTCTCGTTCTTTTTCGCGAAATCCTTGAGGATACGCGCACCGGCACCCGGGTGCTCGGTGGAGAAGGCGATAATGGTCGGACCTACAAAGCTGTCCTGCAGACATGCGTAGTCAGTGCCATCTACTGCGCGACGAGCCAGTGTATTACGTACGACTTTCAGCCATACGCCGTTTGCACGGGCTTCTTTACGCAGAGCAGTCATGTCTTCTACAGTTACACCGCGTGAATCGGCTACAACTGCAGACAGAGCAGACTTGGCAGCTTCCTGGACTTCAGCGACGATCGCTTTTTTGTCTTCGAGTCCTAATGCCACGATTTACTCCTGGATATAGTCTTGCGACTGTTTACCAACCACCCCCTGCGGGGCTTCTGAGTACGGTGGTTTTGATTCATGTGAATCGCACCGTCTGCGCAGGCTGGTGTTTCCATTAAGATGCCGCAACCGAAGTGACGACATCACCTGCGGTCTTTGACGGCCTTCGTCTCTGTATTACAGGTCACGAAGACCCTCAAAAAACCTTTACGTCGATCAGAAGCTCAGAGAGGACTGATCGATCGCCAGACCCGGGCCCATGGTAGTGGACAGGGTTACTTTCTTGACGTAAACACCCTTGGCGGAAGAAGGCTTCAGCTTCTTCAGTTCAGCCAACAATGCTTCAACGTTCTGCTGGATAGCCTGAGCTTCGAAGCCCAGCTTGCCAACTGAACAGTGAATGATACCGTTCTTGTCAGTACGGAAGCGCACCTGACCAGCTTTGGCGTTGTTAACGGCAGTCGCCACGTCGGGAGTTACAGTACCAACCTTCGGGTTCGGCATCAGACCGCGCGGACCCAGAATCTGGCCCAACTGACCAACAACGCGCATAGCGTCCGGAGTCGCGATCACAACGTCAAAGTCCAGGTTACCGGCTTTTACCTGCTCAGCCAGATCATCGAAACCAACGATGTCTGCACCAGCTGCTTTTGCCTTTTCGGCATTCTCGCCCTGCGCGAAAACCGCAACACGAACATCCTTGCCGGTACCGTTCGGCAGTACGCTGGAGCCACGTACAACCTGATCAGATTTACGCGGATCAACACCCAGGTTCACTGCAACGTCGACAGACTCGGTGAACTTGACAGCAGAAACTTCGCCCAGCAGAGATACAGCATCTGTTACTGCGTACAGCTTTCCGCTCTCGATTTTTTCACGAATCGCCTTCTGGCGCTTTGTCAGCTTAGCCATTATTCATCACCCTCTACAACAAGGCCCATGGAGCGCGCGCTTCCGGCGATGGTGCGGACAGCCGCATCCATGTCAGCCGCGGTCAGATCAGGCATCTTGGTGGTTGCAATCTCTTCCAGCTGAGCGCGAGTAACAGTACCCACTTTTTCAGTGTTCGGACGCGCAGAACCACTCTTCAGACCTGCAGCCTTCTTCAACAGAATGGCAGCCGGCGGAGTCTTGGTGATGAACGTAAAGCTGCGGTCGCTGTATACAGTAATAACAACCGGAGTCGGCAGACCAGGCTCGATACCCTGAGTCTGGGCGTTGAACGCCTTACAGAACTCCATGATGTTAACACCGTGCTGACCCAGAGCCGGACCTACTGGAGGACTCGGGTTAGCCTGACCTGCTTTTACCTGCAGCTTGATATAAGCGTTGATTTTCTTAGCCATTAAGCTACTCCTTTGGGTTCAAACGCCCTGAGGGCTCCCCATTTCCACAACAACGAAAACCGCCTGATGGCGGCTTCGTTACCAGAATCTCAGGCCTTTTCGACCTGAGTAAATTCAAGCTCGACCGGTGTCGAGCGCCCGAAGATGAGGACAGCCACCTGCAAACGGTTCTTCTCGTAGTTGACCTCTTCGACCACGCCGTTGAAGTCAGCAAAAGGACCGTCGATGACACGCACCATCTCACCGGGTTCAAATACAGTCTTGGGCCTTGGCTTGTCTGCACCACTTTCAACACGCTGCAGAATTTCCTGAGCCTCTTTTTCAGTAATCGGTGCAGGCTTATCAGCCGTACCACCAATGAAACCCATTACGCGGGGAGTATTCTTCACCAGATGCCAGGTTTCATCATTCATGGCCATCTGCACCAGCACGTAACCGGGGTAAAACTTGCGCTCGGACTTACGCTTTTTGCCGTCACGAATCTCAACCACCTCTTCGGTGGGAACCAGCACTTCGCCGAACAGATCCTGCATGCCATGCAGTTCAATCCGTTCTTTCAGTGCATTCATGACGCGCTTTTCGTAGCCGGAGTAGGCATGCACGACATACCAGCGCTTCTTGTCCATGTCCATGCTCACACCTCTTATCCGATGGCGCCGGACACCAGCCAACCCAACAGGGAATCAAGCCCCCAGAGCGCCAGCCCGACCAACAGTACAGCAATCACTACAATTGCAGTTGTCTGCAGCGTTTCCTGGCGCGTCGGCCAGACAACCCTGCGAATCTCACTCTTGGCTTCTTTGAACAGCCTGAAGAATGCCTTTCCTTTCGCGGTCTGCAGTGCAACCAGCCCTGCAATCACCGCCAGCGCCAACAGCGCCAAAACACGGTACAGCAGTGACTCGCCAGCGAACATGGAGTTCCCTACCACACCAGCTGCAACCAATGCTACAACGACAAGCCACTTCAGGCCGTCGAGTTTAGATCCTTCGGAAGTCACTTTAGAGTTCACGCCAGGGCCTCGGAAAAATGAAAGCTTGCGCTTTGTGTGACGCCATTCCCGATTAGGAATGGCAGGCCAGGAGGGACTCGAACCCCCAACCTGCGGTTTTGGAGACCGCTGCTCTGCCAGTTGAGCTACTGGCCTGTTGCGTAACAGGGAGGCACATTATATGCACCTCCCCACACAGGTGCAACAGGTAATTACCGAATTTTATTCGATAATTTTGGCTACCACGCCTGCGCCAACGGTACGACCACCTTCACGGATAGCGAAGCGCAGGCCTTCTTCCATCGCGATCGGGTTGATCAGGGTAACAGACATCTGAACGTTGTCACCCGGCAT
>NZ_JBEPQA010000040.1:0-15554 GCF_040547585.1 Marinobacterium sp. MBR-111
GTTATAAAGAGGCAAATATGCGCATTTTACGCGTCCTGACGCGGAGAAAATGCAGTTTTAATGGCTCTGGAGGAGCTTGTTCATACGTTCCTTAGATAGTTAACTATCCGGGGATGCAGACGCTTCTGGAATCGAAGTGTCGCAAAAAAGCCCTAGGGGGGCCTAGGGCAAAGCCCACCGCAGAGCTATACCTAAAAAGCCCTGTATGCAGTACAGGGCAAAAGGGGGAATATTGAAAATAACCTAAGTTTTAAAAGTTATATTGCACAGTTCCCTGCAATCGAACCGCATCTCCTTCTCGACCATCATGAAGCTCGATACTGTTCTGACTGAGCTCAATGCCGTACATGATGTTCTTCTCGGGTGTCCACAGATAGTTCAGGTGGATATCAGAAGCTGTCTCGAACGCGCCTCTCGCAGCCCCTCCGGGGAAGATACCCGCCGCCACCGCATCATCAAGATCGCCACTGGCATAGCCATAACCCAGGTTCACCTGACCTCGTCCCATAGTGACTTGAATACCCACTGAACCGCCCGTTGCTTTGATGGTTTCAACATTACCCGTGGCAGGATCCAAATAGGCAGGTGCCACTGGTGAGTTGTTGATATAGGTACCGATACCATCACCATGTGTTAACGCACCTTTCAAAGTCACATTTGGCGATACCTTGTAGGCGCCATGCAAGGTAACACCCCATCCCATGGCCGTATCATCTTGTGTACCGCTGTCAGCCGATAGACTGCGAACAACACCACCCATTGCATACATCAGGTTGCCGGCCTTGTTCATGTAGTTCAGCGTCAAGTCAGGAAGGCCATTCTGGGCATCTGCATGTTCACGCCCACCGATGCCTACAACCGCACCACCCAGTTCGGTTGGATCTTCCAGCGCGACTGAAAATGCACCGGTAGTGTATCGGATCTGCCCCTGACGAGTAGGCAGAACACCGACCTGAGGCAGGTCATCCAGCACTCGGGTCATACCCAGAGGACGACCAAAGTTTGTCCAGGTTTGGCCCGCCAGGATGCCGTTCCATTCACCATAGGCATGGCGCAAACGTGTTCCATCTGCCCAATCAACCTCAATGAGTGTTTTAAGTGTGCTATCGCCAACAGGCGTGCTGGTACCAAAGCCGATGCGGCTGGACCGTGCATTAATATTGCTCACACCGGTCGGTGCTTTTTCCCCGTCAAGGGCAACCAGCTGGTTGACACCTACATCCCCAAGTTCATTGTCAATGTCATAAATAGCATTCAGTTTTATGAACCCAGAAATACTCGCTTTGGTATTTCCAACTTCGAATTCATACGCACTGGCCTGAGCCGAGATGACCAATGATAGTGCCGATACCAAAAAGGCAGGATTCTTTAAACTGGATTTATTATTTTTTTTCGACTGGAATAACATTTCACCACCTCAGAATAAAGGAAGTTTATTATCAACCTCGTTAATCTTTTGAATTGCTAATGGTTCAGATCAAAAAAGAACTTCGAACTAAAACCATGAATTAAGGCTATAACAAACAAAAAACATTTAAAACAATTAATTTGATATTTTTTATTTTCTAAATTAAGACCAAGCAAAACCCTAGGAAAACCCTATAATCTTTTAAAAACCTATATGAAATGAAATAAATTCAGATTTTACATATTAGGATATATAGGCCCATCTCCGCTCTGAGGAACGACCCATTTAATATTCTGAAAAGGATCCTTAATATCGCAAGTTTTGCAATGCACACAGTTTTGAGCATTAATCAGAAACTGAGGACCATTGTCGCCGTCCACCACTTCATACACGCCAGCCGGGCAGTAACGCTGGGCGGGTTCAGCATACTTGGGCAGATTCTGGCTGATCGGGATGGCCGAGTCCTTCAGCTGCAGATGGCAGGGCTGATCCTCTTCATGGTTGGTGTTGGAGAGGAACACCGACGACAGCTTGTCGAAGGAGAGTACACCGTCCGGTTTCGGGTACTGAATTTCGGCGCATTCACTGGCCGGCTTGAGCTGTTCGTGATCCTTGTGCAGATCATGCAGTGTGACCGGAATCTTGCCGCCGAACCAGTTCTGATCGATGTAGTTGAAGACACCACCGAGATAGGGGCCAAACTTGTGCATCGCGGGGCCAAAGTTGCGGGCACGGTACAGCTCGTCATACAGCCAGGACGCCTGGTAGGCTTCGGTAAAGCCGTTCAGATCCTTGCCGCCTTCATCGCCCTTGGCCAGTGCTGCTGCAATCGCTTCCGCCGCCAGCATGCCGGATTTCATGGCGGTGTGGATGCCCTTGATCTTGGAGAAGTTCAGGGTGCCGGCATCACAGCCAATCAGCAGGGCACCGGGCATGGTCATCTTCGGCAGTGTGTTGAAACCGCCCTTGGTGATGGCGCGGGCACCGTAGGCCACGCGTTTGCCCCCGTCGAGATACTGCTTGATCTCGGGATGGTGCTTCATGCGCTGGAACTCGTCGAACGGACTCAGATAGGGGTTGGAGTAGTTCAGATCGATGATCAGACCGACGACCACCTGGTTGTCTTCCGCGTGATAGAGGAAGAAACCGCCACTGGCGCCGTCGCTCAGCGGCCAGCCCGAGCCGTGTACCACCAGGCCGGGCTGGTGCTTGGCTGGGTCAATATCCCACAGCTCCTTGATCCCGATGCCGTAATGCTGCGGGTCGGCATTCTTGTCGAGGGCAAACTGCTCAATCAGCTGCTTGCCGAGGTGACCGCGGCAGCCCTCGGAGAAAATCGTATATTTGGCATGCAATTCCATGCCGGGCATGTAGTTGGGGCCCTGCTCGCCGCTGGCGGTGACACCCATGTCACCGGTGGCGATCCCCTTGACACTGCCATCTTCGTGGTAGAGCACCTCGGCTGCCGCAAAGCCGGGGAAGACTTCTACGCCCAGTGCTTCTGCCTGCTCGCCCAGCCAGCGGGTGACATTGCCCAGACTGACAATATAGTTGCCATCGTTGTGCATGGTCTTGGGGACGAAGGCGTTGGGCAGCTTAACGGCACTGGACTCATTCTTGAGCATGAACACCTGATCTTCGGTGACCGGCGTTTTCAGTGGCGCACCTTTTTCCTTCCAGTCGGGGAAGAGTTCATCAAGCGCACGGGTTTTCATCACGGCTCCGGAGAGGATATGGGCGCCGACCTCGGAGCCTTTTTCCACCACACAGACGGTCAGTTCCTGCTCGGCGGCCTGCGCCTGCTGCATCAGGCGGCACGCCGCCGAAAGCCCGGCAGGCCCGGCGCCGACGATTACTACATCAAATTCCATCGATTCACGCATGGTCTATCTCTTGTTTGAGCTGCCCAGCAGCAGCCAGGCACTAAATCAGAGAGTGGTGAGATCAGAGACGGGATTCCATCTCTGGCACCGCTTCGAACAGATCAGCCACTAAGCCATAATCCGCCACCTGAAAAATCGGCGCTTCTTCGTCCTTGTTGATCGCCACGATCACCTTGGAATCCTTCATCCCTGCCAGATGCTGGATGGCGCCGGAAATACCCACGGCGATGTAGAGTTCCGGCGCGACGATCTTGCCGGTCTGCCCCACCTGCATGTCATTAGGCGCAAAACCGGCGTCAACAGCGGCGCGTGAGGCCCCCACTGCCGCGCCCAGCTTGTCGGCCACTTTTTCCAGCAGATGGAAATATTCGCTGTCCGCCATGCCGCGACCACCGGAAATCACCACACGAGCCGCTGTCAGTTCAGGACGGTCGGACTTGGCCACTTCTTCAGCCACGAAACGGCTCAGACCGGTATCTTCAACCTGTGACAAGGACTCGACTGCTGCGCTGCCGCCTTCAGCCGCAACGGCATCAAAGGCTGTACCACGCACGATGATTACCTTCACCAGGTCCAGCGACTGAACCGTAGCGATGGCGTTACCGGCATAGATCGGACGGGCAAAGGTATCAGAAGATTCCACCTTGATGATGTCGGAAATCTGACCCACACCCAGCAGTGCTGCTACCCGCGGCATGAAGTTCTTACCGTTGGCCGTGGCCGGTGCCAGAATATGGCTGTAGCCTGGTGCCAGGGATACGATCAGCGCCGCCATGTTTTCGGCGATCTCATGATCATAAGCCGGATTATCGGCAAGCAGCACTTTGGATACGCCTTCAGCTTTGGCAGCGGCATCGGCAGCAGCACTGCAGCCGTTACCCGCCACCAGCAGGGTGACATCACCACCGATCTGTGCAGCAGCGGCGAGCGTGCTCAGCGTAGACGGCTTCAGGGCCTGGTTGTCATGTTCAGCAATTACCAGAATAGTCATCAGATCACCTTCGCCTCGTTCTTCAGTTTGTCGACCAGCTCAGCCACATCGACCACCTTGATACCGGCTGACCGCTCCGCCGGCGGCTCAACTTTCAGCAGCCGGGTATGCGCTTTGATTTCGACGCCCAGATCGGCCGGAGTCAGCGTTTCCAGCGGCTTTTTCTTCGCTTTCATGATGTTGGGCAGGGACGCGTAGCGCGGTTCGTTCAAACGCAGGTCGGTCGTGACCACCGCCGGTGTGTTCAGCGCAATTGTCTGCAGACCGCCATCAACCTCGCGGGTCACCTGCACTTGATCGCCTTCAACCTTCACCTCGGAGGCGAAAGTCCCCTGTCCCATGCCGGTCAGCGCCGCCAGCATCTGGCCTGTCTGGTTGTTGTCGGAATCAATCGCCTGCTTACCCATCAGCACCAGACCGGGCTGTTCCTTTTCGACGATTTTCGCCAGCAGCTTGGCGACTGACAGCGATTCCAGCGCTTCGTCGCTCTGCACCAGAATGGCACGATCCGCGCCCAGTGCCAGCGCTGTGCGCAGCTGTTCCTGCGCCGCCTGCGGGCCCAGAGACACCACGACGATTTCGCTGGCCTGGCCGGACTCTTTCAGCCGCACCGCTTCTTCAACCGCAATCTCGCAGAAGGGGTTGATGGCCATTTTGACATTGTTCAGATCAACGTCGGTATTATCAGGTTTGACCCGCACCTTGACATTGTAATCGACAACACGTTTTACAGTTACTAAAACTCTCATCACCAATCACCATCTTATATTTATAAGAATAAAGCTTATAAAATAATCAAATTAATAGTCATAGTATAAAAAGAACTATTGACGGAAATAGAACCATCAACACTATCCTAATTATATCGATCAAAACAAATGGCCAAACGCCACTGTAAACTTCCTTTATTGTTACACTAGGCGCCATTGATTTAATTACGAAGAGGTTCATACCAACGGGTGGCGTTATCATTCCAATTTCAACAACTACAAGAACAAGAACTCCAAACCAGATAGCAAACTCCTCAGGTGACAAGCCAAAGTCCAAGCCCGCTACCATAGGAAAGAAGATTGGTATGGTCAGCAATATCATTGACATCGAGTCCATTGCACAACCAAAAACGAGATAAAATAACAGAATCCCCCAAAGTACCGCGAAAGGTGTTACACCCAGTTCAGAGACCCAGACAGCAAGTTCCTGTGGCAACTGAGATAGTGCCATAAAGCTATTGAAGGCGGCGGCACCCAAAACAATCATGAAGACCATTGCACTTGCTGTGGCAGTACGCTCGAAAGCGGATACAACCCGTTTGACGGTTAATCCACCTTTGAACCAAGCTACGATGCCAGTTCCAACAGCTCCAACCGCAGCGGCTTCTGTTGGTGTGAACAAACCCGTGTAAATACCACCAATCACCAGGACAAATATCCCTATTACTGGCCAAACAACAACCAATAATTTAAATCGCTGCATCCAGGGAATTCGAACACTCTGCCCACCTGAAGCTGGCGACATGCGCACATAAATTGCAATTACCAGCATATAACAAAGCGCTGCCAAGATTCCCGGTACTAAGGCTGCCGCAAAGAGTTTAGCTATGTTTTGCTCTGTCATGATCGCGTAGATCACAAGCAACACTGAAGGGGGGATCAGTATTCCCAGTGTACCACCTGCCGCTAGCGTGCCTGTCGCAAGAGCACCTGAATAACCAGCTCGCTTTAATTCCGGCAATGCAACCTGTCCCATGGTTGCAACGGTTGCAATCGACGAACCACAGATTGAGCCAAAACCGGCAGATGCTCCAATAGCAGCCATTCCAACACCTCCCTTGCGGTGACCAACAAAAGCTTCTGCCGCTTTGAAGAGGTCCTTTGAAATGCCCCCAATGCTTGCAAACTGCCCCATGAGCAGAAATAGCGGGATAACAGATAAAGAGTGATTGGAAAACTGACTGTAAACAAGACTTTTCATCTGATTTAGAACAGGGCCCACATTACCAAAAACAGCCCAGCTACCAATCAAGCCAAATACTAGCATCGACAGCCCAATGGGCACTCTGAGAAATATAAAAAGCAGTAGCAGTGGTAATGACCAACCAGCAAGCACTAATGCATCCATAGAGTCCACCTGAATTAATAAATAGGATACCGCGACTAGTTATTAGTCTTCTAAAAAATTCTCATTTTGAATTTTTGGCTCTTTTACAACACCTATCTGTTCTAAAAAACGCCAGGCATAAGCAACACAACCAATAACTGCAGGTGGTAAAGTAATGGCATAAGTCATCCATATCGGAATCTGTAGAATATAAGTCACCTCACCATATCCACGGTATTCATCCATCATGACAATCATACGCCAAACCAGGATTATCCAGACAATGAGCATTAAAGCATCGCTCAAAATCGAAAGAAACTTTTGAACCTTCTCAGGATAAGCATTCCATAACATGTCTACAATGGCATGCCCGTTCTTCAAGTGACACCAGGGCATGAAACAGAACACAACAAATGCAATACCAGCTTCTACAAGTTCAAAATCACCACTAATAGGAGCCAACCCTATACTTGTAAGCGATCTTCCTATAATGCTAAGAACACTTACGATAGCAATCAAGGTTAGAACAAAAGAACCAACCCATGTCATAACACGACACGTTTGGTAAATAAACTGCCCCATACAACCACCTTATAAAATGCCGGACCTTAACAAAGCCCGGCATCCAATAAATTATTGTGACAGATGTTCCTTGATGGTTTTCTCTGCAGCATCAATCACTGCAACACCATCAATGCCCTGTTCCTTAACCTCTTTTATCCAACTATCACGAACAGATAATGTTTTTTCCTGCCATCGTGCAGTTTCATTTTCATCAAGTGTGATGATATTGTTTCCCTCTGTAACAACTGCGCTTCGTCCTCTACGATCGCCTTCATCCATGGCACGCCCGAACAGTGCAGCGGTATCTTCTCCAGAATTTTTATCAATAATCGCTTTAAGATCAGCAGGTAGCTTATCGTATGCCTGAGGGTTCATAACAAACGCAAATGTTCCGGTGTAAAGACTTTTATCACCAGAAAACTCCGTATGGTTTTTAACCATTTGCTCAAGCTTCAATGTTGGTACGGCTTCCCACTGCAAAGATGCGGCAGATATCACTCCTTTAGACATTGCCTCTCCAATGGAAGGTGCAGGAATACCTACGGGCGTTGCACCCAGGTTATCCAGCAGCATATTGACCAGCCGGGAGGCACCACGGATCTTAGTGCCTTCTACGTCCTCCAGTGATTGAATCGGATCTTTGCTGTGAAATATGCCAGGACCTGCTGTGTGGACAGCTATAACTTTTAATCCTTTGAATTCATCACCTGCATGATTCTGTACAAAATTATAAAAGGCGCGAGAGCCCAGCTCTGCATTGTTCGGACTGATAAAAGGTAATTCAAACACCTCGGATTTCGGGAAACGTCCAGGTGTGTAGCCGAGTGCTGTCCAAACAATATCAACCACCCCATCCCTTGCTTGATCAAGCAACTGCTGCGGACGACCACCCAGTTGCATGCTTGGGAAATGTTGAAATTCGATGCGTCCTTCACTCTCGCTTTCCACTTTTTCAGCCCAAGGCTCGATCGCGAGTTTGGGCACGTTGGAATGCGCTGGTAGGAACTGATGAATTCTGAAAGTGACATCTGCCGCAAAAGAACTATGTGCCAATGCTACTGTAGAAATGGATGCTGCAAGGATTACTTTTTTTATAGTTTTCATTTTAGTCACCTTATTATTGTTTAGTGATCAAACATCGTACCAAACAGTGTTTTTGCCCTTGAATTGAGCCACTTGATCAGTTGTAAAGCCAAGTTCCTCAAGTATTCTGCAGGTTTTATCGCCTACCTTTCCTACATCCTGACAAGGACCCAAAGCACTCCGACTGAACTTTGGTGCCGGTGCAGGCTGGGTTATTCCATTGACCTTTGCAAAGGTATTCCTTACCTTGTTGTGCGGATGCTCAGGGGCCTCATCCAGATCAAGCACTGGCGCGAAACACACATCCGTACCTTCCAGTAATTGCGTCCAATAATCCCTGTCGTGGCCAGCAATTACCTGCTCAACACGGCTTTGCAGATCAGCCCAGCGACGCTTATCCCATTGCTGTTCAAACTCTGAATCAGTCAGGCCACAGTGCTCACGCAATAAGGAATAAAACTGAGGCTCTACTGAACCGATAGAGATATACTTTCCGTCCGCACAACGATAAGTGTTATAAAAATGGGCACCACCATCACCCATGTTGGTACCGGTTTCATTGCTCCACAAACCTACGGAGTGCCACCCTTGAATCAAGGCCGTTAGCAAGGCTGACCCATCACAAATCGATGCATCAACCACCTGCCCCTTACCACTCCGCTGCGCCTCTGAAAATGCGGCCAGTAGTCCAACGAGAAGGAGCATACCTCCGCCACCGAAGTCACCAATCAACCCTGGAGTAGGTACCGGCTTGCCTTTTCCAGTGGCATGCAAGGCACCTGTTAGCGCCAGATAATTGATATCGTGACCGGCAGACTGCGCCAAAGGTCCTGTTTGACCCCAGCCAGTGATTCGCCCGTAGACAAGGCGTGAGTTCTTCTGCAAGCACTGTTCAGGCCCTAACCCCAGTGACTCCATTACACCTGGGCGGTACCCTTCCAGAAGTGCATCAGACTGCGCAATCAGTTCAAGTGCAATTTCGACAGCTTCCGGTTGCTTCAAATCCAATGCGATCGACTCGCGTCCCCTGGACAAAACATCAGCGTGTCGGGCCGTCATTTCATCAAAAACGCTGGACTTCGTTGATTTGGGTGCGCGGTCAATACGAATTACACGTGCCCCCAAGTCTGACAAGACCATCCCGGCAAAAGGGGCCGGCCCAAGGCCGGCAAACTCCACCACTGTCATATGAGCCAAGGGCCCGGCTTTCTGACTCATAAGCTCACGCTGCAGATCTGCTTGCCTTTGGTTTGGTTGCTAACCAAAAAGGCTTCATTCAGATTAATACCGAAACCGGGACCCTCGTTCGGATAGGCAAGACCGCCTTCGAAGCGAGGAATATTCAGCGCAATGTCGGTTCCAGGGGCAATATTTTTACTTTCCATGGTGCCATGAATCATCAGCGGCCCAATCGATTCACTCAAACCCTGAGTAGCCCAGTCGTTTGCTGTCCACAAATGTGCAGATGGGCTGTGTTCAAGACCCGAACCGATCATGCAACCGCAGTGAACAGGCAGGCCTGAAAGACGCGCCATGGTAAGCCAGCGTTGCGACTTAACCAGACCACCGGCTTTTTGAAGTTTAAGGAACAGGCCATCTGCCGCACGCCGATCGATGATTTCCTTGAGGTTATGCAGTTCCTGCGCAGACTCGTCAGCATAGATTGGCGTTTTAACCTGTGCTCTCAGCCTGGCCATGCCTTCAATATCCCAATGGGGCAGCGGCTGCTCAATAAGATCCAATCCGCAGGAGTCAATTTGACGAATAATATGCAATGCTTTCTCGTAGCTCCAGAAACCATTCGCATCAATAGTCAAATATGCATCGGAACCAACAGTATCACGCACGGCATGAACCATTGCGATGTCGTCAGCTACAGTACCGTAGCCAATTTTCATCTTGAACAATGAGAAACCGACTTTTTTTGCCTGTGCCGCTTCAGCTGCCACATCCTCAGGCTTGCCTGCCGACAGAACCCAGCCTTGCTGAGCCGCTTCGATGGTACGGCCACCCAAAAGCTCATATACAGGCACTTCCATTAGTTTGCCTTTCAGATCATGCAACGCAAAATCGACTGTTGCCTTTGCCTGATTATTATCGCGAACAAGCAAATCCATCTTGGCAACGACTTTTTCAATATTGCAGGGGTTCTCACCCAACAGAATACGTGGCGCAATCACATTGCAGATCATCGCCATGATCGACTCCTGCAGTTCACCACGGTACCAGGATGAAGTATCACCCGAGTCAGAAAAACCGACCGTACCATCATCCGTAGTAATCTTCAGGACCACGCTATCAATGGAAGTGATGCGTGTATTAGGCATGATCACCGGTTTTTTCAGCGGCGTTGAAACGGGAATACATTCTACTTTTACAATTTTCACGTTTTTCACGTTGAATCACCCTTTAATTTTTATTGTGGAAACTTGGAGCCACCCGCATCTCCATAATTGTGCTTTCAAAGATTGCTGGAAGCATGTTAAAGCGGATATTGTGGCGCCTCGCCCCTGACAGTCATCCACTGCCACTGACTGAATTCATCCCAGTTTGCCGGGCCACCATGACGCGAACCGTTACCGGATGCACCACGTCCACCCATAGGCATGGTGCCATCATCATTGACCGTCTGATCATTGACATGTACTAGGCCCACATTAAGGCGCTCGGCAATCGCCATGCCTCGCCCAATATCGGCTGTGTGTATACCTGCAGAAAGCCCATACTCGGTATCATTCGCCAGCAGAACAGCCTCTTCATCCGTATCGAAAGCTGTAATCGAGATAACCGGACCAAAGATTTCTTCCCGGAAAGCAGGCATATCGGGTGTTACATCGGCCAACACCGTTGGCGAATAAAACCTGCCGTTTCGTTTTCCACCAGCAAGCAACTTGGCACCCTGCGCGATTGACTCGTTTACAATCCACTCCACTTTCTCAGCTTGTTGCTCCGAAATCAGAGGACCAATAGCAACAGCTTCCATATGCGGGTTGCCAACCGGTAACGCCTCGGCTTTGGCTGCCATTCGTGCCGCATATTGTGCAGCTATTGTTCTGTGTATCAGATGACGCCCTGCACTCATGCATATCTGACCCTGGTGCAACCAGGAGGCCCAGGATCCGCCTGAAATGGCACGATCCATATCGGCATCATCGAGCACTATGAAAGAGTTTTTGCCGCCAAGCTCCAGCGCTACTTTTTTCAAATGACGCCCGGCAAGCTCACCCACACGACGCCCTACCGCAGTCGATCCAGTAAAAGAGATCATTGACACTGTGTGATCGGTTACCAGTGCTTCACCCGCCTCAGCGGCGCCCGGCATTACGCACAGCACACCCTCAGGCAGCCCGGCCTGCTGTAACAAAGAAGCCAGAACCACACCACCACTCACAGGTGTGCGCAGATCCGGCTTCAGGACCACTGCGTTACCGACTGCCAAAGCGGGAAGCACTGAACGACTGCTAAGCAACAAGGGAAAGTTGAAGGGGGATATGACACCAACCACACCATGAGGAACCCTGCGAGCAATACTGGTAACCCCTGGCTGACTGGGCAGCACTAGTCCATGTGACTGTGTCAGCATGGCAGCAGCCTCATGTAAAAGGTGCTTGAGCGAGTCAATCTCGAACATCGCTTTTGGCGGTATGGCCCCCGTCTCACGCACAATCCACTCGGAGGCCTCTTCTCTTACCTCATCAAGAATCAAGGCTGCACGACGAAAAACCTCGGCGCGCGATTGATAAGGCATAGCATTCCATTCAGGCTGCTTTTGATTAGCTATATCACAAGCCTGGGCAATATCCTCCGCATCGGCACAACCAGTCAAAACAAGCTCACGGCCTGTCGCTGGCTCAATTACTGATGCGATACCACCTGACAAAGGCTTCCAACTGCCGAGAAAACCTTTTCCCTGCCAACTTGATTCAGCGATCAATCGACGACTCATAACAACACATACCTCTTCTTATTCTGATGTGTGATTGCCGTATTCACGACCAGAGCTGATCGCCCCTGATCTTGAATCGATAATAGAACCCGAAATCAAAAACGTCAACCAATCGGTTGGTTGACTTCTAATAAAAGCTAAACAATACTCTTCATCATTGGACAATAACAATGCATTGGAAAATCATAAGATACTGTTTTTAAAGAAAATAATTTTTTTATTAGACTATGAGACTAGTCTAAACCCCTTAAAAAAAAGCCAACCAATCGTTTGGCTTTGGTCTAATTACCTATAAGAACGATACTGGAGTGATACACATGCAATCTTACCGATCCCCCTGGATGACCGAAGAATTGGATATGCTTCGTGAGACGGCACGCCGATTCTTTGAAGAAGAAGTAGCCCCGAAAGCTGACAAGTTTCGTGCCCAGCATCACATTGATCGTGACGTGTGGCTAAAAGCTGGCGAGCTTGGCCTTCTCTGCATGAGCATCCCTGAAGAGTACGGTGGCATGGGTGCGTCTTTTGCTCATGAAGTCGTCGTTATGGAAGAACAAGCTCGCATATGCGACACTACCTTCGGCTTTATTCCCGGCGCACTTAACGGCCCCGCGTTCTTCCACGGCACCGCTTCACATGAGCAACTGCTACGCTGGATGCCGGATATTGCATCCGGCAAGAAGATGCTATCAGTGTGTATTTCAGAGCCTGATGCGGGCACTGATGTTAAAGCCATGCGCACCACTGCCCGTCGCGAAGGTGATGAATATGTACTGAATGGCAGCAAAATCTTTATCACACACGGACAACAAGCCGAACTTTCTCTCGTTGCGGCTCGAACCGGAGGTCCTGGTGCGAAAGGGATATCCTTGTTCATGGTCGAAGTAGACAAAACTCCGGGGTTCAAGGTCAGTAAAGTACTGGATAAAATTGGCCAAAATGGCCTCGATACCTGTGAAATTTTCCTCGATGATGCTCGCATACCCGCTGAAAACCTTGTTGGTGGCGAAGAAGGTCGCGGCTTCGGACAACTCATGGATGTTTTCACCCGCGAGCGACTATCTATCGGTATCGTAGGTATCACCTGCGCCGAAAGAGCAATTGAGCTTGCAACCGAACATGCCAAGATGCGCAAGATGCTGGGGCAAACCCTGTGGGACTTCCAAAACACAAAATTCACACTTGCCGAGTGCCTTACAGAGGCACGTATAGGTCGTGTATTTATTGATCACCTCGTCAAACAGCTGTCCAATGGGGAGCAACTTGAACCCAATGATGCACTCATGGCCAAATGGTGGGGGTCCGAGAAACAATGTGAAATCATTGATCGATGTCTGCAGATTTTCGGCGGTTATGGTTATATGACCGAGTACCCGATCGCACATCTATATATGGATGCACGTGTTGCACGTATCTATGGCGGCTCCAACGAAACTCTCAAAGATCTCATTTCTCGCACAATGTGATCTATCAAGGCCCTGCGTAATGCAGGGCTACCGACTTTTAAATATACTGATTCGCGGAACAGCCTAGTCACCGCGAAGGACTATCCATATTCAGGAGCAGCTATGAAACACAACTCAGGTGCACTTAACGGCATTCGTGTACTGGATCTAACTCATGCGTTGGCAGGACCATTCTGCACACAGGTCCTTGCCGACCACGGTGCTGACGTTATCAAGGTTGAGCCCTTAGATGGTGATTTTTTTCGTCGTATGGGGCCTTTTACCGAAGATGATCAGGAACGACACTACGGTGGCCTTTTTCAGTCATGTAACCGTAATAAAAGATCCATATCTCTGGACCTAAAATCAGCAGAAGGTAAAGATATTCTGAAAAAGCTAGCTGCTGAGGCTGACGTCCTTGTGGAAAACTACCGCTCCGGGGTTTTGGATAAGATGGGTGTTGGCTATGAGACACTGAAAACCATTAACCCTCGCCTAGTGTACACATCAGTAAGAGGCTTTGGAGACAAAGCAGGTGGTGCCAGCCCATACATTGACTGGCCTGCATTCGATATCGTAGCCCAAGCTATGGGAGGATGGATGGGCATTACAGGTGAAGATGCTGACCATCCTGTCAAAGTAGGTGGTGGTGCCGGGGATACAGCTGCAGGTCTTTTTGCCGCATTTGGAACCATGACTGCCCTCTGGCATGCACGTAATACAGGCCAAGGTCAGTATGTAGACGTCGCTATGACTGACAGTATTCTTGCCCTCTCCGAGCTCGTTGTAAGCCAGTACAGCTATGTAGGGGTATCACCTCAGCCAGTCGGTAACCGCATTCCAGGATTGGCGCCTTTTGGTACATTCAAGGTCAAAGATGGAGTGATCGCCATTGCAGCCCCACATAATGCTCAGTTCCATTTACTGTGCAAGATGATCAATCAGCCCGAATTGATTGGGGACCCTCGATTTGCCAATGAACCTCTGCGCTGGGAAAACAACGTAGAGCTGACTCAGCGAATCGAAGAGTTTACAACACTTCACACCAAAAAAGAGCTGCGTGAGCTTTTTGGTGGCAAGATTCCGTTCAGCCCAATTTATACTGCTGAAGATATTTTCTCTGACCCACATTTTGAAGCACGGAAAATGCTACCTAAAGTAGATCAGCCAGGAAGTAGTAAAAAAGTTTCTGTACCCGGCGTTCCCGTTAAACTATCAGTGAGCCCTGGCGAGGTTCGTAGTAGAGCCCCCATGCTTGGCGAGCACTCTCAGGAAATCCTAGAAGATGTTGGTTTCACTGACGAAAATATAAAGCTAATGTTCGAAAAAGGATCTGTTTTTTCAGGAAAGAAACCTTTATGACAATATCAAAAGAAGAAAACACCCAGAAAAGAAAAAAGAAAAGTCCGACAAGCCGGCGACACAACGATAAGCTAACGGCTATTTTACGTACTGCAGCCGAACTGTTCTCCAATCAAGGCTATGAAGCTACGTCTTTAGATATGATTGCTGACCAGCTGGGGATGCATAAAGCTACTCTTTACCACTATATAAAGAACAAGGAGCAGATTCTTCATCAATGCCTTATTAGATCGTTTGACGATATCGAAAATGTCATGAAAGCTGTCACTGACCGAAGCACACCTGTTATTGAACGCTTAAGGCTTTTTGCTCAACACTTAGTTTATGCTCAAAACAGTGACTTTGGTAGATGTCTCGTTTTGGTAGGTACGCGTCCCCTGGAGGGCTCATCTTACGATGATATCCGCAGTTTTCAACGCCGCCTGGACAAAACAGTTCGTGATCTCATCACAGAAGGCATCGCTGATGGTAGTATAAAGCCTTGCCGACCTGAATTATTTTCAGCACTTTTTTTTGGCGCTTTGAACTGGGTACCTAGATGGTATAACCCAAATGGGAAATTAACCCTAGAAGACATAACTGACAATTTTTTAAATACTCTGCTTTTTGGCATATCCAAGAAAAACCAAAATTAAATCCATTTATAAAAATAAATTTTAAAATGTAATCATGTAGAAGCGCGGGAGTTCAGATAATAAGTGCGACACTCATGGTTGAACGGCGAGCGGTGGCCAACTGCTGATTAGTGGTACGCTTTCGCTCGCCAAAGTAAAAG
>NZ_JBEPQA010000041.1:0-14499 GCF_040547585.1 Marinobacterium sp. MBR-111
GGAACTCAACTACGGAGTCGATCTATCAACCATCTGAGGGTGGTATCAGATTGATGGGGTGAAGGTGCCCCATCAACCATTAAATCCGTATACCCATTTTAATCAAACTTTATTTTAAGCTGGAAGGCCCTGTAGAGAGTCGCCGGCTACTAATTTGATCAAACTTTATTTGTAAGTTGTTCACAAATTGATCTAAAAAGCCTGGTTTTTTGATCAAACTTTATTTCACTCCGATAGAAAAATGCCCTGCAGTGCAGGGCATTTTTGTATCCGCGAAGTGTGGGCCTCTCATGTTGAGTCGCGGTGGTCGTTCCGCTTTAACTCGTGCATAACCGGCTCGGGTCGTGACCAGACAACGACTGCGCCGATGGTGATGAAAACCAGAATGCTCAGGAGCAAGACAGGGTGGCGGATACTGATTAGTACGATACAAAGTGCCACAAACATGCCGATACTGGCGGTCCATTTGGTGCGTCGATCGATAAAGCCACCCTGTTCCCAGTTGTGCAGACATGGGCCAAGCAGTCGATGTTGTTCCAACCAGCCGCGCAGGCGGGGTGAGCAGCGCGAAGCACTCCAGGCGGCGACCAGTACGAAGATGGTGGTGGGCAATCCCGGCAACAGGGCGCCGATCAAGGCCAGGGCAATACAGACCCAAGTCAGCAGTAACCAGCCCCAACGCAATGGGGGGCTGATCATTTCAGATTGTGTCTGTCGCCTGACTGAAGGCATGAGTGAGGCTCCGTATCTTGACCATACAGTATGGATAATGGGCCAATACTCAACGAAAGGACAATTTAAAAGCCCGCTGCTTGCCATAGCTCAACTCAATCATCAGCCACAGTCGAGGTTGGTCGTTGCAGTGTTTCAACGATGTAATTCAGTACCCGACGTGAGTAAATCAGGCTGGTGTGAGTGAGGGGAAATACCTTGTGCTCGGTCATGCCGGTGACACGGGTTTCATCAATCAGGACGGTCCCGTCGGATATCGAATCCCTGCTCAGCAAAGGCATCAGTCCCACAGGGAGGTCGCCTGCGATGCTGTATAGCCGGGCTTTAAAGGGCCAGTGATGATTGTCGGCCAACAAATATTCGATGCTGTTTTTAAGCATCCCCTTGAACCTGGAATCATGAATCTCACGAGCCAGATGACTGCCCTTGTGAGGGGTGCCCAGCGTAATGACCGAGTCGACCCAGTGGCTCTGTTTGCTGTTGCGTTCAAGGTAGCGCCGTGCAATCAAACCTCCCATGGAATGGCAGACGAAAGCGGTGGGCTCGTTGTCGATAAACTGATCGATTCGAGTGCAGATCGTATCCAGATCGGGCGACAGTGTGTTGTAGGTCAGGTTGAGTGTCTGATAGCCCTGCTTCTGCAGGCGCCTGCATAGAGGGCGCATCACCAGCCCTGACATGTAGAGACCGTGCAACACCACAACTTTTTGTACGTGCATAACGGCAGTGGCTCCATCCATCTGTTCGTGTCAGCTTAACCCTTCAGTGAAATGGAGGAAAGACCGCCTTTTGCGCTACCGGACCATGGCTGTTCCTCCGGCTGAGCGGTAGGATAGGGGGCACCAACCAGGCTGACAGGGACTGAAATGAACGAAACCATCTTCATGCTGGCGATCGACTTTATTGCGCTTATTGGTGTTGTCGTGCTGTTGCTGATTGTTGTCCTGCTTATTGTTGGCGTGATTATGTATCAGATCGACAAGCGCCAGACGGCACATACCATACGGCGCAACTATCCCTTGTTGGGGCGATTTCGCTACCTGTTCGAAACACTGGGCGAATTTTTGCGTCAGTATTTTTTTGCCATGGACCGTGAAGAGATGCCGTTCAATCGTGCCCAGCGTTCCTGGGTCTATCGGGCGGCGAAAAATATTGATAATACGGTGGCCTTTGGTTCGACACGGGATCTGCGCAAGCCGGGGACTTATTACTTCCTGAACTGCCCGTTTCCTACACTGAGTGAAGATGCGGCCAGTACACAACCGATGCGGATTGGGCCCTACTGCCGGCAGCCCTACGATGCGCCATCCTTTCTCAATATTTCGGGCATGAGTTTTGGTGCTCTGTCGGCACCTGCGGTACAGGCATTGTCGATGGGAGCAGCAAAAGCGGGTTGCTGGATGAATACCGGTGAAGGCGCCCTGTCGAAGCATCACCTGACCGGTGGCTGCGATATCGTATTTCAGATTGGCACTGCCAAGTACGGCGTCAGGAATGAACAGGGACGGCTTGACGATGCGCGCCTGGCGAAAATGGCCGCGATTGAACAGGTCAAAATGTTCGAAATCAAGCTGAGCCAGGGCGCCAAGCCGGGCAAGGGCGGCATATTGCCGGGCGACAAGGTGACAGCCGAGATTGCCGAGGCGCGAGGCATTCCGGAAGGGCAGGCCTCGATCAGCCCCAATCGCCACCCGGAAATATCCAGTATTGATGACCTGCTGGATTTTATTGCACATGTGCGTGAAGTGACCGGAAAACCGGTTGGCTTCAAGCTGGTGCTGGGCAGTACGGATTGGCTGGATGCATTCTGTGAAGCTGTGTCAAATCGAGGCAGTGAGTCGGCACCGGATTTCATTACCCTGGACAGTGCTGACGGCGGCACCGGGGCAGCGCCCATGCCGCTGATGGACAGCGTTGGCCTGCCACTGCGTGAGAGCCTGCCACTGCTGGTCAATAAACTCATTCAGCATAACCTGCGCAACCGGGTGCGAGTGATTGCATCGGGCAAGTTGATCAACCCGACCGATGTGGCGGCAGCGATCTGTCTGGGGGCTGACTTTGTTGTGACCGCACGTGGTTTCATGTTTGCGCTGGGCTGTATTCAGGCATTGCAGTGCAACAAAAACAGCTGCCCCACCGGCATTACCACTCACAACCCCAAACTGCACAAAGGGCTGGTACCGGATGTAAAGGCAGAACGGGTAGCCAACTTTCACCACAACCTGGTGCATGAAGTCGAAATGATTGCCCATGCCTGCGGTGTATCAGAACCTCGCCAGCTGACACGTGAGCATGCCGCCGTCGTGGTCGATGGTGGTGGGTCGGTACCGCTGAATATCCTCTACCCCCGCTCCTGAGAGCGGAAAGAGTGAAGCCAGCAATCAAGCTGGCTTCACTATTGGTTCAGCGTTCGTCGTCGAACCAGGATTCGCGGTCAAGCCAGGTCATCAGCTCCTTTTCCTCCTGATGACGCTCAATGGCTCTTCGGGCCTCAAGCAGGCGTTTGGTCGCGTGTTGCTTGCGCCGGATTTTCTGTTCAACATCGTATCCAACCATGATGTCGAAAACCTCAGTCTGAATCGGGTCCAGATCCTGTTCTTTCCGTATCAGCATAGCCTCTCTCCGATCTCAGGGTTGCCGCTATCGGGAGACAGAAGGTGTCTGTCCGATGACAGCAAACACTCCAGGAGTTTTTTATTTACCCTAACCGGCGCCGAATTTCAAATCACCGGTATGCATCAGGGTAGAGGCTTCGTGTTGCAGCGAGATGAATGACGGCTCTATTCGCCGTCATCCTCGCTGTCTGATCCGCGGCGCAGGGTGGGAATCCGCTTGTCGTTCTGGCGCAGGCTGCGCAGGCTGCGTTTGATGGTCTTGAGGTGGTCCAACAGTACCGGTCCCAGTTTCATGGCCACGCCAACGGCCAGGACATCAATGATGACCAAGTGTACGACGCGCGAGGACATCAGCGTGCTCAGATCCTTGTCCTCTTCCACATCGACATGAATGGGAATGGTTGCCAGATCGGCAAGGGGGGTGTTGCCCGGACAGAGGGTAATCACGGTTGCGCCCTTGTCCTTCACCAGTTTGACGGTATGCAGCAGATCCTTGGTACGGCCCGTTTGGGAAATGGCTACAACGGCATCACCTTCACCAAGCGTCAGGGCCGAAATGGTCTGCATGTGAGGGTCGGAATAGGCGGCTGCCGATACCATCAGCCGATAAAACTTGTGCTGGGCATCGGCACAGACCGGTGCCGATGCCCCGAAACCGTAAAACTCGACCCGGTTTGCCTTTGCCAGACAGTCGATCGCCTCTTCCAGGGTGCCGGGATCAAGCTGATCGCGGATATTGATCAAGTTGCCGATCATGGAGTCGAAGATCTTCTGCTTAAACTCGATCACTGTGTCTTTGGAATCGAGAGAGAACTGTTCATAGCTGGCGTTGCTGGCGAGACCCTGAGCCAGTGTCAGCTTGAAGTCCTGAAAGCCATCGTAATCCAGCGCACGACAGAAGCGTACTACGGTCGGTTCACTGACTTGTGCTTCGGATGCCAGATCAACAATACGCATGTGAATTACGTCATTGGGGTTGGCCAGCACATAGTCAGCCACTTTCTGCTCAGACTTGCGCAGGTCTGAGCGGGCTTCAGCAATTGATTTGAGCAGGTTGAAGGAGTTCATCTCCGTCACATCCGATTATCAGCAGAAGGTCAGGAGTATAACAACGAAAACGGTATCGGCCCAATGCTGCTCAAGTGCTGTTCTGGCCTGCATTCAGGTAATTGCAGCCTGTATGAGAGCATGCTAATTTCAAAAACGTTATCCACGCTTAACAACAAATTATAAAGCATAAGGAACAAGAGCCGTGAAACGCAGACAATTCATTCAGGGTGCTGGAGCCGCTACAGTCGCAGCAGGTACCCTGGTATCCGGTAAGGCGATGGCCGCGCCGGAATACAAATGGAAGATGGTCACCACTTGGCCGAAAAACTTCCCGGGCCTGGGCACGGGTGCCAACCATCTGGCCGACATGATCAAGCAGATGACCAATGGCCGCATCGAAGTGAAGGTGTATGGTGCCGGTGAGCTGGTCGGGGCATTGGAGATCTTTGATGCCGTCTCCCGCGGTACGGCGGAAATGGGTCATGGTGCCGCCTATTACTGGAAGGGCAAGAGTACGGCCGCTCAGTTTTTCTCTGCCGTACCCTTTGGTCTGACGGCTCAGGAGATGAACGGCTGGCTCTACCACGGTGGTGGCATGGAGCTGTGGCAGGAAGTGTATGACCAGTTTGGCCTGGTTGCCGGAGCTGCCGGTAACACCGGTGTGCAGATGGGCGGCTGGTTCAACAAGGAGATCAACAGCGTTGAGGACCTCAAGGGTCTGAAAATGCGTATCCCGGGCCTGGGTGGCGAGGTGCTCAAGCGTGCCGGTGGTACTCCGGTACTGCTGCCCGGCGGTGAGATATTCCCGTCACTGCAGTCCGGTGCCATTGATGCCACCGAGTGGGTTGGTCCGTACAACGATTTGGCGTTCGGTCTGCACAAGGCAGCTAAATACTATTACTACCCGGGTTGGCATGAGCCGGGCACCACGCTGGAATGCTTCATCAACAAGGAAGCGTTTGAGGCTCTGCCCGATGATCTGCAGGCAATTGTGCGTGCGGCACTGCGGGTAGCCAACCAGGATATGCTGGCCGAGTCTATGGTGAAGAACAACCGTGCGCTGGAACAGCTCGTGAACGAGCACGGCGTCGAGCTGCGCAACTTCCCGGAAGACGTGATGCGCAAGCTGCGTGAAATCTCTGATGAAGTGGTGGCGGAAGAGGCGCAGAAGGATGCCATTACCAAGAAAGTGTATGACTCCTTCGTGGCCTATCGGGCTCAGGTTGAAAAATGGACGGCTGTGGCTGAGCAGGCCTATATCAATGGCCGTTCGCTGAGCTGATCTGCAGTCTGCTGCACTGAAGAGGATTCAAGGCCGGGCACTGTCCGGCCTTGTTTTTTGGGAGATATCAATGTCGGATCAACTTCAAACCCTCAGGGACTATTTGACTCGTCACCACGGTGGTGATGGTTCTGTGGCGGCTCAGCGAACGCTGGAGGGACATGCGCGCAACCATGATGACCTGTTCCGCCGCTTCTGGGCAGAGCATGCAGAGCCTGTTTTGTCCCGTGGCAGCCGGGTGGTAGACCTGGGCTGTGGCCCGGGGCTGTTTCTGCGAGATCTGTCCTTGAGCGGCCCCGAGCTGGATCTGGTTGGGGTTGAAGCAGCCCCTTACATGCTGGAGCAGGCTTGCGAGGACGACTACGACTTCAGCATTCGTGTGGCTGATTTGAATGACCCACCGGCAGATCTGTTTGAAGCCGAATCCATAGATGCGGTGCTGGCGAACCGTCTATTGCACGAACTGCATCAGCCGTTGGTGCTGTTGCAGCAACTGCATGACTGGCTTAAGCCGGGTGGTGTACTGATTCTGGTTGATATGGTGCGCCAGCCGTTGGGCAGTTTTCTGACCCACAAATTTGGTCAGGATCGACTGGATGAAAAGCAGGACGCCAAGGCGATGGCTGCCCTGTTTGAGGATTACTTCGAACACAACCGCTATCACGACTATGACTTGCTGGCGCTACTGAGCCTGACCGGTTACGAAGTGCTGGCGGATGAATCGATCCGCAGCGGCCGAGCGGTGCAGATCGCGGCGCGCAGGCCTTTGTAAGCCTGGCGCACCGCTGCCGGCAGCCGTCACACCTTGTGATAGATCTCGGCGCCGCTGTCCTTGAACTCTTCCGACTTCTGTTTCATGCCCTGTTCCGCCTGGGCATTGATCGCCGCGACCTGCGCATCGTCCAGCTCACGAACCTCCTGAGAGATCTTCATGGAGCAGAACTTGGGTCCGCACATGGAGCAGAAGTGGGCCACCTTGGCGGATTCCTTCGGCAATGTTTCATCGTGGTAGGCACGGGCAGTGTCCGGGTCCAGACCGATGTTGAACTGGTCTTCCCAGCGGAATTCGAAGCGCGCCTTGGACATGGCGTTGTCGCGGATCTGCGCGCCGGGATGACCTTTCGCCAGATCGGCCGCATGCGCCGCGATCTTGTAGGTGATGATACCGGTCTTGACGTCATCCTTGTTGGGCAGGCCCAGGTGCTCCTTCGGCGTCACGTAGCAGAGCATGGCACAGCCGTACCAGCCGATCATCGCCGCGCCGATACCTGAGGTGATGTGGTCGTAGCCCGGCGCGATGTCGGTGGTCAATGGGCCCAGCGTATAGAAGGGCGCTTCGTGGCACTCCTTCAGCTGCTTGTCCATGTTCTCCTTGATCATGTGCATCGGCACATGGCCCGGACCTTCGATCATCACCTGCACATCGTGCTGCCAGGCAATCTTGGTCAGTTCGCCCAGGGTTTCCAGCTCAGCGAACTGGGCGGCGTCGTTGGCGTCGTAGACCGAGCCCGGACGCAGGCCGTCGCCCAGGGAAAAGGCTACGTCATACGCTTTGCAGATCTCGCAGATCTCTTCAAAATGGGTGTAGAGGAAGTTTTCCTCGTGGTGAGCCAGGCACCATTTCGCCATGATGGAGCCGCCACGGGAGACGATGCCGGTCATGCGCTTGGCGGTCAGCGGCACGTAGCGCAGCAGCACGCCCGCATGGATGGTGAAGTAATCCACGCCCTGTTCCGCCTGCTCGATCAGGGTGTCGCGGAACACCTCCCAGTTCAGGTCTTCGGCGATGCCGTTAACCTTCTCCAGCGCCTGGTAGATCGGCACAGTACCGATCGGCACCGGCGAGTTGCGCAGAATCCATTCGCGGGTTTCGTGAATGTTCTTGCCGGTGGACAGATCCATGATGGTGTCTGAGCCCCAGCGGGTGCCCCAGGTCATTTTGGCGACTTCCTCCTCAATGGAGGAGGTGACCGCGGAATTGCCGATGTTGCCGTTGATCTTCACCAGGAAGTTGCGGCCGATGATCATCGGCTCCAGCTCCGGGTGGTTGATGTTGCACGGGATGATGGCACGGCCTTCAGCCACTTCCTGGCGTACGAACTCCGGCGTGATCTCCTCCGGCAGGTAGGCGCCGAAGTTATGGCCCGGATGCTGCTCGGCGACGATGTTGCCCTCAGCCTTGGCCTTGGCCAGCTTCATGTTCTCGCGGATGGCGATGTATTCCATCTCCGGCGTGATAATGCCCTGGCGCGCGTAGTGCAGCTGGGTCACGTTCTTTCCGGGCTTGGCGCGGCGCGGTTGGCGGGTCAGCTCAAAGCGCAGCTCGTCCAGACGCAGGTCGGCGGCACGGGCGCGGCCGTATTCGGAAGTCAGACCGTCCAACTGCTCGGTGTCGTCACGTTCCAGAATCCAGTTTTCACGCAGCGGTGCCAGGCCCTTGCGCACGTCGATGCAGGCGTCCGGATCGGTGTAGGGGCCTGAAGTGTCGTAGACATACAGCGGATCGTTCTTTTCGCCGCCCATGTCGGTCGGTGTATCGTCCAGGGTGATTTCGCGCATCGGCACGCGGATATCGGGGCGGCTGCCTTCAACATAGACCTTGCGGGACTTCGGGAAGGGCTGCACGGAGTCCCTGTCGACCTGTGCACTCTGGTTGAGGGGCATTGAACTCGGCTGTTGGGTACTCATCTCACTCTCCGGTTTTATCGTTTTTTGTGCGTGTCAGGGGGCTTAATCGGCCAGATCCAGGCCCATCTGCCAGAAACTGACTTCCATGCGGGTGGCGGTGCTAAAGCGCTGTTCCAGTGCGGTCAGACGGCTGGTGGGAAGATCCTGCCCCAGCCTGTCCAGCAGCTCACGTTCGGTGGCGGCCGCCTGCTGATATTCCTCGCTCAGGTACATCTCGATCCAGGCGTTGTACGGGTTGCCTTCGCGGAGGGTATCCGGCTGTTCGGTCAGCCAGTTGGCGATTTCGGCATAGCCGATGATGCAGGGCGCCAGCGCCACGTGCAGGTCGAGCAGATCGCCGGCGAATCCTGCATCCAGTACATAGCGGGTGTAGGCTACTGTGGCCGAGGCTTCCGGCAACGCCTGTAACTGTTTTTCGCTGATGCCCCAGTCGCGGCAGTAGTCGACATGCAACCCGATTTCGGTATCCAGCATGGCGTTGAGACCGGCCTGGGCGTAGCGCATGCTGTCCAGGTCCTCGCTTTTGAATACGGCCAGACCCCAGGCACGGCTGAACTGGATCAAAAACAGGTAATCCTGCTTCAGATAGTGCTGGAAACATTCCTTGGGCAAGGTTCCCTGTCCCAGCTGGCGCACGAAGTCGTGCTGGATATAGGCATTCCAGTCATCGGCACACCGGGTTTTGAGATGGTCGTACAGTGACTTATTCGCAGATACGTTTGCAGACACGGGGTACCTCCTGTTCGGTTACGGCTGCGGGGTCGAGGCTGGCGCTGAAGAACTGGTGTTCCAGCACGCACATCTGGCGGAACAGCCTGGCCAATTCCTCCAGCGTGGCGTCATTGCGGTCGGTAAAGTTGTCCACTTGGCCGCGCAGCCAGGCGACGAACTGCTCGAACTCGGGCAGCACATGGATGTCGATCCATTCCTGCAGATAGAAACGGCTGCCGCGCGGCTTTTTCGCCTGTTGCTGCGACCAGCTCAAATAGGACCATTCGGCGACGCAGAGGCAGATGATGGCGTCTTCGTAACGAGCATCGGCCGCTTTCATTGTATCGATGATCGCCTGGCTGACCGGGTGTAAGGGCGGATTCAGGTAATCGCTCTCGCCCAGACCCAGTGCTTCGAAGGAGCGCAGGAAATAGGTGTTCTCATCACTGGTCAGGGCGGCAAGGAAGCCGGCCAGTACGGTTTTCGGCGGCATCGCCGGTGCGTTGGCGATCGTGCGGGCGACCAGGTTGACCAGGGTATCGATGAAGGCATAGTCCTGCACCAGATAGCGGGCGTAGACTTCGTCGGTCAGGCGGTCATCGCCCAGTGCCTCGGTGAACGCATGGTTCACTGACAGGTCCCAGTCAGCCTGGGCGTAGCCGCGCAGCTGCTCGCTCAATGGCAGCTGCGGGTGCTGTTGGCGGTAGTCGGCAAAGGTCATCTGCATCTCCTGAGTGGTCACTCGGGAACAATGGCGTAATCGGCCACCGGCGGATTGCGCCTGGCGAGCCCCTGTTCCTGCATGAAGGCGCCGACGCGCCGGTAGCGGGCTTCGTCCAGTGCCGCCGGGCGCAGGGCGAAGCGGGTCAGGGTGTCGGCCCAGGCGCGGCGGTTAAGTTCGGTGTTGAGCTCATCCGGCTTGTAGCTGACAAAGCTGTTCCAGGCGTCATCCGGGTGGTTGACGATGTACTGGGTGGCCTGCTCCATCGCCGCCACGAAGCGGGCGAAGCGCTTGTCGCTACGGTCCTGGTTGTTGATCACCAGCACCAGCTCGTCATAGGCGGGGACGCCTTCTTCCTCGACATAAAAGGCGCGACCCGGGTAGCCCTCGATATCCATCTGGTTAAGCTCGAAATTGCGGTAGGCACCGATCACGGCATCCACCTTGCCGGTGATCAGTGACGGCGACAGTGACCAGTTGACGTTGACCATCTCGATATCGTCCAGCGTCAGGCCGTGCGGCTTGAGCATGGCGCGCATCAAGGCCTCTTCGTAACCGCCCACCGAGTAACCCACTTTCTTGCCCTTGAGATCAGCCAGGGTCTTGATCGGGCCCTTGTCGAGGACCACCAGGGAGTTCAGCGGGGTGGCGATCAGGGTACCGATGCGGGTCAGCGGCAGCTCTTCGCCCACCATCACGTGCAATTGCGGCTGGTAGGTCAGCGCCATGTCGGCCTTGCCGGCGGCGACCAGCTTGGGTGGCATGGAAGGATCAGCCGGTTCGACCAGATTGACCTCCAGCCCCTGCTCGGCGAAGTAGCCCTTCTGCTGAGCGACGATCAGCGGGCCGTGATCGGGGTTGATGAACCAGTCGAGCAGCAGCTCGACCTTGTCGGCTGCCAGTACCTGTGTTGAGAGCAGGCAGCCACACAGCAGGGCCGTGAATCGTTTCATCATGAAGTACCTCGGGGTGCGGACGACGTGGACTCATCCAGCCAGGGGGTGAGTCGTCGTGCGATCAGGTTGACGGAGAAATAGAGGGCCAGTGCCATGAAGGCCAGCACCAGCAGGGCGGCAAACATCAAATCCACCTGCATGCGGGCGTTGGCGTGCAGCATCAGATAGCCCAGTCCGGTGGAGGAACCGACCCATTCGCCGATCACGGCACCTATGGGTGCCACTGACGCGGCGACGCGCAGGCCGGAGCCAAGGGCGGGCAGGGCCGCAGGCAGGCGGATCTGCAACAACTGGGCACGTCGGCTGGCGCCGAGGGTACGCGCCAGCTGCAGGTAACCAATGGGCGTTTGACGCAGGCCATCAAAGCAGGCGGCGGTCACGGGGAAGTAGATGATCAATGTGGCCATGGCGACCTTGGAGGCCATGCCGTAGCCAAGCCAGAGCATCAAAACCGGCGCCAGTGCAAATACCGGGATCGCTTGGCTGACCACCAAAACCGGCAGCAGCCAACGGCGCAGGCTGCCCCAGGTTACCAGTGAGAGAGCGCTCGCCAGCCCCAGCAGCACGCCGAGCATCAGGCCTAGCAAAATCTCGATCAGGGTGACACCGGCGTGCTTCATCAGCAGCGGAAACTGACTGAACAGAGTTTCCAGCACGTGCAGGGGGCCGGGCAAAATGAATGTGGGGGCATCGGTCAGCCCGACAATCAGTTGCCAGATCAGCAGCAACCCGGTGGTGATGATCAGTGGGCGCAAAACCTGCATCATGCGGCACCTTCCATCAGCAGCTGCAGCAGCTGTGCTTGCAGCTCAAGCAGGGCAGGGTCGGTGACCGGTCTGGGTGTGCTTCCAATCGGCACTATCGGGTCCGACAAGCGTGCTGGGGAGCCTTGCAGCACCAGTACACGATCCGACAGGCGCAGGGCTTCCAGTGGGTCATGGGTTATCATCAGCACGGTTCGATCGGCCAGCAGCCCGGCGGCCAAGTCCTGCAGTTTGAGCCGGTTGATCGCATCCAGCGCAGAGAAAGGCTCATCCATGCAGACCAGTGGCTGATCCTGAAACAGAGTGCGGGCCAGTGCCACACGCTGGCGCTGACCGCCGGACAGCTGCCCCGGCAGGGCAGTGGCTCGATCGTTCAGACCCACCTGCTGCAGCAAATATCCGGCCAGTTCACGCTGTTCGCCTGAGGGTTTGCGGCCCTGTTGCAGCCTGGCGCCAAGCAGCACGTTGTCTTGTAGATTCAGCCAGGGCAGCAGCAGATCCTGCTGGGACATCCAGGCCACGCGGCCAGCCAGCGGCAGGCCATCACTGCAGTGAATCTCGCCACTGATGCTGGCCTCGTCGGCAATGCCGCAGAGCAGCTGCAGCAAGGAACTTTTGCCGACACCGGACTGGCCCAGAATGCAGGTCCACTGCCCACTTGGCAGTGCCAGATTCAGGTCGCTGAATACGCAGTGCTGCTGCCAGTGCAGGCTGGCCTGACGAAGCTCAATATCCAAGGCTCACCACCAGGCGTGGAAGTGATGAGTTGGACCGTGCCCTGAACCCACCTGTAGCCGATCGGCTGCCGTGATGGCTGCTGTGATATAAGTCTTGGCTTTGGCCACGGCAGTGTGCATATCCCGCCCCCTGGCCAATCCGGCGGCAATCGCGGAGGAGAGAGTGCAGCCGGTACCGTGGGTGTTGGCGGTGGGGATGCGTTTGGCCGGCAGCCAGTGGGTCTGCCCGTCCATCAGCAGCAGATCGGCGCTGTCGTCACTTGCCGAGTCGGTCAGGTGGCCGCCCTTGACCAGTACCGCCTGAGGGCCCATTGCCAGCAGCTCTCTGGCCTGTGTCAGCATTGCATCCGTATCGGTCGCTTCCGGTGCGCCCAATAATACGGCTGACTCCGGAAGGTTGGGGGTGATCAGGGTCGCCAGCGGTAGCAACTCGCTGCGCAGCGCCTCAACCGACTCGTCTGCCAGCAGCTTGTCGCCGCTTTTGGCGACCATGACTGGGTCAAGCACGATATTGCGAAGGCCACGGTCACGCAGAATAGTCGCGATGGTTGTAATGGTTTCCGGACGGCTGAGCATGCCGATCTTGATCGCATCGATGTGGATATCGTCCAGAACGGTATTAAGCTGATCGGCGATAAAGGCGGGTGGAACGTCGTGGATGGCACGAACTTCACGGGTGTTTTGTGCCGTCAGGGCGGTGATCACCGAGGTGCCAAATACGCCAAGTGCTGAAAAAGTCTTCAGATCCGCTTGAATACCGGCACCGCCGCCGCTGTCGGAGCCGGCGATAGTGAGAGCGATGGGTGTGTGTGCGTGTGCGTGTGTCATGCGGATGCTCCAGTACGGGAGAAAACCGCACCAGCCATGGGCATGCATGGAGTGATAGTAACGGTCATCTCGATTTCCTACGCCGGTACAAGCCGGATCAGGTTCAGCGGGTCTCATCTCAGCCCATCCAGTGTGGGCACCCCGACCAAGAATCTGTGGCTAGTTTAGGCACAAGCGCTACCACTGTCTATGCTGTAACCAGATGCCGGCTGCTTTCAGGTCAGGCCGGCACCTTTTGAGCAGGAGTAGATGCCATGAATCCGCTGGAAAATGTCGATCTGTTGTGCCCCTGGTGCGGTGAGCCGATCAGTCTGATGATCGAAGTGACAGAGCCTGAGCAGGAATACACAGAGGATTGTCCAGTCTGTTGCAGCCCGATTCAGGTTCAGGTCAGCGTAGGTGATCAAGAGCGCCCCGAGGTTAGCGTTGAGCGTGAGGGTGGCTAGTAACAGGGAGTCGTTATGCAACCAGAAATTGAAAAAAGCCGGCAGAGACTGCTGGAGTCGAGTCAACCGCTGGACGTTGAAATACGCTGCAGTGCTCTGCAATTGCTAACCAATATGCGTGACCGACTTGCGCTGCGGGCTGATGCCGATACCGAATCACTGAACGAGATCGTGCACCAGACACGTGTGGACAGTAAGCGCCTGCGTGCGCTCTGGCGTCTGCTGAAGCCTGGGCTGAAAACCACGGACTACAGCAGGCTCGAGCGTTTGAGCAAGGGACTGGCCAAGCCACTTGCCTCCAGTCGCGATGCGCAGGTCATGAAGGAAACGCTGGATTGGGTGAGTGCAGACCTCCCGCCGGATGTTCGCCAACGATTGTTGCCGGGGTTGGTGCAGGTACTTGGACATGTGACAGTGAATGAACCGGCATTGTTGCAGGTGGTGCAGATACTGCTGAGGCTGGAGCAGGCTATTGTGGCCGTTGATCTGAGTTCAATGAGTAAACGACATCTGCACAAAGGGCTGAAGCAAACCTGCCGCAAGGGCAGTAGCCTTGCCCACGAAGCACTGCAAAAGCATGCCATGGAGCCGATGCACCGCTGGAGGAAGTGGGTCAAGTTACTATTGTTCCAAAGTGGTTGGTTGCTGGATGAAATCGCTCCCAAATGGATTAGCCAGGTTAAAGCGCTCGGAAGTGCTCTGGGACGACTGCATGACCTGGATGTACTGACTGTACAGATGGAAGAGGCTCGTGCCTGTTTTTGGCAAGAGGATCTGGATCAGGTGAGCACAGGCATTAAGGCAGTCCGCCTAAAAGCGCTTGCCGAGATTGATACCCTTACCGACGAGATTTACGCAAAGCGGGCTCGCAAGAGGAGGGTGTTCAAAACTCTGTGTCAGCCAACCAGCCTTATAGGCTGATGTGATGTTCCAAGCGCCCTGGGAAGTGGATGGCCATCTGTGACAGCG
>NZ_JBEPQA010000042.1:0-13576 GCF_040547585.1 Marinobacterium sp. MBR-111
CAGAATCCGGATAAGATCGAGCGGTGTTAAAGAATGTGGTTATATTCAATGCGGTGGCACGGCAATAGCAGATGAATTCACTGATTCAGGTATCAGTCATACAGGGTGTAATCAAGAACAAAGCGATAAAGCTGATTGTCTGGTTCATGCAGTGGTATATCGCTTTGCAATACCTGCCCCGCCATTGCAGCTTTAACCGCAGCGCGTAATTCTTGAATTTGTGGGTAGCTTTTTGACCATACATTGATCGAATAACGGCTTAAGGCATGTCCTGTATAACCGTCATGCAATGTGTTATCGGGATCAGAGCTTACATAATAAAAAGTCACTGCCGGAAGTTTTGCACTTTCTGGAAGATATCCGTTGTAAATATCATCTGAATTCACAAGCTGTGTTATATCTGCACTGGTGCTCAGAGCCGTATAAAGCTGTTGCTCGTTCACGATAACTTAGCCTTTGCAGCCCTTTGGGCTGCACGTTTTTGTGCCAGCTGTAGCCGGTGTTGAATTCTGGATTTGAAAATATCTAATGCGCTGTGCTTTGTTTGGTCCCAGGCTGGGCGAAGAAACGGGTGCGGTTTTGCACCGGGATGCATGCGCCTTGGCTTGCTTCTGTGCTTGGCACCTGATTTGGTGCCGCGCGATCTTTTGGCACCCCGTGTCACGTAGTGAGGCGCTGTGCCGAATTCAACAAACTGGGCGTAATATGCTTCTTTCGACCGCACACCGATAAATGCAAACACTGAGTGGTTTCGACGACTCAGCCGCGTGCGGATTTTCAAGGCTTTCTTCAGCTCGCCAGGCTGCTGCACTTTGCCCTTGTATCCTTTGTGGGCAGAGTCTGAGACTGGCGCTAGAGCTTTCGCCCGCTCGAGTGTCGGCTTGCCTGCATCACGCAATGCCGATCGCAACACCTTCACGCCAACCTGATCACCCAGGTCTTTCAGTGCCTGCTCTAATTCGCGCAAACCTTGAACTTCGTAATTTGTCGCTTTCGCCATGACGTATCCTTGGGCAATAAAAAACCCGCACGATGGCGGGTTTTGAAAGCATTTCGCCCGAGGCCGCAATGGCGGGCTCGGGTGGTTTGGTGCAGCAGATTACTTGCTACATTGGTACAACAGGCTCAATGTAACGGCGAAGTGCCATATGCCACAGCCCCATGCCAACCAGGTAATGAGATTTATTGCGCGATTCCAACTCCTGCAGAGATTTCAGTTCCAAGAGCAGGTAGGCATCATAGCCCTTATCAGTTGGCGATACTGATTTCGCCAGCGCCAGCAACCGGTGCTTTTGTGCTGCTATTTTTTCGTGGAGCTTTCCTTTTCTGACCGGTTCAAACGAGCCGTGTTCAACCAGCGTACAACTACTCTTGAAGTGCTTTGCATAGTCGATCAATTCATCACGGTGCTTATCTGCGTTTCGGCTGACAACGCCGGTACTGCATACCTTGTCAGTTGATATCGATATACCTAGTGATTTAGAAAGTGCCCGGCCTATATCATCCAGTGCTTCAATGTGGCCATAGGTGTTCGAATAGACATTCCAGTTGGCTGCGGCAACCAGGCGACCTATTCCACCATCCCACAATTGCTTAACACCGCGACTGGCATTGAGCAGGTGGCGTATATCCGCGAGCTGTTCACTGGTCAGTGCGTTCCGCCTCGCGTCGTCTTTTGCTGCGGCAATCCATTCACCCTCGATAGCGTATGCGGCGATAAAGTTGCGTGCTGCATCCATACTGTTTGCCGGTATATCCTGTGCTGATACTACGCTGAAGGCTTTGTGCACCTGTGACCAGATGTGGTTTTTAACCTTTGTGCGGATCGGCTTTGGCAGGCTACGCACCTTTCCATCCAGCACTGCACCCAAGCAGCGGAAACCGTCGGTGCCGATGGTCTGTCCGAGCAGCGTGTTAATGTTACGGTCATCATGGCGAACAGCTATTCCGTCATTCCAGTATGACCAAAGCACGTCATCGCATTCATTCTGATAGGCAATGATGCCGTCTCGTAACTCAGGACGAACTTTGTTCGGGTGGATCGACATCAGCCAGCCGGTCAGCTTACGAAGCGGGAGGCATGTCATTTCACGCTGCTTACCATCTTGGGCAACTATCACCATTTCGGTGACGGTTGATGCAAAGCGGCCAGTCATCAGCTTGCGATGCTGAGACTGCCAGGCAAGCCCCATGCCCTCGACCACCGGCTTCATAGGCACGAATGCCTCACCAGAATTATTGACGAGCAAAAGTTCTTGATTACGAAACGGGATTACTTGAGCAGTGGTTTTCATGGCATGACTCCGACTTTTAATGAAAGTCCGTCACCAAGGCCAAATGGTGGACGGAACCGTGCGGGTTGGCCTACCGGAAGTCGGAACACCGGCCACTCTTACGAGTGCCCACACGGCCCGCCCATAACTGGCAAACCATGTGCAGGACACAAAAAAACCGCTCTGATGGCGGTCGTGTCCGCCGACTTTTCGGGAGGCCAATCCCGATCGCTGATTTTGCAGCGACACGCGAACGATAGCTTTGCGCCTGCTGAGAGTCAAGGCTCAAGCAAAGCGGCTGCGACTCAACACAACCGCCCTGCTGCCACTGTGCTTATGATGCCTCAGCGCCAGCAGGCGCGATATGTAACTATTTGCGTGTGTTTTTGTACAGCACGGATCAACCCGCCTGATCGTCACGCTTGTAAGTCACCGTCAACGTACCTGGAGGTCTTGCGATAAGAAGGTAGAAAACCAAGAATAAAGCTATTAACCATCCAATCAGCGGGATAAACAGGAACAAAAATGCGAACATTAGGCATACAAGAATCTGAAATGCATTCCATCTTCCGGCTTCCCATAGCTCACTAGCGGGCTGATAACCTTGAGACTCAAGGTGTTCAGCCTCTTTCTGAAATGCCTTTACTGCGCGGCTTTGCTTACCCTTGTACGTTTTAACCTGTGTTTTTGGTCGTTTCGCATCTAGTTCACGAGCCCTTCGCTCCGCTTCAGCACGCTCTTTGTCAGCTTCGCGCTTCAGCTGGGCTTCAACTTTGGCGTAATAAGCACCACACTCAGGGCACTTCACAGCATCACCAGCAAGAACATTTTGGTTACGGTGCCCACACTTCAGGCATTCCTTGTACTCCATGCGCAACTCCTGTTATTGAGTATGTGACTCCTCAATACTAACGACAGGTGCACATTAGTACAAAGCATTCCATCAGTTGCTGTCCACCCCTCCTGACGACCATAAAAAACCCTCCCAATCGCAGGCTCTAGTTCAATTCGAGGCAGAGCTGCTGTCGTTCCCGCCAGTATTCAAGCTGCGATTTCAGCCTTGGCTTTTCGTGGCGCCAGCGGTTCAGGCCTTTCCCGCAGCGGCTTGCGATCTGCTCACTCTCGCTGTATTCGGCGCTTACTTTGCGGTAGCGCTCCATGACGTACTCTCCGCCGTTGTGGAGTGCGTCCAGGATATCCAGCACCCAGCGGCGGAAGGCTTTGGCGACTGAAGTGCGAGCAAACATGGCAATCAGGTGAGCGCCGCGCAGGGAGAATATCCTGACATCCTTTTCACTCTCTCCATTACCAAACCCCTTGACCCTCAGTTTGGTGGTCATGCTCATGCTCTCGGAAAATTCGTCGCTATGGCGGCTGTAAATCTGGGTCACTTTGTCTGAGCGTGCATACCCAAGCGCCCTGGCCAACTCCGGCGCGGCTATCCAAACCTCTCCATCAATCGGCATCAGGGTCAAAGTAGTGTTCTGGAAAGTCAGGTCTTTCATGGCTGAATACCAAGCTTCTGAAATAGGAACACCCCGGAGCAGACGAAGCCTGAATCTGCCATTCGGTGATCAGCCTAGGGGTGTTGTTCGGGTATAAATAGAACGTTTTTGGCCAGCTCCCGTTAGTTGCTGTCCTCTTCACAGGTGATCACCAGTTCCCGGTTGCGGTTGTCCAGGTTGATTGGTGGGCCCACGATTTCGAGGCGCATGTTACCGAAGGCAATGCGCATGTCGGGGGTTATGTCGTCGCGGTACCGGATGGTGACGGCCAGCGTGGCGGTGTTGGTGACGTGCTGGCTGGCCCAGCGCTCACGACCGGTGATCGGTTTGACGTTGGCCCAGATATCGACCAGCCCGGGAACCGGTTGCCAGTCGTCTGTTGGGTGGCCGTATTGGTCCTTGCCGCCGGCCTTGCGCTCGAATGTCACCGGTGTATTGAGGCGTCCTGAACGCATCAGCCAACCCTCATGATTTTGTACGGATCCAGCAGCATAGAGACACCCATTGGCAGCTCACTGCTGATGGTTCCGATTACGACGGATTCGCGGTTTTCGTACAGGTGGCCGATCAGCAGGAGCAGGCCGGCGCGTACGTCTGCGGGTGTTTCGTTCATGCCCACGGTGGCCGTGATGGTGACGCTTTCTGGCTCGTCAATGGTGGCTGGCCAGTCGGTATCCCATTGGGGCATGAGCAACGGGTAAAGCTGCCGAGTGTCGAGCCGCAGCGGTGGTGTGTTCAGGGTTTGGGTATCACCGGCTGGGTCTACATAGTCGACGCTTTCGATTGATTGCACCGGCGTCCATGGCAGTTCGATAGCGCCAGCGGTAGAGCCAAAGCCATCCAGCACCAGCGTCCGAGTCTGCGTGTCGAAGACACGGCCGGTGCGGGTTTCTGCGTGACGGTAGGCCGAGTCGATCAGTGCGGTGATCAGTGCATCTTCTGCTGAGTGCTGGACACGCAGGTGCGCTTTGGCGTCTTCCAGGGTGATCATGGTTCACCACTTTTTCAGGGGGCAGCGGGCCCGTTCGTAAATTGCGGGTTGCGACGAGATCGGGTCAAACCCTATGGTGGTTTTCTTGGCCAGCGGGCAGCCGCAGTCACCGCACCAGTGGCCGCCTCTTTTGCGCGCCATGGCTGAGCCGATGCGGCGCTTGGCCTGGTCGATGAAGTTGCCGCCAGCACCCGGGCGCTGGTCTGCGGTGCGCAGGTGCTCGCAGGTTTCTTCAAGCTGGTGTTCGGCGCCATTGGCATCAACCACAAACCCACAGATGGCACGGCGTAGTGCAATGACTTCGGCCTGGCCGATCTGGTGGGTTTCAATCAGGTCCAGCGCCTGCTCTTGGGTGAGGGGCGCTGGGGTATCTGGCTTACTCATACTGAGTGCCGTTTTACTCAGCGGCTTTTGGCTGAGGCAGCTTGTCGCCCATTACCGCAACCTTCACACCTTCAACCAGGTGCTTCGCACGGTCAGCAGGAAAGCCTGCAATATCGCCCCGGGAGTAGCGGTTGAACGGCTTGGTGAAGGTGATGGTTACGCGCTCGTCTTTTGACTGAGTCGCTTTCGGTGCGGCTTTGTTCTGGTCTTGTGGATTCGCCATGATTGCTTACCTGTATTTTGAATGGGTAGTGAAACAGGCACGGCCGGAGCCGTGCCGCTTCAGGGGTGGTTACCAGGTGACGCCGGTACCCAGTACCAGACCTTCCGGATGACGGAAGCCGATATCGTGCTCGGCAACCACACGGATCAGGGACTGGTTGCGAGCGAACGCCGATACGAGGTTGCCCCCGGCATCCTTGTAGGTGGCTTCTTTGGAGAAGTCGATCTTCATGTTCTCCTGCTCACCGATCACAACGTCATTCCAGTCGGCAAAGTAGATCTCGGTTTCGTTGGAACCGGTACCAAGGTTGACCGGAACGGTCGTGCTCTGCAGGATCGGCCAGCCTTTCAGCTGGCCCTGCGCCATTTCCGGATACACCTTGTTGCCGTTGCCATCACGCAGGCCGAACAGCTTCATGTAGGAACGCGGGCTCAGTGCCCAGCCCGGCTGAATCAGCAGGCTGTCGCTCTCCATGAGTTTCAGAATCAGTGAATCCAGAAACGCATCAATAGTGGCCAGACCGGCTGTAGCACCTGCCCAGTCAACAGTGCGGCTTGCATCGGTTGCGACCTTCTTGAAGCCTGCCGGGGTATCACTGGTACCGTCATCACGCAGGAAGGCCTTGTCCTCACGCACGGACATGGCGCCGATCATGTCACTCAGCACGATCTGTTCGACGTTGTAACCGGCCCGGCCAATCATCTGGTTGGAGATCGGCACCAGCGTGATCATAGTTTTGGCCGACAGTTTCACGTCATCGAACTGTGACTCGGTGGCCAGTACGTCGCTACCCTCGCCCACATAGCCGGACGTGGCACCGGAGCTCAGGCGCGGCATGCTGAGGTTGCCGTTCGGCAGCGGTACCGGACGGGCACCCAAGCGGCGTACCACGGTGCGCGCACGCAGCAGCTCGATCACTTCTTCATGAATGTTCTGCGGAATGAGTGCACCACCGCTACCGGCACTGGTTTCGATTGCCATGGCCACATCCGCATCACCGATTTCAGTGCGTGCGAATTTGGCGGCATCTTCCATGTCGCCTTTGGCTGCCGCTACCGACATGGCCAGTCGTGCCATCTTGGCGCCCTGGTACTGCTTCAGTTCTGCCTTGCTATGGACGGCTGGAGCATTACCGTTGTTGAATGAACCGACCGGTTGGGCTACTGCCGCCTGTGCTTTTTCAGCTGCTTCCAAGCGGCTGATCTGGGCGCTCAGCTGGTCAAACTCGGTGGTCAGCTGTTCGAACTGTTGCAGCTGCTCTGCCGTCAGCTCTCCGTTTTCCTGTTCTGCCTGCGCCAGCACCTGGATAGATGCGTTGATTTCAGCGCGTTTGCGGCGGAGTTCGATGATATTCATAGGTGTCACCTGTCATTGCTGGTTATAAAAAAGGCGACCGAGTGGCCGCCTGTTTGGTGCAGATCCGCCGCGTGGCTAGATCTTGCAAGCTGTGTCGTACACGCGGGCCTGTGCCCGAATGCTGCGCGTAGGGGTTGATTTGTATCGTTGGGCGATTGCGTTAATGGCGTCCTGTGCCGGGGCAATCTCATCGATCAAGTTGAGCTGAAGCGCCTCTTCGGGATCGAACAGCCGGGCTTCTGTTTCAATGACGGCCTGCACATCCAGGCCCCGGTATTCAGCAACCGAGCCGGTGAAGATGGCATAGGCCTTGTCGAGGCGTTTATCGATTTCGGCCACGGCTTGATCCGTAATGGGTTCGTGCGGGGAGCAGTCGTTCTTGTGGCCGCCGCGGTAGAAGGTGTTGTATTTGATACCCACTTCTTCTTCCCATTTGCTGACCTCGAATGTCTCAATGATCACGCCCACGGAACCGACACCACCGGTCGGGCTGCAGATGATCTTGCTGCAGGCGGCGGCCAGGAAGTACCCGGCCGAGTACGCCGCGAAGTTGATAATGGCGGTGATCGGTTTGATCTGGGTGCTGGCTCGGATGAAGTCGGCCATTTCCTTACAGCCCATGGCGGAGCCGCCGCCGGTGTGGAAGTCGAGAACGATCTCTTCTACCAGTTCATGGCGTAGGGCTGCGGTGATCTGGCCGCTCAGGTATTCGTAGCTGATCAGCTCTTCACAGGATGCCGTGATAACGCCACGCCGCGGGACCAGTACACCATGCACTGAGATGACCGCGAGTTTTCCTGCGATGGTCAGGCTGCGGGTATAGCGGTCCTCATGGTTGCTATTGGCTTCCACTGCCGGCTGACTTTGTGCCAAGCCAAGACTTGTCGGGGCGCTTTCCATTCGACCCAGTAGGCGCGGTTCAAGCACTGCCTTGATCGCACGCACCAGAGTGGGGTCAGCATACAGCGGGGTGTTGAACACCATCGAGGCGATATGCGGGTAATTGATCATGTGCGACATAGGATCTCCTCGATGTCTTTCATCTGTTCGGGTGTGGCTTCGTATGACTGCTGCATTTGAGCTGAGTCGACCATGTTGAGCGGTGTCAGGTAACGATCACCGCCCGGGATCGGCGGCATATTTTCGAGACGACGGATATCGTTAACCGACAGCCATCCCCAGTTACGGCCTATTGCGTAGGCTTCGTAGCGGGACTTCTGGTCACCGCGCAGCAGGCCGCTGACGTTGAATTCGATGTAGTGGTTTTTGCGCTCAGCCGGCAGCAGCAAGTCGCGCATCATGGCGGCTTCGTGTCGCTTCACCCAGGCCAACAAGGTGTAGATGACGAACTGCAGGCCCATGTGTTCGATGTTGCTGAACGTGGCTTTGTCGAGCTGCTGAATCATGTGCGGCGGGATCTTGTACAGCCGGCACACTTCGTTGACGCCGAAGTTGCGGGACTCCAGCAGTTGGGCTTTTTCGTTGTCCATGGCCAGCTGCCGGTAGGTCATGCCTTCCTGAAGCAGCGCGACTGAGAACATGTTACGCAGGCCTGCATGGCGCTCGGCAAACTTGCTCAGCAGGCGGTCGATGGCGGCCTGATCTGCAATCGGTGTCGATTCTTTAGGTCTTTCGATTACGCCCGACATGGTAGCGCCGCGCTGGAAAACGGCGCCGGCATGTTGCTCGGTAGCCAACGCCAGACCGATTGCATCTGCATTGGTATCGATTGGGGAGAGACCCACATAGCCATCAAGGCTGAAGTACTTGATGTGGTGAACCATGTGCATGGGCAGCGTTTCGCCCAAGTCCGTCAGGCGGTAGTACGGCATGCCATCCGTACCCTTTAGCACCTGTACCTTCTTCGGGTGTACCGGGATCAGTTCAATTGGGTAGCCAGCGCCGTCACGCTCAATCAGCGCATAGTGGTTACCCTCCAGCCCCAGACAGCCCTGTGCCTGTTCGTAGTATTCGAACGAGGTGTCTTTGCGGTTGGGTGCTGAGTGGATCAGGTCGTACACCGGGTGATCGGTTGCACGGGTGCGGCCGCCGTTTTCGTCACGCCGGTAAAGTTCGCACGGCAGCTGTGCCAGCGACTCGGCCAGCAGTGTGACGCAGGCCCGCACCGCGCTCACCGCAAGGGCCGTTTTGGTGTTGACCATAGTGCCCGCTGATGTCTGGCGTCCGCCAATTGAGCTGACCCACTGGGTGAAGTTCTGGGCCGGTGTGGCCGAGATTCCATCTGCGCGGGTGCTGGCAAAGAGTCCGGGGAAAAACATCAGTCTTCAGCCTTATCGGTGTGCGTCCGGATGAACTGGGTATATGCCTGTGCACGGGCGTACATGAACGAGGTCGCTAGTAGCAGAACCCCGGCCACGATGAAGCCCGCCGGCGGGAAAACCAGCCAGGCACCGAACGCGCACAGGCCGGCACCAATCAGGCCAAGAATGAAAATGAGAGCTGTCAGCATGCGACCTCGCTTGTGTCGTATATGGATTCTTTTGGCGCTTCGTGATCAGCGTTCATGGCTCTACCCAGTGCCATGAGGATGGCGATGATGCCGTCGATCTTGTTTTCATTGCGCTCTTTGCGCGGGTAGATGTTGTCCTTGGCGTCTGACTTGGCAGTGACGTTGCTGGCCATCCATGTAAGCACGGGATCATCCGAGTGAATGAAGCGCTTGCCGGTGATTGCCGCTTCCATTTCCCGCATGGGCGGGCTCATGTTCTGCACGGTGTTGCGATATTCCACGATCTCGGCGCCGTCTTTCATCAGCTGGTGGGCCAGTTGGGTTGCGCGCCATGGGTCGTAGGCGATTTCGTTAATCTGGAACATGGCCGCCAGGTCCCGGATCTCTTCACGGATCTGGTCGAAGTCGATTTCCTCACCATCGGTGACGACCAGGTGACCGGCGTTTTGCCAAGCTTCGTAAGCAGCCCGGTTGTTGCCAGCTCGCTCGATTGCGCCTTCTGGCAGGTAGTTGCGGGTGAACACAATCCACCGGTCGCGGCCGTTTTCGTCTTTATCTCTGAACAGCAGCGCGATGCTGGCAATGTCGGTCTTACTGGCCAAATCGACACCCAGCCAACACTCACGACCAATGAACTGATCCAGTGTGAGCTCAGGGTGACCGCAGGCATGCCAATCGGCCATGTTGAGCCATGCGGTGCGGGCTGATACCCAGATGTTCAGGTGTTTGGTCAGGAATGCATTTGTCCGGCTCGGATACCGAATCGCATCGCGCTGCTGTTTAAGCAGAAACTCTTCGCTGACCGATACGCCGAAGTTCGGGTTGGCCTTGCGCAGCGTGGCTGGGTCTTGCCAGTCATCATCAGCATCAATGGTGTAGATGATGGCGAAGAGCTCATCGTTCGGCATCACATCATCCAGCATCTGCTGGGCCTGTCGGCGCTTGTCGTAGCAGGGACTGGCAAGGTTGAAGCCTGCCGTGGTGATGATGAACGTCAACCCCTGCTCACGAGAGCCCATCCCCGTCACCATCGTCTCGTAGAGATCAGGGCTATCGTGCTCGTGGTACTCATCTACCAACGCGCAGCTGGGTGAGCTGCCATCGCCTGGGTTACCAATCAACGGTTCAAAGCGGCTGCCATCAGCGGGGATACTGATGTTCTTTGCCATGATCTCGATGCCGGCGGCGTTGGTCAGCGCCGGGGTTTTCTCGAGCATCAGCTTTGCTGGCCGGAACACCTCCCATGCCTGCTTCTCTGTGGTTGCACCACAGTAGACCTCGGCACCGTATTCGCCATCGGCGCACAGCATGTAGATGCCGACACCGGCAGCAATAACGGACTTGCCGTTCTTTCGCGGGATCTCGCAATAGGCCTCAGAGAAACGGCGCAGGCCGTCTTTCTTCTTCACCCATCCGAAGACACAGCAGAAAATGAACTTCTGCCAGGGCTCCAGCTCGATCAGCTTGCGTTCACGTGCCCACTGGCCCTTTGTATGGGGCAGCAGCTGAACGAATACGCAGTCCTTCTCGGCTTCATCCTTGTCAAAGGTGAATCGATAACTGCGCTTCTTCGATGCCTTCAGGTCATCGAGATGGCGCTTACACGCCTGCCGCACCTCCTTGCATGCAGCAATGCGGCCAGCAACGATGTCCCGCGCATACTTGTTCGCGGCATTGACGTTCGGGTAACTGGCCATGGAGTCTCATCACTTCCCGCCCCGCTTCTTGCCGAGCAGTTCGGCGAATGGGTTGCTGTCATCGCCCCCGCCGGGTACAGCGAGACGTACCCGGCTGGCCGGGTCGAGCCCGAGCGCGGATCCGAACATAGCCATCTGCTTCAGGGACTCATTGATTACAGTGGCGGCTGGGTTCTTAACTGGGCCGCCCGTTGCGCCTGTAACCACGGCGCCCTCTTTGGCATAGAGCTCTTCGGCATCACGCCAGCGGCCGTATGCAGAACAGAAGGCCTCAAGGTTATGCAGGTCTGTGGCGGTCAGAATCTTGGAACCAACCAACCAGCTGGCCAGATGATCCCACGCTTCCATTCCGCGTTCGGACAACCAACCCGGGGCGGCCGGTACTTCTTGAAGGGCATCCACGGAAGGCTCAGCATCATTCAACTTGCGCTTGCCCGGGTTGCCCTGAATGAGCTTGAGGTTGGTTGGCTTGGCCTTGCGTCCGCGTGTCATAGATGAGAACCGTTCGCGCCGGATTTAATTTTCAATTTCGCGGCTGTAAAAATTTGACTTGGGCGGCGGTGTCCGGCCTCGTAACTCTCAGAGATTTGACTCCCCCCTCCCCCTCGCGGCCTGCGCCTCTCGTGCCGTCTTCGCTCGGTGGCAGCTGGTGCAGATCGCCTCCAGGTTTGAGTCAGCATCTGTACCGCCCTCGGCAACCGGTTTAATGTGGTCAACCTCTGTTGCTGGCGTCACTCGACCACCTCGGCGACATGGCTGGCATAGCCCTTTATCACGCTGCAACACCCGATCACGCTTGCGCCGCCATGGCCGACCACCTCGACCTGACCCCTTGCGCGTTCCCCACGGCTTGTGCAGATGCGAGTGTTCCTCACAGTACCCATGACTGGCCGTTGTCTTGCGTCCGCATGCCGGTGCCCGACAAGGACGCGGCGGCTTCGCTGGCATCAGGGTGCCTCGTAAACTTTCTGATCATCATGCTCTCGGAACATGTGATCCATGCCGAACTTCTGGACTGCTCGGTACCATGCCCGACGCCGCAAGTACCACATGCCATCTTTCTTCAGCCAGCGCACCATTTCTCGATTGCACTCTTCAAACCAGCTGAGGCTCAATAGGCCCAACTTCATCAACTGGTACAAAGCATCATGCGCAGCACTGGCCCTCATAGTGCTGTCCGAGTCGATGGTAGGCCCGCTGGCACCATCCCAGGCATACCCTGCTTCAAGTATCAGCGTTCCATCCGGAAGCAGTGTGATCCACTCTGTCTTCAGCTCTTTGTCAGGATAGATTTGCGTATGAAAGATGGCTCGCTCTGCAAGCTGATACTTGTAGTTGCGCTTGTAGTACTTCACTGCCGTGCCTCCAGGATATCGAGCACATTCGTGCACAGCCCGTCGGCGGGGTAAGTAGGTACTGCAGATCGAATCAGCATCAAAAGAATGGCGCGTGCCACGGGATCAGACGTTGAACAGTAACGATCCTGCATCTCCATGAACTCTTCCGTCTCATCAACGGCCATGCCTGTTAAATCACCCGGCTGATAACCGTCTTGTAATCGAGGAGCAGAACAGCCCGAAACGGCCAAAGTTCCAGCAACGACCAGCACCATCATTGATTTACGCATCAACGCACCCCCATTTTTTTCTTGAATGAGTCTTCCATCAGGGCAATAGCACGGCTTCCCATGTGGCCACTCACCCCAACAAAAGCAGCGGTAAGCAGGTCTGGGAAATTTGCCAGTTCGCACAACCAGAACGTCAGAACACCAGTGAAGGCCGATATGACAATTTCACCCACCAATTCCATCAGGCTGAACTTCTCCGCCTTACCGGCTTTTACCTTGCGGATGTAATTAACCAACCCACCCCATGAAGCGAGCGCCATCACCCAGGCATACGTGAGCAACTGATAGCTCGTTGGATCCTTTTCAGGCATCACCCAGTCACCATCTGATTGAAGTAATTGAGGATGCGCTTTACGTACGAGGTTGTTTCGGCTGAGTGGTGGCCGGTAACTTGCGGAAGCGCACGAATGATGCGGGCATAGTCGTTCGCACCACCTGCAGCCTTTTGGGCCTTGAGCAAGTGACCATAGCCGGCGTTGTAACTGGCCAAAGCCAAACAGTAGCGATCGATTTCTGGTCGCGGTGCAGTCCACCCATTCAGCAGTTTCGCCATGTAGTAGGCACCTGCCGGGATGGCCGCCTCTGGATCGAAGGGGGTGATATCAGCCGGGTATCCAAGCTCCTTGGCAACATCAGCCCAAGTGCCTGGCATGAACTGCGCGATACCCTGAGCCCCAGCCGGTGACACCGCATTCGGGTCAAGCCGGGACTCTGCCATGTACTGCGCTTTGATGAGGCGCCAATCAACACCAGGCAAATGCGTCTCTGCTGCCTGCTGGATCAGCTGATCATATTGGGAAGGCATAGCGATTCTCACGAACGGCTAGAAGAAATTGGGGTACCCGGGTTATCCGCCGGGTTCGGGTGCCTGCCGCTTCACAGCGGTAGCGTGTCACCTCACGGCGAGGAATTTCGGACACAAAAAAGCCCCGCGATTGCGAGGCTTGCTGTCGATTGTGACCAGTGTGACCAGTGTGACCAGTGTGACCAGTGTGACCAGTGTGACCAGTGTGACCAGTGTGACCAGTGTGACCAGTGTGACCAGTGTGA
>NZ_JBEPQA010000043.1:0-11602 GCF_040547585.1 Marinobacterium sp. MBR-111
TACCGTAGATCGCACCACCCTGAGCCAACTGTTCGAAGTGGTCAATGGTCATGCCGCTGACAACGCCTTCGAGTTCAGAGAAGTCGATGGTGAAGGTGTTTTCTGAGTCACCCTGCACTTCGCCCAGCTGGATCGGGCCTGTGAAGGTGATATCACGTGCACCGGTGATTTCCAGGTTGGTGTGCCAGGTTGTCAGACCATCATCGGTTACACTGTTGCTGCCAGTACCGGTGTTGATCTTGTACACGACTTCAGCCGGTACGTCAGCCGGACGGTCGTAACCCACGATTTCATTACCGTCTTCATCGTAGCCGGTTTCGCCGGAGAAGCTTACGTTGAACCACTGGTCGCCGACCTTGAAGTCGTCAGACAGTGAACCACCGTAGTAGACGTTACCGTCGATGTTGGTTTTGATCGTGTCGCTGGTGTTGAACGGGTCAAACACGCCTGCAGCACCGGTAATCACAACATTACCAGCAGCCAGGTCGGTGTTGCCGTCGTCAGCCAGCGTGATGCCCTGCGGAGCCACGCGGGTGTGCAGCTGTTCAGCTGTCATTTCCAGGGTGACGCCGTCCTGTACTTCCAGGATCAGGTCAATATTACGCGACAGGTTGTCAACGCCCAGGTCAGTCAGGGAGATGTCATCGGTGACGATGATTTCAACTTGCGCGTAGGTGTGGAAGATAGAACCTTCAACACTGAAGTTCTCAGCACCGATGGCCAGGAACTGCTCGGCGGTCAGGGTCAGCTTGGCGTTATCTACACTGCCCACATCGCCATTATCCAGTACAACGCTGGTGATGCCATTCAGTGTTGCTGCACGCAGATCACTGTCAGCATTGACCACCATGGTGATGTTTTCACCGGTAATGCTGGAGCCTTCGTAGGCAACAAGGCCTTGTGCCAGACCATCTGCGTTACCCAACACAAGAACGTTATTGCCTTCGCCCAGGTCAATATTGACTTTGGCACCATTGCCGTTCAATACAGCAATATCACGCCCCAGGTCTTCGAGCAGACCGCTCAGCTCGGCAGTGGTCGGTGCAACAATGCCATCCAAGTCGGCGTTAGCGCGACCGTCGTAAGCCATGCTATTGATAACATCAATATCACTCTGATCATTTGCACCAATGCCCAAGACATTTGCGCGCACATCATTGGCTACGAGGAAGTCGATCCACGCCTGCTCATTTGGAACACTGTTGCCGCCATCTGTGATGAATACCACCTCATTGGCGCCACCTACATTGTACGTACCCGTCTGATCACCAAACGCAGTCTGTACTTCAGCAATAAAACCAGCTGTATTCCAGTAACCCTGGGCCTGCATTGTATTAACGACTGCGAGTGCCTGTGCCTTAGTGACCCAAGCATCGGCCGGCTGTGTGCCTGAGCCCAAATCCGCAACCAGATACACAGCAGTATCGTCAGGCAACTGATCAAACAGCTCCGCAACAGCCGCAGCCTGTGCGACGATAGGTGCGGGCGTCTGACCATTGCTCATTGAGCCTGAATCGTCCAACACCAACACCAAGTTCGGAGAAGCCGTTACCCCTGATGCTTCACTACCTTCACGACCCGCAACCGTAACAACATCATCACCACCCTGAGAGTTGATGATGATTTCACCAGCGCTGGCCGTAATAACATCAGCGCCTTCACCGGTTGTGATGGTCACATCATCAACGTTTGCAGCGCTAACCATGTTGCCGCCATTACCCGCGGTCACAGAGACAGTGTCGCTGCCATCAACACGGATGGTGTTGGCACCGTCGCCCGCAGTGATGGTAACAACTTCGCCGCTTTCGGCGGTGAGTTCGTTGTCGCCATTACCCGCATTGATGGTGACAGCCTTGCCATTGCTGTTGGCCTGGAACTGGTCATCCGCTTCAGCGGTACCGGTGAAGATCACTTCATCATCGTGGCCATCAATGGTCAGATCCACACCGCCGGTGTTGGCAGAGGCATCGATCACAGCCGGACGATCGGTATTGAAACCAGCCGCCATGTTCTCTTCAACGGAGAAGATTGCTTCGCCGCTGATGTTCAGGTGGCTCAAAGTGCCGCCTGCGAAGAACTGATGCATGTGGTTCTCGGTACCCTGAGAATCGATATTCAGGGTCGAGGCGTTGTGCAGCAGGTTGATATCGGCATTAACATCACCGATTGCCAGCTCGATGTTCAGCTCACCGGTCAGGCCTTCGCCGTAGTGAACGGTCACGTTCTGGCTGAACTCGCCTTCGAAGCGGGTCAGCGCGCCGTTGCGAACACCGGCAATTGTCAGCGTACCCAGATCCGCTTCATCAACACCGTCAAAATCGGATTCGGTGATGGTCAGCTTTTCAAGATCAACGGCACGGGACAGGTCGATGGTAGAGTTGTTGGAGCCGTCACCTGACAGATCCGGGTAGGTGCTATCGCCATTTACGTCGGTGTAGACGTTGGGCAGGTTTTCGATGTTGATCGTCTGGATGTTCAACAGCTCTTTCGGCTGAGCGTAGTAGCCTTTGGCGTCGATTTCCAGAGTATTGTTGCCCTTACCACCGTCGATGTAGGCACCGTGCAGCAGGTCCAGACGGCCTGCAACGATGAAGTCATCCGCAGCAGAGGTTTTACCGATCTCTTCGGTACCGCCGTTGTTCTGAGTCGGGGTCAGGATGATCGGGTAGTCCGTGATCAGGGTGCCGCCTTCGATAACGGCCGGCACGAGGATGTCGTTACCGTCTGCATCGTCAACACCGCTGTCGACCATGTACGCCACTTCTTTCTCGAACAGACGAGAATTGCCATTGGCATCAAACAGCAGGCCGTTCAGGTACTCGAACTGTTCCTGAGTCAGGGAGACAACCGCTTCAGCGACGGTGCCATCCTGCAGGGTTACACGGATCTGGTAGTTACCGGTGTAATCACCTTCCTTGCCGGTGTCGAAGCCGGTGTCAGCGTCACCGCCGGAGGTCGCATCGCCAGTGTTATTGAACTGATCACCCATACCGCCCTGCAAACCGTCTTCACTGCCTGCAATGGTGATAGTGCTGATACGATCAAGGCTGTCGTTGATCACGTTAAACACGTCATCAGACATGTTTGCCGCAGTGAACAGGTAATCACTAACGGTGTCCCACACCTGACCGGCCGGTACGCCTTCGCCTGTTTCCGGGTTGCCCCAGTAGGTCAGTGTCTGCGTCGGGATGGTGTCATCCAGCACTTCAATCGTGCGAATTTCAGTCAGCGACCAAATAGCGCTTTTAGGTAAGATCTTGTTTATAAAGCCGCGTTATCGATATCAATAGCTCTTTTTGTAAGTTTTCTACGCTATGTCTATTTTTCCGAGTCGATCCGCACCCAACAGAATCGATCTAATACCTTCAGGATCGCTTATCTGACGCGCCCTGCAGCCCCCTGCCTCCAGCATTTATTTTTCTTCACAGTTTCTTCATTTCAGATCAATTCCAGCGCACTCAGCAGCACTAGCCTCTCTTCGTCCCTTCAGTTCAGAGGGCGCTTTCGGTCACTGCGACGACGGCTCTCATCCTCCAGGCGACCCTTCAAGGTTTCTACCGCCGCCTCTCTCACCTGAACATCCAGCACATCATCACTGCCCAGTATATCGATATCGACACCCCGTTCGCGCAAGGCACGAATCATGGCGGTCAGTGTCTCTGCACGCATCACCATCTCCAGTGTTTCATTGCGTGCAATCGTCGACTTGGCCACCCCCAGCATGTCCGCGAACTCTTGCTGACTCATGCCCAACGCGGCACGCCCTATCCGCATCGCCATCGCAAAACGTACTTTTTCATCCATAAAGCTTGACTCCAAGCCGATAAAAGAACTATTAAATACATATCGCTACTTTTAGTAGCGATTACGAAACATGAAAGGAGTATTCGCTATGCCAAAGCGCAACCTTACACAACAGTTCGTACAGAGTAGCAACTTATGCCCGGCCGACAAATCCAAAGTCGACTATTTCGATACCAAAATACCCGGATTGGTGTTCAAAGCCCTCAAATCTGGACGGCGTACCTATTACCTGCGTTATCAGGATGTCCGGGGTAAAACACAAGAGAAAAAGCTAGGCGCTGCCGATCGGTTGAGCCTGGCGGATGCTCGTCAGCTCGCAACGGAGCGACTGACGACACTGGCAATGGGTATTGATCCCTTTGAACAGAAAAAAACGCTGAAGGAGGTCCCGACCTTTACTCAGTTCGTGGAGCAGTCTTATCTGCCCCATATCAAAGCCTATAAGCGCTCGTGGAGAACGGATGTCTGCCTGCTGAACAAGCACATCCTGCCCGCCATCGGTGCTCTGCATCTGGATGAGATTACGCGGCGTCATTTAGTGGATCTGTTCAACGTCAACCGTCAAACGCACAAGCCCAGCTCCACCAACCGGCTCATTGTGCTGTGCCGTTATATTTTTAACTGCGCCATGCGCTGGGAGACCGCTGGGGCAACTCGCAACCCGACGGCCGGTATCGATCTGTTTGTGGAAAATAATAAGCGGGAGCGTTACTTAACATCGGAGGAGGCTGCACGCCTGTTTGAGACGATCACACGGTCACGCAACCCTCAGCTTAAATGGATTGTGGCCATGCTCTTGCTGACCGGTGCCCGCAAGGGTGAGGTGTTAACGGCGCGCTGGAAGGATCTGGATCTGGAGCGGCGTATCTGGACGGTGGAGTTCAATAAAACCGGGACGACACGCTACATTCCGATTTCAGATGGATTGCTGGAGATGTTGAATGCCGTGGAGCAGCTGCGTATACCCGGCTGCGAGTGGCTGTTCCCAAACCCCAAGACACTGAAGCCGTACAACAACATCTTTAACTCGTGGGATGTGGCACGTAAGCGTGCCGGGATGCCGGAGTTGAGGCTACATGACCTGCGACACAGCTTTGCCAGCTTCCTGATTAACTCAGGGCGCAGTCTGTATGAAGTGCAGAATATTTTGGGGCATACCCAGGTCAAAACCACTCAGCGATATGCTCACCTGACGCAGGACTCGCTGATTGCAGCGGCCGATACCGCCACCCGGTCACTGCCGTCACTGTCTACCATGATGCCAAACCGCGCTTCTCAAGTCGCGCTGCTGGAGGCTCGTTAGTCGAGCACTCCAGCCCCACCGGGCTCAGTACCTGGCTTCAGTGCGTAATGCCTTGACCTCGGCCTCTGTCAAACCAGAAGCTTGGGCGATCTGGGCATCGGTCAGGATATTCATGTTGATCAGATTGAGTGCCGTCTCACGCATAGTTTCTATCCGGCCTTCCACCCGGCCTTCCATGCGTCCTTCTATCCGACCCTTCTGAATTCCCCGCTGTTCCCACTGCTCAGGCCACTTTTTTATACGTTCAGCCAACATGTCGTGCCCTGATCAGTGCTTACCCAGCAAGGCTTCCAGGCCCTCAGCCGTCAGAACACCTTTAATCCAGGCATCCAGTTTGGTAGCGTCTGCTTGATCGATCATCTGAGTAGCCCAGTCAGGTAAGGGGCCGAATTTCAATTCCAGCAGAGTAAGAGCCGTCTCACGCATGTTTTGCATCCGACCCTTCTGAATCCCTCGCTGTTCCCACTGCTCAGGCCACTTTTTTGTACGTTCAGCCAACATGTCATGTACCTTCTATGCCGCTGCGCTCCAGTGCCTTGGGGGTCAGTGTTTGCCCAGCAGGACTTCCAGGCTCTCAGCTGTCAGGATCGACTCAGCCCATTGATCAATCAGCTGCGAGTCTGCAGACTGGAGCACCAATTCAGCCCACTCTGGGAGAGCACCGAATTTTATCTCGATCATCTTGCGCAGAAGTCGTGACTCTCCTTCCATCCGGCCACGCTTTTCAGCATCGTTCAACAACGACACCTCATCCCGCAGTGCACGTTCACGCACGAATGCCAGGCGGCGTGTCTCTTCATCCGCACTGAGTTGCTTGATGCGACTCATCGCTTTCTTGACCGGTTCGTGTGCCACTTTGGCCATGATCAACTCCTCCTGCCAGTGCTTAAAAAACGTCACCCACGCACGTAACGGACCTTCGGGTAATCCCAAGCGATCCGCTTTATTCAGTTCGACCAGGTTCATCTGTAAAACGTTCCCGAGCGATACATCAGGCAAGCGTTCATCCCGCATTTCAAATCGCCAGATGGCTTGCTGCCGCTGAGATTCTGTCTCGGTAAAGAGGTCGAAGTCCAGCAGGTGAAGTCCAACCGAAGCACGCAGCTCTTCGTAGTCTTCACCGGCACTCAGCTGGGTGCCCAGCATGCGAGCCAGGTAAAACAGCCCTCGCTTGTGCCAGGCATCATAGCGGCGCACCTGGATCTCTACATTATAGCAATGGCCCTCACCATCTTTTGCCAGCACATCCAGGATGATGTATTTGCCCGTCAACTCGCTCGCTTCAATGTTCGGGTTCAGGATCTCAACCGATTCGATGTTCGGTAAATCCGGGCGCAGGTCATTGATCAGATCCACCAGCAGATCCGGTGCTTCTGCAAACAAGCGCTTGAACACATAGTCGTTGGTTGGGTCGAGTAAATCGGTCATGGCTACTCCTGTCTGATTACTGACCAGTCTACCACACACGCTGCGTGTCATAGGATAGTGCCCGCTGTGTAAAAAAATAATAACAGGACGCAGTGGCCGCCGTGCTCGCACAAGGCGAACACGACGACCGGGGGTTTTCAAATCAACCCCTTTTCTGCAAAGGAGCAGGTGCCTTCATGCCCGACGATGACGTGATCCAGCAGCCGGATCTCCACCGTGCTCAGGGCCTGCTGCAGCCGAGCGGTAATGCGCCGATCCGCCTGGCTCGGCTCTGGACTGCCCGACGGGTGGTTGTGCACCAGGATCACGGCCGCCGCGTTGTGTGCCAGTGCCTCTTTGATCACTTCCCGTGGATACACGCTGGCCGCATCGATGGTGCCCCGGAACAGCTCCCGGAACCCGATGATGCGGTGACGGTTATCCAGCATCAGCATGCCAAACACCTCGTGCTCATACTCCATCAGCAGAGTCTGCAGGGCGTTGAACACCGTATCGGGCTTATCCAGCGCACGGCCTTTACGCAGGCGACGACGGGCCAGCATTCTGGCCAGGTGCATCAACTCTGCGTCGGTTACAGCGCTGGGGACGAGATAGGTACCGGGGCGTTCCCCGGCGATCAGTTGGGGTGTCATCAGTGTATTCTCCTTTCTTCAGGCCACACGGGCCTGTCCTTTGAGTGCGGCAAAGTGCTCGGTCAGCTGCCAGAGTGCGCGGTTGAGGCGCACATCCTCGGTGACGGAGGTGATGGCACGGGTGCGGGTATGACGCCCGGATGCCGAACGCCCCGTCAGTCCGCCTTTGAGCAGGTTTTCCTGGGTGCGATTGAACACCCGCCACAGGTTCTGATCCCGGTCTTCCGCGCGACGGGCATCCAGCAGGCGATCCGGTTGAATGGGGCTGACCTGACGCCAGTCTTCCCCGTACCGCAGGGTCAGAGCGGATTGTGCGAACAGGCGGGACTCTTCCGGGCTTAACCGCAGGGACTGGAAGCGCTCGACGGTACCGGCCAGGTTGGGGACTTCGTCCACCAAGGCCAGGGAGCCGTCCAGGATCTGATCCACCACCTGCTTGCCGTGGCGTACCCGGATACCGCCCATATCGCCTACCGGTGTCACCATGCCGTTGCTGCAGATCAGTCGGAACAGTCCCAGATCCAACTGATAGGCGGCAGAGCGGTCATGGCTGTTGGTCAGTACCAGTTCTGCAATACTGTCGCCCACCGTGATCTGGCGTTGTGGGTCTTGGCGGAACCGCACCAGATGGCGGGTGGTATCCCGGCGCTCAGGATCGCGCACACGGGTCTGCTGTGCCCTGACCGGATACCAACCTTCAGCCTGCAGGGCATCCACCACCTCAATGGTGGGTACAAAGCCATAGCGGTCAGAGACAGCATCATCCGGTGCCTGGGCAAAGATGGCCGGAGCCTGACGGTAGAGTTGATCACGGGACAGGGTGCCCGCATGGGAGTGCGTCATCATGATAAACCTCCAGACCTGCAGGCACCGCCACCCCGCAGGGCAGCGATACCGGCAGGGTGATTGAGAGTGGTTGTGAAAGCGAAAGATGAATGGAAGCGCCGTTGTGCCGTTGTGGTACCCAAGCGTTCAGCACGGCAAGGGATAGTGGCTTGATCAATGAGCGGTCGGACGCGCCTTGCTCACCCCTGACTGACGGGCACGTTTGGCCAGGCGGGAGGCCTGAGCAATATCCGCCTGCAGTGAGGCTTCGATGGCAGAGGCATCCACATTAGTTTCGGTATTGGCTGCAGTGTTCTGGTTCTGCTGAGTGTCTGTTACTACCGTTGCTTCGGCCTGAGCCTCAGCGTCAGCCGTTACAGGCTGACCCGTACCCACATCTCCATCCTCAAAGGGCGCAGGCTTGCGGGTCAGTCGATGGGAGCGTTGAGCCAGCTTATCGCTCAACGTTCCGGTGGCACTGAGCTGGCCAGACGCGGCTTGGTTAGGGCTATGAGCCTCAAACTGTGGATAAAACTCATCCACCACGGCGGCGACATCCTCCTCCTGCTCTTCAAACAGCCCGTTGGCAAAGCCCTGCTTGGCCACGCGATCCAAGGCCTTCTGATCAAACCCCACTTCATCCCGATCCAGGGCCATGTCGTGCGCACTGGCCAGGGCTTCCTCCAGATCCATGCCTTCGCGCAGGGTGATATCCACGTAGTAGATGGGCGTACCGTGACTCTGACGGGTGGACTTGCCCCGCAGCCTTAACTCCAGCGGCATACAGGCCAGCCGGTTACCGGAGACCGCCTTGAAGTACTGCAGCCGTGCGGCCAGGGTGCGAATGGAGTTGAACCCGGTGGTACGGAAGATAAACGTCCCCAAGGGGTCTTCATCTCCGATCACCACGTTGAGCCGGGCATAGGGCTTACAGCGTCCGCCCTGAGCCAGCTCGCAGCTGTCGGGGCCAGGGCACGGCAGCGTCTGCATCCCTTCACGGGTCCGGCGACGGCACTGCTCCCCATCCCCCACGCACAGCGGCCTGGCCGTAGTGCGATCAAACAGGGAATACTCCGCCCTCAGGTTGAGATCCGGGTCATTGAACAGCAACCGGATCGGGATGCGGCGCAGCTTGCCACCTTGGCCTTCACGCATCTGTTCATCCAGCGGGTGGTGCAACCAGCCTTCGCGGGTCTGGATCTGCGAGGTCAGGGTAAACTGATCATCTTTCTGTGGCAGGCGTTTGCCGTCCTTCTCCACCACCTTACCGATGGCGATCCGCCCCAGAATGGGCGGGGTAATGGCGAGACCTTTTAACATGGGGTACCTCCAGATAGACAAAAGCCCCATGCCTCCGAGGCGGGCATAGGGCTTAATCGATTGGTTTTGAATGGATTTTGAAAGCGATAAAGAAACACGGGCCTCAACGCCCATGCACCACAAACCGACGACTGCCGGGCTTCACCGTCAGGTACTGCTGCACCAACTCCGGTTCATCCTTCTTCAGCCGTGCCAGATCCACCACGCGGCTGTCAGTGCTCTTCTTCCAGGTAATGCGGCCCTGCGAGAACTGAGCCTCACTGGCCGTGCCCATTGCCTGCTGCAGCTGATGCTTCAACTGGGCTTCATCGCGTTTGGCATCGTCCAGTACCGAGCGCACCACCAGCAGCTGCTCAAACACCTCGGACAGCTCCGGTTGTTCGGTGAAGTCCAGTACCTCATGGTCATCCTCCGGGAACAGTGCCCGCAACGCACGGTCCGCTGAGTCACTGGCATCCGCCGGGGGTGGGGTATCCTCGGTAACGTGACGCCAGAACGCGGCTTCCAGCTGGATCAGCCGCTCAATCAACGCCTCATCCCGCTCCAGACGGAAGATCCTCAGCTCATGGCCTCCGACCAGCACGGCCACATCCGCCGCCTGCTGACCGGTGACGGCCAACTGGTGCATCACCTGCAGCTGTACATACTCCGGCACGCCGTTCTTCCACAGCTTAGCGCCATTGATGCCTGCGGTTTTGCACTCCAGTACCTGCACTTCATCGCAACCGACCACTTCACGGTCCAGATTGGCCAGCATCCAGGCATGAGTTGGGTGCTGCAGCACCGCATTGACACGGCGCACCTTGAAGCCGGTGCGCTTAGCATAGTGCTCGGCCACGATGGGCTCCAGTACCGTGCCCCAGAACAGCGGGCTGTTATCGTCATCGTCAGGCTGTTCAGCGAGCCCATCCGACTGAGCGGCATGCACCAGCCGACCGGTCTTCTCCATCCACAGCTCCAGCTGGGATTTATAGGGATTGAGTCCAACGGCAGCCGCCGCATCCGAACTGCCAATGCCGGTCTGACGCACGGCCAGCCAAGTATCCCGATCCAGCTGACGGGTATCCACCAGACGGTGCGCCTGAGCATGGCGGCGCTTATTGGAGACCAGCCCCTGCAGCGCCTCGGCCTGTGCGTTCTTCATGGCTGTATCCGTCAGGGCACTGTGAGGCGCAGGCAGCGCCAGAGCGGTCGGTTGAGTCGCGGTGTGTTGTGTATTCATCATCATTCTCCTATGTCCCGTAACGGCATAAGGCCCCGGCATACCGCCGGAGCAATGCCTGGGGATAACCAGTAGTCAGTCAAAAAGGGGGCGGTTAGTCGCGTCGAAAGGTGTGGCCGCAGTTCAGGCACTCACAGTTATCCAGCACCCGACGATCCAGCTCATCACCGATCTGGGCACCGGTCACGCCACCGGCTGCACCCCCAATGAGTCCACCGATCAGCGCACCGGACAGGGTGCCCAAGGCCATACCGGGCGGGCCAGCGATCCGGCCTAGCTGCAAACCGGTTACAGCACCGCCGCCTGCGCCACTGAGCGCACCTGCGATGCCACTGGCCGTGCCTGCTGCGATGCCGGTCACGGTTCCGGCTTTACGCCCCATACGACGGGGCAGAATACGGTCTGATGCACAGACCGGGCATGTCGTTGTCATCTATCACCTCCTGGGCAAGAACCCTGCGTTGAGCGGACGCACCTCGGGGTGTATCCAGGTCGGTGATATAGGTTTGAGATTTGGTTGAATCTGCCAGTGCCAACAGCTGGATGCGGCGTCGATTCAGTGCGGTATCCGGGCTAAGAACGCAGTGCGTGTAAAAAATAATCGGGCAGTGGAATACAGTGAGCGTGGTGATCACCCACTGAGTTATCCCCGAACCCAAAATGATTTTATTTCTGAAATCGAGGGTCAATGTTTCCGGGGGTGTGCCTGTGGGCAAACCTCGATGGGACGGGGGTTTTTGGCAAGGTCGGAATGACGGAAAAAGTAGTATATATAACCAACACATAGATCTATTCCGCATAACCAACATCCATCCCATATAACCCATTACGTATCAATGGATATAACCCATCCCTCTACCACTCCCCCAGATTCAAACAGGTCATAGCCTGATCTCTTCCCAAAGACCTGAATCAGTGACTTCATCTGCTATTGCCGTGCCACCGCATTGAATATAACCACATTCTTTAACATCGCTCGATCTTATCCGGATTCTGCCGCCGCGTCTGCGCTACTGCAGCATCATTCACCGTCTTCTCCGACGTTTTTTTGCTCTGAATGCTATCGGG
>NZ_JBEPQA010000044.1:0-10377 GCF_040547585.1 Marinobacterium sp. MBR-111
GCCATCGCACGAGCGCTGGCACTGGAGGCCTCGCTCCTGCTGCTGGACGAACCCTTCGGCGCACTGGATCCGGTTAACCGAATCCGGCTTCAGGATCTGCTCAACCAGGTCAGACAGCAACAAGACAAGGTGTTTTCAACAGTGTTTGTGACGCACGACCTGGATGAAGCGCTCTGGCTGGGCGATCGCATCGCAGTCATGGGAGCCTCACCAGGTCACCTGATTTCAGTGCACTCTGTACCCAAAAAACAAGAGCGTACCGACCGCGATCACTACCGATACTTGGTCGAGGTGCAGGAACTGCGCCTGCAGATAGAAGAAGCTTTAGCCAGTGATGTTTTGCGACGTCTTAAAGTTGAAGAGGTAAGCAGTAATGTCTCAACGTAGTCTTTCACTTCCAGCAGCCCGTCCCAAGGACAAGCACCATGCAGCTGGCATTGCCAGTCGCCTGTTTTTGGGGCGAGAAAGTCTGATCGTTTGGCTGGTAATTCTAGCGGGCTGGTACCTGCTTACATTTCATAATGACGCTTCTCGAAACCCACTTCTGCCCTCCCCTTGGGTCGTTGGGTCGGCACTTTTACAATCCCTGCCTGAACTACTGAGCAGTGCCTTTGCATCCTCAAAAATACTGATTCCCGGCTATTTGTTAGCCGTGGCTTTGGCAATACCCTTCGGACTGCTGGTAGGAACGCGCACCCCACTGCAACGCGCTTTCATTCCATTTGCGAGGGTTGCAGCCCCTGTACCGCCAACGGTCTACATACCCTACGCTATCGCCGTGTTGCCGACTTTTCACCTTTCTGCGGTGTTTATCGTGTTTATTGGTGCATTCTGGCCCATTTTCCACAACACCGCGCTTGGGGCTTCATCTACTCCGCAGAGCTGGAAAGACAGCGCAAAAATAATGCAACTTGGACGGATCGAATACCTCCTGCGTATTGTCCTACCGGCCAGTTTGCCGCAAATATTCTCTGGCTTGGGGGTTGGGCTGGTTTTCGCATTCATATTGCTAACCATCGCAGAGCTGTTCGGCGCCGTTGAAGGGCTGGGGCGCTTTGTACAAATTCATGCAGACTATGCCAACTATCCTCAGATGTTGGCCGGAATTCTGTTTACAGGGGCTATTGCCGCTTCATGCATGTCAGGCTTGGAAGCCCTGCGACGCCGTGTTCTGTTCTGGTATCGGTAGGGAGTCGGTTTAAATGAAGTCTATCCTGTCTTTTCTCGCTTTGTTGGCCCTTTTTGCAGGGGCATCTGAATCGCATTCGGCAACGCAGGGTGCACTCAGGATTCTCTATATAAAGCAGGCTGATTGTGTCTACTGCAATGAGCTGGATAAAACCCTGCAGTCATCACTCATATCAGAAAAACTGTTCGGCCGCTTTTCGATAGAGTCCTATGACCTTTCGACCGATGCCTCGATAAGATTGTCAGGCCAGCAGGAATTGACACTTTCTGAACTTGTCTCAGAGTTTCGTATTGTTGGTACCCCGGCCCTGATATTCATGAATGCTGAACAGGAACCTGTACTTGTACGCCAGGGACGGCAACAGAAAGACGACCTGATCGCTGCCATCGACTATGTTGAGACACATGGGTATGAAAGCCTACCTTTCGGTGTTTGGCTGCGCATTCACCAGTAGGGCTGCTCAAGGAAAACGGATTTCTGCAATAGATATCACTTTTTATTGGTTCATCGCCCTGCATGATCGGCAGTAAGGTCGGCCTTGTTATCCATTCATGGTTACGAGGCCTTCCCGTGCAGCGCACCACATCTCCCATCGAATTGAGCAGTCGTCTTATCGAAAGCCTGGGCATTCGATCATCCCTGTTTCACATGGGCCGATATTGTGGCCAGTGGCAGGCATCAACACAGGGTCGCCGCCGCGCCAGCTTTCATCTGATTCTACATGGAGAATGTTACCTGCATCGCCCTGGCCAACCGGTGTGCGCTCTACGTGAAGGGGACGCGGTCTTCCTCCTGCGTGACATCAACCACAGGATTACGCCAGATAAGGCAGGCAGCAGCGCCGCCTGCAACACCATGCAGCCGTTGGAGCAAACCAACCGGGCCGGTACCGGGTTGGCCTGTGGTTTTTTTGAACTGGGTGGCCAGACGGCAGAACTGCTGACGGCTTCGCTGCCCGCCTGCCTGATATTTGCGCGAGACGGAGTCGCCATGCAGGGCGCCCGTCCTGTTTTCGAGCTGCTGCTGAAAGAAGCCTATGACCAGCAGGCTCCTGCCAGTGCCTTGATCGAGCGCCTGACCGAACTGCTGTTTTTATATCTGTTGCGTGCCGCCGCAGATGACAGCGACCAGCCCAGGGGCGTGCTCGCACTGGCTCAGGAGCCACGATTTGCTCCGCTTCTGGAAAGTCTGCTGGAAAACCCCCAGCAGGAGTGGACCCTCGAAGAGATGGCCGCGCAGGTACACCTTTCAAGGGCCGCGTTTTGCAAACAGTTCAGTGAGCTGTGCGGACTGCCCCCGGCACGTTTTCTTCAACTGTTGCGCATGAGCATTGCCGCAGGTCGGCTGCGTAACGGGGCCAGTGTGAGGGATACGGCCGAGCAGGTCGGCTACCACTCAATCGCCGCCTTTTCGCGAGTGTTCCGCAACGTACTGGGGGTCACCCCTGGCGAGTACCGGCGCCAGCCCGGTACACATATCAAGACGAATGAGCAAAAAATGCTGACGCACTGACAATTCGTTAGATCCATATTGATTCAGAATAAGGAAACATTTTTTTATGGAGTTTTGTTATGACACGTCTGCCCCTGCTGAATGCCGAGACCGCTCCTGAAGCCAGCCGAGTCCGTGTTGAAAAGGCGCAGGCAAACAACGGCTTTTTGCCCAACCTGATCGGCATTCTGGCCAACTCACCCGCCAGCCTGGAAACCTATATGACGGTCGGTGAGATCAACAGCCGCAGCGGTTTAACACTGCAGGAACGCGAAGTGATCCAGATTACCGCCGCCAGTGTGCATGGCTGTGACTTCTGCGTTGCAGGGCACAGTGCCATCGCCCTGAAAAAAGCGGGTTTCAGCACTGAGCAGACCATTGCACTGCAGCAACGCCGGGCTCTTGGCGATGCCCGGCTGGATGCGCTGGCCAGCTTCACCAAGGCGGTCATCGTCAGCCGTGGCAACGTGTCTGACGGAGAGCTGGCCGATATTCGCGCAGCCGGCTACAGCGACGAGCAGGTTCTGGGAGTGGTGCTGGGTGTCAGCCTTGCAACCCTGTGCAACTTTGCCAACAACCTCGCCCACAACACGCTGAATCCTGAGCTGGAACCCTATGCCACAGGAGCCCTGACCCTATGAACGCACAGACCCGAATTGATAACCCTGATCTGTCCGCCCTGACTGCCTGGCTGGGTGAACATGCCAACGAACTGGATGCTGACGGACCGGCTCAGGCAGAGCTTCTGTCTCGACTGGCCCGGTCCGGCCTGTTTCGGGTGAGTGTCCCCGAAGAGTTCGGGGGAGACGGACAACCTGTCAGCCAGGCTATCGATGCCATTGCAGAGGTCGCCCGTTACTCTTTGACGGCTGCATTTGTCGCCTGGGGGCATCGTACTTTTATCGAGTACCTGCTGGCATCCCCCAATTCCGAGCTGGCACAACAGTGGTTGCCGGCTCTGCTCGAAGGTGAAATTGCAGGTGCCACAGCCCTGTCCAATGCGATGAAATACCTCTCCGGCATTGAAGAGATTCAGATTCATGCCACCCCTCAGGATGACGGCTGGCAGCTCAACGGCAGGCTGTTCTGGGTCACCAACCTGGACCCGAAGGGGTTCCTGGTGGCCGCAATCGTTGAGCACGGTCAGGATCAACCTCCTTCCATCGCTCTGCTCGACAGCCGCCAGAAGGGTCTGACGCGCAGCGACAACCTGGATCTGCTGGCCCTGCGTGGCAGTTCAACGGCTGCCCTGCAGATCGACGATCTGACGCTGAAGCCGCAACAGGTGATTCACCCGAACGCCTTACACTTTTGTCCATCCATTCGGCCCCGGTTTCTTGGGCTGCAATGTGGCATGTCGATAGGACATGTGCGGGCCTCACTGGACAGTATCAGTCTGCGCGCCAGACAACCCAACGGCACCTATCTGCAGCCGGCACTGACCGCGCTTCAGGAGACACTTGAGCAGCACTCCGCTGCACTCTACGAGGGTGTGAATAACGGCCTGTTTGCCACCGCGCCGGCAGAGTTGTTCAAGCTTCGCATTGCCCTCGCTGAACTGGTACAGCGCGCTGCCAACCAGGCGCTTGAGGCGACAGGGGGCAACGCCTATTTGCTGGACAAACCCACCGGCTTTGGCCGTCTCTGGCATGAAGCGGCATTTATACCGGTGGTGACGCCCAGTGTTTCACAGCTCAAGGGCGAGCTGGCCAAACATGAAGATCACTGCGCATGAGCTACCCGGACAAACCACTGCTAAGAGCTGAACGGGTGCGCTACGACTACAGCCCCGGGCAGCCTGTGTTTGAAGATATTTCGTTACAGATTGCCCCGCGGGAAATTCTGGTGCTGCTCGGTGGCAGCGGTTGTGGCAAATCGACACTGCTGCGTTTGCTGGCGGGCCTGAGTCGTCCGTCCTCGGGGCATGTGTATTTTCATGATGCACCGGTGGAGCGTCCACACCCACGCAGTGCCCTGATCTTCCAGCAGGCCAGCCTGCTGCCCTGGCTCAAAGTGCCGGACAATGTCGCCTACGGTCTCAACTTCAAGCATCAGCCCCGCATCAGTCGTACTGAACGCAGTGCACGTGTGACACGTGCATTGTCGGCGGTGGGCCTGTCCAGCCACAGCAAGGCCTGGCCAACTGAATTATCGGGCGGCCAGGCGCAGCGGGTTGCGCTGGCACGGGCGTTGGCACGTCAGCCCGAACTGTTGTTCGCGGATGAGCCTTTTTCTGCATTGGACGCCATAACACGGACTGAAATGCAGCAACTGCTGGTAGACCTGGTCCATCAGTGGAACACCGCCGTGTTGCTGGTCACACACGATATTGATGAAGCTCTGGCGGTCGCTGACCGCATTATTCTGATGGGAGGGTCTCCTGGGCAGATCGTGCAGCAATGGCAGCTTGATCGCTCAGATGTGCTGTCACCCTCCGGCCCCGATCTGTTGCAGCTGCGGCAGGAAATTCTACAAGCCCTTCACCTGAATAGCCGCCACTCTGATGGCGGCTCGGAACATCCGACAAGAGGATTAACCCATGCGTAAAAACCGTTTCTTCCCAACCCCAGGTCAGCCTGAAGTCGAGGGCTGTGGTTTCAATCGCCGCGATTTTTTGCGCATGGCCGCTTTGGCTGGCAGTGCCAGTCTGGCCTCGCCTCTGCTCAGCGCGGCAGAGCAGCGTGCAGGTAAGTTCAAAGGGGATGATATTCCGGTTCAGATCGGCTACCTACCGATTACTGACGCCACACCCTTGCTGGTGGCCGATCAGCTGCAGCTGTTCCGCGAGCAGGGTTTGCGTACTGAAAAGCCGCGCATGTTCCGCAGCTGGGCTCAGCTGGTAGAAGCCTTTGTAGCCGGTCAGGTTAATGTCATTCACCTGCTAACCCCTGCAACCCTGTGGGTGCGCTATGGGGCAAAATTTCCTGCCAAAATTGTCGCCTGGAACCATATGGGCGGATCAGCCCTGACCGTTGCCAACAACATCAATAGTGTGGGTGATCTGGCCGGCAAAACGGTTGCCATTCCGTTCTGGTATTCGATTCACAACATTCTGCTGCAAAAAGTACTGAGTGAAGCAGGTCTTAAACCCGTTTCCCTGCGGCCGGGCCAGACACTGGCTGATAATGAGGTCAACCTGGTGGTGCAGCCACCCGCCGAGATGGTGTCGGCCCTGGCCGGCGGCAGTATCGCGGGCTTTATTGTGGCAGAGCCTTTCAATGCCGCCGCCGAACTCAAGGGCGTCGGCAAGGTGCTGCGCTTTTCGGGCGACATCTGGAAAGACCATGCCTGCTGCGTCACCTTCATGGCCGAGCGTGACCTGCAGGATCGTCCCGAATGGGCACAACGGGTGACCAATGCCATCGTTGATGCTCAGAAATGGAGCCTGCAGTTCAGTGATGAAACCGCCGCCCTGCTGGCCGCCAGCGGCACCGGTCGCTACACGCCGCATTCGGTTGAAACGCTGGATAAGGTGTTCTCCGCTCGCGACTACGCCCAATACCAGTCTGCCGGCATCATTCACAACCCTTACTGGTCACAGAAGCGGATTGATTTTCAGCCCTATCCCTATTCGTCCTATACCGAAGAGCTGGTGCGCAGCCTGACCCAGACCCATCTGGAAGGCAACAATGGCTTCCTTGGCGAGCTGTCACCCGAGTTTGTCGCCCGTGACCTGGTTGATGACCGCTTTGTACGTCGGGCCATCGAAAATGCAGGTGGACCGCAGGTGTTTGGCATCGATCCGAGTTTTGAGCGACGGGAATCTATCATCGTATGACCCGTCGACTCATCAATCGCATGCTGCCCCTGTATGGACTGGGATTTGCGCTGCTGGGTTGGTGGTTGGGTGTGAGCCTGCTGGCCCACACCCTGCCCATCGCATCAAGTCTGGGCCCGATGCCCACATTTGAAGCGCTGCAGCGACTACTGCAGGATGGCTACTTTTATGACCATATTCAGCTGAGCCTGCAGCGGGTGGGGGTAGGGCTGCTGTTTGCCGTGCTGATCGGCATTCCGTTGGGTGTCCTCACTGGCATGTCGCGCTGTTTTGCCCGGGCCAGCAGCCCGCTGTTTCAGTTTATGCGGATGATTTCGCCTCTGTCATGGATGCCCATTGCCGTCATGGTACTGGGGGTGGGAAATGCACCAGTCTATTTCCTGCTGGCCTTCGCAGCCGTCTGGCCGATTCTGCTGAACACGGCCACCGGCGTCGGTCAGCTGGACAAAAACTGGCTGTTGCTGAGCCAAAGCCTTTCAGCCACCCGCAGCGAGCTGGTGCTGCGTCTGGTATTGCCCGGCATCACTGCGCATATTCTGACCGGAGTCCGGCTGGCCATCGGTATCATCTGGATCGTGCTGGTACCGGCCGAAATGCTGGGCGTAACGGCAGGGCTGGGCTACTTCATCCTGGATACCCGTGACCGGCTCGCCTACGATGAACTCATGGCCGGTATTCTGGTGATCGGCCTGATCGGGTTCCTGCTCGACTGGTTTGCACGCTGGCTGCACCGCTGCTGGACACATGATCGCTGAGGCTGTGCAGATTTATCCCATCTGACGTCTCGCCTGCGTTACCTGCCCGCCCCGTGCGGGCAAACCCTTTAAACACGAAAATGCTATGCGTTTATTCCTATTTCTGTGCGCTTTCCGGTCGTGACACCATTAGTCTTCATTACCGCCTGATGAGGACTTTCAATTGAACATAAAAAATCGCTTTCGCTCCCTAAAACGCCACATGATCACGACTGCAGCAGCCACGCTGCTGGCATTGTCGCCCTTTCATGCTGCCCAGGCCGCACCTGACCAGATCTCCATCGACTACGCCTACTACAACCCGGTTAGCCTGCTGTTGAAGAAGAAAGGCTGGCTGGAAGAAGATCTGGCCAAGGACAATATCGATGTGCGCTGGACGCTGAGTCTGGGTTCAAACAAGGCGCTGGAATTTTTGCGCGGCAGCGCGATCGATTTCGGTTCCACCGCAGGCTCTGCCGCACTGGTCGCCAAGTCCAACGGACTGCCGATCAACTCCATCTACGTTTACTCCAAGCCGGAGTGGACTGCACTGGTAACCCGCAAAGATTCGGCCATTCGTTCCGCCGCTGATCTGAAAGGCAAATCGGTTGCCGTAACGCGCGGCACAGACCCGCATATCTTTCTGCTGCGTGTATTGGCAGAAAACAACCTGACCGAAAAGGATATCAACACCGTACTGCTGCAGCATCCGGATGGCTACACCGCACTGGTACGCAATCAGGTGGATGCCTGGGCCGGCCTTGACCCTCACATGGCACGCGCTGAACTCGAATCCGGTGCTGTACTCTTCCACCGCAACGTGGATCTGAACACCTACGGCATTCTCAATGTGCGCACGGCTTTCGCCGAGGAAAACCCAGAACTGGTCAAGCGTGTGCTCGGCATCTATGAAAAAGCCCGCCACTACGCGCTTGAACACCCGGAAGAGCTGCGTGATGCACTGGTGGAAGCCGCCGGTATCAGCGCCGACGTCGCTGCGCGCCAGCTTGAGCGTACCGACATCACCAAGGCCGCCATTGGCGATGAGCACCGCAAATTGCTGATCGAAACCGGCAAGGTGCTGCAGAATATCGGCATCATCAAACCGGCCGTGGATGTCACCGCTGTCACTGATCAGCTTATTGATCGTCAGTTCAACAACTGATTTTCTTTCGGAGGTTCGGTATGAAAACCCTGACTCTGCGTTCTGGAGCCGGTTCATCCCGGCCCTCCGGCGCCATTTTCAACACCCGACGGCTGTTCAAACTGCTGAGCTGGAAAAGCTGGCTGCTGCCATTGGCATTTTTATTGGTATGGGCACAGCTCTCGTCCCGGGGCGTATTCCCCGCCTATGTTTTGCCACATCCGTTACAGGTATGGTCTGAGCTGGCCGCGCTGTGGAGCAGTGGTGCGTTGAGTGAGCATATCCTGGTGACGACAGGCCGAGTCGCAGCCGGCTTTCTGGCCGGTACAGCAGCCGCCACCCTGCTGGGCGCACTCACCGGCTACTCCCGCTTGGCGCGTGAACTTCTGGACCCCGCCCTGCAGGCGATCAAGGCCGTACCCTCTCTTGCCTGGGTGCCCCTGTTCATTCTCTGGTTCGGTATTTTCGAAACATCAAAGATCATTCTGATTGCCGTCGGCGTGTTTTTCCCGGTCTATTTGAACCTTATGGCCGGCATACGCGACAGCGACCGCAAGCTGTTTGAGGTTGCCCGGGTTTATCGCCTGAACACCTTTGACCGGGTATTTCGCGTGTTGTTGCCCGGCACGTTGCCGGCCTACTTCACCGGCCTGCGTTCGGGGCTTGCGCTGGGGTGGATGTTTGTCATCGCCGCCGAGTTGATGGGGGCCAGTCAGGGACTGGGATTCCTGATGCTGGACGGCCAGATGACCGGCAACCCGGCCATTATCATCGGTGCACTGGTACTGTTTGCATTGGTTGGCAAAATCACGGATGCACTGCTCACATTCACAGCCACTCGACTGCTCTCATGGCAGGACAGCTTCGGCCGCACCCAGTAATCGAGACAAACCATGCTTGCCATCAAAGATGTATCAAAACAGTTTATAGATGACACGGGTGTTGATCATCTGGCCATCGACAAGATCAACATTCAGGTCGACCAGCACGAGATTATCGCACTGGTTGGCACTTCCGGTTGTGGTAAATCCACCCTGCTGCGCATTCTGTCGGGGCTGGACACCCCCACAAGCGGACAGGTAAAACTGAACGGAACGATAGTGTCCGAGCCCTCTTCCGATATCGCCATGGTGTTTCAGGAGCCGCGCCTGATGCCCTGGCTCAGCGTAACGGAAAACATTCGGCTGGTGTTGCGTGATCTGGTACCGGATGAACAGGACGATCGTATCCGCGAAGCGCTGGAAAAGGTCAACCTGTGGAAATTCCGGGAGGCACTGCCTCGCCAGCTCTCCGGGGGGATGGCACAACGTGCATCCATTGCACGGGCACTGGTGCGCAAGCCCAGCATATTACTGTTGGATGAGCCTTTCAGCGCACTGGACAACTTCACCCGTGCGGCACTGCAGGATCACCTCATTGAGCTGTGGGCGGATTCCCGTTTTACCCTGATTTTTGTCACCCATGATGTCGAGGAGGCTGCGATTCTGGCCGACCGGATTCTGGTCATGCGTGGACATCCCGGGCGGGTGTATGAGGAAATCAAAGTCGAGCTGCCTCACCCACGCGAGCGCAGCAGCAGCGAGCTGATTGCACTGAAGAAAAAAATTGTTGCCGCATTGGATCTGTCTCATGCCTGAAAGGAGAGTGACCACTTTCATGCAACCACGCCAAACACCTTGCCGACTCCCGCCGTCAGCGCCATGGCCAGGCCACCCCAGAAAACAACTCGGACGGCCCCGATCATCATCGATGCGCCACCTGCTTTTGCGGCAATTGCACCCAGCATGGCGAGAAACACCAGTGAGCACAGTGCAACCAGCGTAATCAGATAACCGATGGGCACTATCCAGGCCACCAGTAACGGCAGAGCTGCACCGACAGTAAAGGTGGCCGCTGACGAAAGGGCTGCCTGAACGGGTTGAGCACCGCCGTTGGCCGAGATGCCGATTTCATCGCGGGCATGCGCATCAAGGGCATCGTGCGCCATCAACTGTTCTGCAACCTGACGCGCCAGTGCCGGCTCAACTCCTCGATTTTGGTA
>NZ_JBEPQA010000045.1:0-10337 GCF_040547585.1 Marinobacterium sp. MBR-111
CGTATCACCTTCTGTTGATTGAGATCTTGGTCGTGATCAATCAACAGGATACGCCATCCTCCTATTTCCCCGTACACCAGAAATCACCATAACTCCTCTGAGTCATCCATTCGCTTCGAGTGGATAAAGGCAGACAACCCCGCTCCCCCCACTAACGTCCGCTTTGTGCGCTTCGGCGGAGCCCTACGGCCTGATCAATACTTATCCTCCCTAGCTGAAGAGGATAGAACAATGAGCGAAAACGGTATTGATGCAGAGCATCTGAACCCACCCTGGAACAAGGGTAAACTGTTAGGCCAAAAGCGCCCTCTGAAACTTAAAGAGATTTGGGGCATTCGCATTCGTCTTGAACTTGCCGGCAAAACTCGTGACCTGGCGATGTTTAACCTCGCGATCGATAGTAAGCTGCGCGGCTGTGACTTGATGAACCTCAAAGTAAAAGATATCAGCCACGGTACAACGATCCAGAGTAGAGCCATCATCATCCAACAGAAAACTGGTAAGCCAGTACAGTTCGAAATCACGGAGGAGACCCGAAAGTCTCTACGTGATTGGATCAGCTACAAACGGCTAACTAGCAATGACTTTCTGTTCCCCAGCAGGGTCGTTTCCAACCATCCTATCACTACACGGCAATATGCCCGGATAGTTGATCAGTGGGTTACAAGTGTTGGTCTGGATGTCTGTGACTATGGGACACACACAATGAGAAGGACCAAGCCGACTCTAATATACAGACGTACGCATGACCTGAGAGCAGTCCAGCTACTACTCGGTCATTCGAAGCTGGATAGCACTGTCCGCTATTTGGGAGTGGAGTTGGATGACGCCCTCGTATTGGCCGAACAAACTGATGTTTAAGGGGCTAAAAGGGCCGGCATGCGCTGGCCAAAAGCAAACCTTTGACTGTGATAAATATTATTTGAGAGCGTGGCTGTTTAAAAGTGGGAGAATAGGAAAAACCTACCATGTGAATACCAAACCTGATGTATGACGCGGTGTTAGTACCAGCGAAGGCTGGTACTAACATCACCAGATGGCACATGGCTCCGCGTCACCGGCAGAAGTCGGCGCTTCACTCTTCAAACATGCCTACGCACCAGCCCATCGCTGGTCTACCTGCGCGGAGCCTTGTTGCAACAGTGCGGTTCGTGGGCCTCGTTGTCCTTAATGTTCTGGTCGACAAAGCGATAGTAACTGCGCTTCATCCGGTTCCACCAGCCATTATCAAGCCTGGCCCCCTGCTGCCGGATGACCTCTTCCACCTTGTCCAGGCTGCAGTGCGTCGCATCGTAGGCGAAAGACAGGCTGGATGTCCTGGCGTCATAGCTCACCTGGTCCATGCCGAACAGCTGGTCAATCTCGTCGACCAGGGTCGTCGCGGCCTGTCCACTGACATCGGCCAGCTTGAGCCGGTGACTGACCAGGTTCACTTCCTTCACCCCGGGCTTATGGTCAAGATCACTCATTTGTCTTACCTCCGTTACTCCACAATCACTTCACCCCTGTACATCTGCATCTGGCAGGTAAAGGGATAGCGGCCCGGTTGCAGCGGTGGCAATGCCACCGTCCGGGTCTTGTTCAGCGGCAGCTCCTCACTGATGCCAAAGTCCTTGAACACCACCACACTGGCGCAAGGTGAGGGATCCTTACGCAGAAAATTGAGCTGGGCGCGCTGCCCCGCCTGAATGCGGATATGCGCGGGCGCGTAAACGCCGTCCTGTACTTCAATCGTAATCTCGCCGGCGGCCAGCGCCGTGGCCGGCTCCCGGTACAGCCAGAACCACCAGACGATCAGCGCAATCAACAGCAGCCCAAACAGATTAATCACCATCATGATATTACCTCCCTGTCAGTGTTCCTGTGGCTTGAACAGGCGCAAACGGTTGGCATTGGTCACCACCGTCAAGGACGAGAACGCCATGGCCGCACCGGCAATGACCGGGCTCAGCAGCACGCCGACGAAGGGGTACAGCAGACCCGCCGCCACCGGCACACCGGCCACGTTGTAGATAAATGCGCCGAACAGATTCTGGCGGATATTGCGCAGCGTTGCCCGACTGACCGCAATGGCGTCGGCCAGGCCGTGCAGCGATCCACGCATCAGGGTGACATCGGCACTCTCGATCGCCACATCGGTCCCGGTACCGATGGCAAAGCCTACATCCGCCAGCGCAAGCGCCGGCGCATCATTGATGCCGTCACCGGTCATGCCCACGATCTCGCCCCGCTGCTGCAATTCGGCAACCTTGCCGGACTTGTCCTCCGGCAGTACCTCGGCAAAGAACTCGTCGATGCCGACCTGCTCGGCCACAGCCCTGGCCGTATCCCGGTTGTCGCCGGTAAGCATGACCACACGGATACCGTCCTTCTGCAACCGCCTGATGGCGGCGACCGAATCCTGTTTGATCGGGTCAGCCACGGCGATCAGCGCCAGCAGCCGGTTATCCACCGCCAAGTACATCGGCGTGCGCGCCTGCGCTGCCAGCTGCTGAGCCTGCTCAAGGTGCGCCTCAATGGATATACCCCGGTCACGCATCAGCTTTTCATTGCCGAACAGCAGCATCTGACCATCGACCTGACCTTCCACACCGTGACCGGCAATGGCGTTGAACCCTTCGACACGACCCGGCTTGACCTCTCGCTCCAGTGCCGACTCAACAATCGCCTGTGCCAGCGGATGCTCGGAACCCTGCTCCAGCGTTGCCGCCAGCCGCAGCACCTCCGCTTCTTCAGCCCCCTCGAAGGGGATCACCTCGGTCACTTTCGGTGTGCCCTCGGTGATGGTGCCGGTCTTGTCCAGAATCATCGCGGTAATCTTCGACGCCGTCTGCAGCGCCTGGCCGTTGCGAATCAGTACCCCGGCTTCCGCCGCCTTGCCCACACCGACCATGACCGACATCGGCGTCGCCAGCCCCAGTGCGCAGGGACAGGCGATGATCAATACGGTGGTCGCCGACACGATGGCGAAGGCAACCGCCGGCTCAGGGCCGAAATTGAGCCAGGCCAAGGCACTGATCACGGCAAGGATCATGATCGTCGGCACGAAGTAGCCGGAAATCACATCGGCCAGTCGCCCGATGGGCGGCTTGGAGTTCTGCGCCTGCTTGACCATCGAGATGATCCTGGCGAGCGCGGTATCCTTGCCGACGCGGGTGGCGCGGAACAGCAGCGATCCCGACTTGTTGAGGGTACCGCCAACTACCTCGTCATCCGCTGCCTTTTCCACCGGCATCGGCTCACCGGTCAGCATGGACTCGTCTACCGACGAATGTCCGTCCAGCACTACGCCATCGACGGGAATCTTTTCACCGGGCCTGACCCTGACCTGGTCGTCTTGCTGAACCTGCTCAATCGGGATGTCGATCTCCTGACCGTCGCGCAGCACTCTGGCCGTCTTGGCCTGGAGCCCGATCAGGCGCTTGATCGCTTCCGAGGTGCGGCCGCGGGCACGAATCTCCAGTGCCAGCCCCATGTCAATCAGACCGATGATCATCGCGGTGGCTTCGAAATAGACATGCCGTGCCATCTCGGGCACCAACTGCGGGAAGAACACCACCACCATTGAATACAGCCAGGCCGTTCCGGTACCCAGCGCGATCAGGGTATCCATGTTGGCACTGTGATTACGAAACGACTTCCAGGCACCGACATAGAAATGTCGACCGGAAAACAGCATCACCGCCAGCGTCGCCAGCCCCACCAGCAACCAGCCGATGCGCTCTCCGGTCGTTACAACCGTCATCTCGCCAATGAACAGGCCGTAAATCATCAACGGCACGCCCAAACCCAGGGCGATCACCATCTCGCGGATCAGGCGCTTGTAGTACGCCTGGTCTGCCTGCTCCTTCTCGCTGAGCAGTTCTTCTGCCGACTCGCTCTGCGCCACCCTGGCGCCATAGCCGGCCGCTTCCACCGCCGCGATCAACGCCTGATCGGACACATCGCCAACGACGCTGACGCTGCGCTGGGCAAAGTTCATCTCGGCACTGTTCACACCCGGTACCTTCTGCAGTGCCGCCTCAATCTTGCCGACACAACTAGCGCACCCGGCACCTTCGATCAGCAGTTCGTGCGGACTACTGTCATGACCCGCTGCAGATCCAGCCGCCTCATGATGGCAATGCTCTGTGTGCTGTTTCGCTTCATGCATGTCTTATTACTCCATTGTGGAAATACCGCTATTTCCCCAAGTACAGTATGGGTGATATTCAGCGACATGAAACTTACCACCAGATTACATTTTCGTAAGCAAGGTTCATCAATAGCACCGCTAGATGATCACCCCGTCATTCTGTACCTCGATCTGCTACTCAAAAGCGGACCTGCCAGAACGTGACTGAACCCCAAAGGCCAGGTGAAAAGTTCTCGATCGGGAACCTTACGGAAATATCATCTTGACGTCAGCATAGCGATAAGTGACATCAATATACTGGGCGCTACATGTTTATCAGAGGAAGTAGCGATGACTATCATCAAACCAACCGTGCTGGCCCTGTGTCTGTCCACAATTCCCGCTTTTGCAGTTGCCAATGCGACTCATGAAATCAGCCATGCAGCTAAAGAACCGAATATCGGTCAGGCCGGTATTGCAACCAAGACCACCCGCACCGTCGAGATAACCCTGAAAGACAACTATTTCGACACCGAGACGATCACCGTACAAGCCGGCGAGACTATCCGTTTTGTGCTGAAAAACGAGGGTGGCCTGTTGCATGAGTTCAATATAGGCACGTCGCATATGCACGAAGGACATCAGACCGAAATGCTCAAGATGATGCAGCACGGCATGCTGACAGTGACCGGCATGAACCATGATATGGCTGGGATGGACCACGGCTCAATGCCCGAAATGGAGGGCATGGCGCACAATGATCCGAACAGCATACTGGTCAACCCCGGTGAGACCAGAGAGTTGACCTGGACCTTCTCGGGTGATGCCGAACTGGAGTTTGCCTGCAATATGCCGGGCCATTACCAGGCTGGAATGGTCGGCGAATTCAAGCACGAAGCTTGAAGCCCCTCTTTTTCAGCCCGGTATTAATATGCCGGGGTAGTTGCAGTTCAAGGAGAACCCTATGCGACTCAGTAATACGGCTAGAGGGCTGATCGCCCTCGCGGCGCTTATGCCGCTCGGTGCCCTGGCCGGCACTTACAACCTGACAATCGATCATCAACCGATGACGATTGACGGCAAGGCCAAAACCGCAATGACCATCAACGGCGGCATCCCTGGCCCCACGCTGCACTTCCAAGAGGGTGAAGAGGTTACAATCAACGTAACCAACAAGCTTGATGTCGACAGCTCTATCCACTGGCACGGCCTGCTGTTGCCCTACACAGAAGATGGCGTACCGGGTATCAGTTTCGACGGCATAAAGCCGGGTGAAACCTACACCTACCGTTTCCCGATCAAGCAGGCTGGCACCTACTGGTACCACAGTCACTCCGGTTTTCAGGAGCAGGAAGGTATCTACGGACCGATCGTCATCGAACCGGCAAACCGCGAGCCGTTCAAATTCGACCGGGAATATGTGGTGATGCTGTCGGATTGGTCGGCTGAAACCGGCAACCAGATTTTTTCCAACCTCAAGGGCCAGAGTGACTATTACAACTACAACCAGCAGACGGTCGGCAGCTTTATCGAGGATGCGAAAGCCAAGGGCTTCGGCACGGCCCTGAAGGAACGTCTGGCCTGGGGCGGCATGCGCATGATGCCCACTGACATTAGCGACGTGTCCGGTTACAGCTTCCTGGTCAACGGCAAGTCGACCGATGACAACTGGACCGGTCTGTTCCAGCCGGGTGAGCGAGTGCGACTTCGTTTTATCAACGGCTCGGCGATGAGCTACTTCGATATCCGCATCCCCGGTTTGAAGATGACAGTGGTACAAGCCGATGGTAACAACGTGCAGCCGGTGACTGTGGACGAATTTCGCATGGCGGTCGCCGAAACCTACGATGTGATCATACAGCCGAAGGAAGAACACGCCTATTCGATTCTGGCCGAGTCGATCGACCGCTCGGGATTTGCCCGCGGCACTCTGGCCCCGCGCGAAGGGTTGGCCGGCGAGATTCCCAAGCTGCGGGAGCGCCCGCTGCTGACGATGGCCGATATGAGCATGGCAGGCATGGGAGAGATGGATCATTCCAGTATGCCGGACATGGATAAAGGCAATATGAGGGATATGGATCATTCCAATATGGCGGGCATGGATCACTCACAGATGACAGCTGTCGCGCCGAACAATGACTATGCACCGGGTAGCGGCCTGACCCCCTCCGCCGCCGATGGCGGCAAGTTCCTGGTCTATGGCGATCTCAAGGCGATGACTCCCTACGTCGACTACCGCGCGCCGGACCGCGAGATCGAGCTGCGCCTGACCGGCAACATGGAACGCTATTTCTGGTCGATTAACGGCACCAAGTACTCTGAAGCCGAGCCAATACGGCTGACCTACGGCGAACGGGTACGGATAAAATTCGTCAACGACACCATGATGAACCACCCGATGCACCTACACGGCATGTGGATGCAGCTCGACAAGGGCAACGGCCGGTTCAATCCGCTGAAGCATGTCGTTAATGTCGCACCGAACACCACACTGACGGTGGATGTGCCAGTCGATGCTCTCGGCGAGTGGGCATTCCATTGCCACCTGATGTACCACATGGCGTCGGGTATGTTCCGCAAGGTAATAGTGGAACCGCCAGTCGCTCAGTCTGCCGCACTGTAAGGAGCAAAAGAGATGACTTTTAAGATGACTTATCGGGCGCCCGTGGGAGTTGCGTTGACGGTACTGGCGCTTGGGCTCACTGCAACCGCTAACGCCGCCAGTGCTGACGACGCATTCATGACCAAGGTCATGCTGGATCGCTTCGAGCTGCGCGAACTGGACAACAACGATAAATTGGCCTTCTGGGAAGGTCAGGTCAACGTTCGCAACGATTATCAGGGGCTGGCGTTCAAGACCAACGGCGAGCGCGCCAAAGGTGGCCCCACCGAAAGCGCCGAGTATCAGCTGCTCTATCAACGACTGATTTCAGACTTTTTCGACGCCCAGTTCGGCATCCGTTACGACAATCAGCCGGGACCCTCCCGAACCTATGCGGTTGCCGGAGTGCAGGGACTTGCGCCCTATTTCTTCGAGGTTGATGCCAACCTGTTCCTGAGCGATGAAGGCGATACGTCGGCCCGGCTTGAGGCAGAATATGACCTGCTGCTGACCCAACGGCTGATCCTGCAGCCGGCGGCCGAGATCAACGTCGCCTTCAGCGACGACGAGAAGATCGGTATCGGTACAGGCTTGAGTTCGGCCGAGTTGGGACTGCGGCTGCGCTACGAGCTGAATCGCAAGTTCACCCCCTATCTCGGCGTTCAGTGGGAACGGAAGTTCGGCAACACCGCCGATTATGCTCGCAATGAAGGTGAGGATATCGAGTCAACCGCATTCGTGCTGGGTATCAGCGCCTGGTTCTGATGTGAAGGTGGCGGGGCGTCAGACACAGTTATTCCCCTTCTCTGACGCTCCTTCCTAAACACTCTCCGAGCTTCACACGTGGTACCCAACCAATCCCCCCTAACATAACGACGAGTACAGCGGTTACCTGATATTTTCCGTTTGCCGCGATAATTCCGACGGAGCAAAATGACAAGCCGGTTTGTCCCTAGTCTGCAGGTACCGCAAATAGCAGTATGAAGCCCAGCGCCAGGCTCACCATGAAAAACGCACTCGTTCTCGACTGTTCCGACAAACATTGAACGCAACCAGGCATTGCAGCAGGTAATACAACGCAAAGGCTCTGGACGCCAGGGCAATGACGGTAAAGGTCGAACCGGTCCAGGCCAACACCGTTGTAGCAGCACCAACCAGTAGATAACCCCATCCTGGCTTGAATCGCCTGTGGCTCACCTCCTCAAGGTTCGACACTGCCGCCAGCGTATCGGCTACTGCCGCCGAAAATTGGGATAGCGCCGCTAGGATCAGAGGCATCGATAACAGGGTAGAGACAGTGACTGCGAGGCTGATCAAGCTGTTGTCTTCGTACTGTCCGTTCAACACCGGCACTAGCGGAAGGGTAACAACAACGAAAACGATATACACAGACAACGCGCTGTATTGCGACCAGCGAGACGCCCGGATACGAGTCCATATATCGAAACGGCCCCCAGATAGCGTGGGGTTGCAAACCCCTGTACCACGATCAACGTGCCGGACACTATGGTTAAGACCTCCCAGAAATAGCGCTCGGGCATCTCCAGCAAGGGTAGATAATCCAGTTCGATATAGAGCTCGGCATCATGCCGCGCAAAGCCCAGGACCAGCAGCAATACCACAGCAAGTGTCATATAAAGTGCAAACTGCTCCAGCCGCCCTAGCGGTGCAAGACCGCCTAACATACCGATCAGGGTGATCAGGATCGCCACAATAGAGGTCAACAGGCTCTTGTTGAACTCGCTATCCAGGTTCAGGCTTCCAAGCACGAATGCACTGAGGATATGGAGGTACAGACACACCGACACGATATAGGCCAACACCAGCGCAATGTCGGAGCCGCGCTCGAGCATGACTGTCAGCCGCTTGTTTCCCGCGGCCAGCACCGGTTCGGCGCAGAGGATATTGTGGCGCACGATGGCGCCGGTCTGGAGCGCGACCACGGAGATCGCCAACATCGCCAGTATGGCATAGGGCCCCACGCCGCTGGCCAGCACAGGTACGATAACGAGAAACCCACTGCCGAATATGGAGGCCAGTGGCGTACTCATCGCAGGGATGATCTGCCGTGGTTGCGGCAACTGACGATCCGGCGAGCAACCGCTCATACACCGACCATCAGCGGTGCTGCTGGTAAACGATGCCGTTAGCTTCCTGCATTTCGCGGATAAATTTCACGATAGCGGTGGACTCCATGAAGCCGACGCTCGTTTGCTTCGGCATATCGCCGTAGGGCCAATGATGCTGGCGTACACCATTGCGCATCGCGTTGTAGATCGATTTATCGTTATGATGCCCCGGGTTATAGATCGGGTGAACCAATGGAGGTCCCTTCATCGTGCCAGTACCGTTCTCGCCGTGACATTTGGCGCAGGTTTCATTGAACGCGCGCTGACCGGTCGCGCCCATCTTGCTGAGTGCAGGCACGGTGACATCGACATGCCCCTTGCGATGGTCCGCCAGTACTACATTAGGCGAAAGCATCACGAGCACCAGTAGGCTGGTGCAGAATTTCATTAGTCTACTCATCAACATGGGTGTTCCTCTTGGCAAACCTTCTTTACTGGGGCAGACGCCCTTCCATACGTCTCTGCCCAGCTCAAACGAACCCTGTCATTACAAGCCCGCTACTTATCCAACCGTTGCTCAAGCAGTTGCTGTATCAGATCCAGGCGTTTATCCATCTGACGATAGGCTTCCATCATACCCATGCAATTCATCTGGCCGCCCATCATGCCCATGCTTTTCATCGTTCCCATACCCCCGCCCTGCTGCATTTCTCCCATCATGCCCATTGTTTCCTGCAACTGCTGACGGTGCGCTTGCATCAGTTCCATTCGTTTTTCAGGGTCGTCAGTGTCCATGATCCGATCCATACCGGACTGCATCTCCCGCATGCGCTGCATCATCGGCAGCATACCGTCCTGACCACCCATCATACCCATGCCGCCGCCCGGCATCGACGACTGAATTGTTGCACCGGCCATCGCCGCTGGCGCTCCATTTTGGGCACTCGCATCCTGATGATGCTCCTGCTGGGCCCAACCAAGAGGGCTGGCAATCGACAGCGCCAGCGTCAGAATTAGCGTCGGTGTTTTCATAGTGTTCACTCCAGTTGCTCTAATTGTCTTTTATTGGCTAAACCCAACGCAGCCGGGATCATTCACTGTGCTGGGGTGCTGACTGCCAAGCGCTGGGTCGGTTTAATCAAACCCAGCCCTCGGTTTGGTAGAGCTAAAAACGAAAAGAAGACCATGCCCATGGTGCATAAACAGGTGCCTTAATGGACAGAGCAAAAGAATCAGACAGGGCAACCAGGCAACAAGATGCGCCAGACCTTCCGTCACCAGGAAACAGCTCAAAATGGCAATCACTTTTGGCGCTATCAGCCCCTTACCGCTTATCCATCGTATAACCTTCGACCTGAATGGTGCCCAAGCTCCAGTAATGGACCAGATTTCAGCTTCAATTAGCAGTATGGCAGGTCAAACTCGACACGGTACTTACCTGAGCATTACATTTTTGTAATGGGTATACGGATTTAATGGTTGATGGGGCACCTTCACCCCATCAATCTGATACCACCCTCAGATGGTTGATAGATCGACTCCGTAGTTGAGT
>NZ_JBEPQA010000046.1:0-10030 GCF_040547585.1 Marinobacterium sp. MBR-111
CGTATCACCTTCTGTTGATTGAGATCTTGGTCGTGATCAATCAACAGGATACGCCATCCTCCTATTTCCCCGTACACCAGAAATCACCATAACTCGGCGGTCAGATTTTCTGTGTGAGAGATACCCTCTCCCACAAACCAAATCTGAACTCACTGATAAATAGTGTAAACGCTTTATCCCGATGGCAATCACAGAAGAAACGCTCAACCTGCCCCTGTCCAAAGTCCAGTCACCAACGCTTGATGCGCTTGTCGACATCGAGCAAACCTCGTTGGCACTGTGCAGCCGGCAGCCGGTATACGTCTGGCTTGATTCCAGTGATATGGACTGGTTCCTGCGCTATAACCCGGTGGTCGTTATTCAGGTGTCGCGTCACTATGAGGTTGTTACCGGTTTCAGGGCCTACCATGCTGCTAAAAGCATATTGGGTCCTGAAGAGCATATATCGGTTCAGCTAATGCAGAATGTTGAAGACGTTACCCTCATCAAAGGTGCTTTCTATGAACTGGTCAGTCAATCGCTAATGCATACCCCAACGTCGAGTCATGAGAGTGTTGAAGCATACGATCAGTTGAGAAAACTATCACTTCGGCTGCGCAAGCAACATGGGCTTAAACTGCCAGAAAAGTTTTCCGCGAAAAGTTTGAAGTCGCTCTTCGGTGTGCAATCAAAAGAGATGCGGCCTGCTCGCAAGCGCAAATCAGAGCTGACCCGAGCCATGGAGGCTTAGTCATTATGAACGCGCACATTGACAACTTGTTACGGTTAGCAGATCTCACCGGCTTTGAGCTGACCGATATTGATTCATTGCTGAAGCGATTAAATGCACCTGAGTCTCAGACTCACCTGTTACTGGTGATGCAGAATGTGATGCGTGCCTTGGAGGCGATAGACCCTTTGACGGACGTATGTGCAGGTTTTGTAGGCAACTCAGCGAAAATAGAGGTTAGCCTTCTCGATCAAAAAACACTCATTGCAGGGATGGTCACAGCTCTGGAAGCTGATGCTAACGCCTCACTTTTTCCGGAAGCTTGGTTCGAGAAATCAGGTAAGCAACGCGGCATTATAAATGATCACCCTGAGTGGGCTCTTTTGATTCTAACGCCTGCATCACAGGTCTTTAACAGTGATATTTTCTGGCAGCACGCTGGTATCGTCGTTGGCTGCTCGGTACTTCAGAGAAGTCGACATCGTAATGATATTGGTTCTGAGATTACAGCGGCTTGTCGTGATCTGCGAATGATTGCGAAAGGTCAAAAAGAGCTATCACTTCTGAAAAGTGTTGATCCCGGAACAACGTTGAAAGAGTTCCACCGGCGTTACTTGCTTGAAGATGGTGAGATTCACAAACCCCTATCAGGTGTTGAACTGCTTGTCCGAAAAGTTCTGAGTCAGACGGGCAAGACACGGGAGGGGGGCGGTGGCCGCACCATTCGGCAGATCGATGTGGAAGTTACACCAATCGACGATGGTGATGAAGAGTTTGAAGGACCGCAGGGTGAAACACGAATATTGGAGTCCATTGGGGATGAAAACACTCAAAACCGGATGCGATCTGTAGGTCTTCATCCCAAGGAAACCCAGACTGTTCGGGCAGTATCTTTTACTGAAAAAAAATCATCGCCCACCCTGGGATTTGATTTTGCTGACCTCATGAGGCGTCAAGATGGACAGGTTAAGCATATCAGCCAAACCAATCAGCGCTCTCCATACCGATATTCCAGCCTGAGTCGAATAGAGCTGGCCGAAGTTGCCCGCGCGGGCTTCGAACTTTTTACAGGCCGTGGACGGTTTGTACACAGGGGAGAGTACGAGATCTATGCGGGTTTACTGCTATTACTGATGCTGTGGCTCGGGCGGCCTGTAGAACAGCTGTTGGCTATGCGTGTGTATATAAATCAAAGCACACTACCCAAACAGAGGAAGGGGGTGTTGGCATTTCTCCGGGAAGAGGAAGCATTTGTATTGCCCATTCCGTCCCCTGATACACGAAACAGCCTTCAAGATGATGCTAAGCGATTACTCTATGCTGTGGGTAAAAGTTCGCCAGCATTAGTGGACGATAGTTTGATCGTAGCAAGTCCAGTTCGTATCAAACAGTATATTGAAAAACTTAAACTGCCCAAGAAAAAGCGCACTCAATACAGTGAGTTATTTCCAGAGAAGCAACGTGAAAAGATTGTTAAAGCCATGCGTGATGCGCTATCACGCATTAATCGGGCCCGCCGGATGCGCATTACACCACTGCGCATCAGTCAGACCCTATTTGACGAAATTACCCAACAGTCAGGTGACTGGGTAGATGCCTACCTGCTGACTGGTCACGCCTTTACAATCACTGAGGTTGCTGCACATTACTACAGTGTTTCGGCTGATGTACTGGAAAAGTATTACCATGATGCGGCAATCGCACTCCGTAACAGTATCTATCAATACCTTGGTGTGGAAGAACAGAATTATTATGACTTTCACCAAGGTGTGATTAATACAGGGGATCATGGCAGCAAACTCAATGTTAAGCCTGAACTGATCATCCAGCTGGTAAAACACCTCAAGCATGAATTGTCGGCAGCACGTCGTTTACCTGCAGGGGAGGAGAGCTATCGACTGGTTCATAACTGTTACGTGGCATACATTGCATTTTGGGTGCTCTTTGCCACTGGCTACCGCGCTGTTAATGACCTCATCTTTCGTTTGAGAGAGATTGATTTCGATACGGGATTTCTGGTTGTTTCGGACAAAGACGACGAGATGATGAGCCAATCACGTGTGATCTGGTTATTACCCGAGCTACGGAGTCAGATAAGATGTTATTTAGAGCATCTTAGTGTGTTACAAACCCTGTTGCACAGGCATGTATCTCTGTATGAACATATCGAAGATGTACTCAGTGAGCCCGAGTCAAAATCGCCGTTGATGTTCTTCATCAGTGATAGCTGGCAGTTGCAGAAGCTATCACCTGAAAATTTGAAGAAGCAGGTCCCCGAGTTCACGCTGCCGGTGAATACCGGTCGGCATTTCCTTCGAAGCGCACTGCGTGCATCGGGTGTACGTGGTGAGCTCGTTAATGCCTTTATGGGACACGCTCAACAAGGTCAGGAACAATTCGGATTTTTTTCGACATTAACCCCCACTGAACTATTTAGGGAGCTGGAACCTATATTGAGCAAGTTCAGGTTAGAAGCAGGCTGGACGGTAAAGCAGGGACTGGCAGATGGTCATCCTTGATAAGATTTGGAAGCACTGGAGACTAGTATCCGTTCCCACAGGCGCTGGCGGTGCCGAAGCGCGCCATAGTAGGTTGTTGGCCAACAAACACCGCCAACAAATGTCCGTTTTGCAGATGATCAACAAGACCCATCCTCAGCTGGTACGAGGCGAGCCAAACGTACAGGTATCTGATGACGTCGTCAGACAGTGGGAGGCTGATATTTTGGCGACTAAGAACGGCTCTGCTGTCGAGATCAGGAATAAAATCAATTTTCTCGCTTTAGGCCTGTCGCAGGGAAAAAACATCCTGGGCTGGGATGTAATGATCCCGGCCCCACAGCGTATTCTTCGACCTGCGCCCAGCCCGTTTACCCCGGAATCATTTCACGGTTTGAGTCATCATCGAGAGTGGCAGCAGTCTGTTGAGTCAAGGATGCGGCAACCGCTTTTTCAGGAGCTGCTCAACAACGGGAACAAAGCTAAAGGTCATAGGCGACTGGATCCCGAGTATATCAGCTGGGGGCTTTTCCTCTACATGGCTATTACCCGGGACGGGATGCTAAACGGGAAGCACATATACGGACTTGCCCTGTCCGCAGGAACCCTGTCAGTGCATCACTCATCAGCATGGTTGACTCTCCATGATGGTGAGTTAGAAGACATACGGGGTAAACGACCGCCTCGCACCCGGTGGCTCCTCGGTACACAGTCACTGGCGATTCTGATGCGCCATCTCCATAATTTTGGCCGTCCCGATAATCGGGATCTTACTGCCGCCCAGCTTGAGAAATTCACCCAAGCGGCTTGGAGACAGTTTTGCCGTGCGCTTGATGTGGAAGAAGTCTCAATTTCATCATGTATGCAGCACACAGCGACCGATTTACGGTTGCACACCCCCGAATATCTGGTCAGAAGTGCTTTGGGAAAGCACATGGGAACCTCGATCTCTGAGACTCGCTGGCGACAGTTGTTGATTGGAGGTTATGTCGAGCAACCTGATCAGGATGTGTCTGATGAAAGCGATGATCATTACGGTGAGAAGGGGCGGAACTCTGAAATTCTAAGTCAGCATGATCGACCGGCCTCTCTGCAAGATGCACACCGGCTGCTCAAATCACTTCGGGATAGGCTCTACAAAAGCCGGGGTACTAAAAAACTCTCATTTAAGGACGTTACTCAACTCCTGGAGCAGTCTGTCGAAAAATCGTGTGCAATGGCCCCGGTTGCAGAGTGTTTTTGCCGTTGGCTGTTGTTTTTGCATGTCAGGAAAAAACGAAAACAATCAACCCTGTACAAATACTTGAGTGTCAGCCTGCCTCTGCTTCAGTCGCTGGGCAATACACCAGTAGATCAAGAGCGGCTTGCACATTTGGTAGAGGCTTATCATTACGTTGTCGAGCAGGCTAAAACTGAGAAAAATCGCTGTTATCGTTGGGCGATTCTGAGCTCCTTACACAACTTCCTGGTAGCAGAGCTCGGCCTCCCGCGCATTTCAATGGAGTTTGACGGTCAGACCGCGCAGGCTGAACGTCATGCAGATGCGAATTGTATCTCGGAAGACGAATATCGCATGGTCGCACAGTATTTGTCACAGCGGTCTGGCAGTGCTCTGGGGGCAATTCAGTATTGGGTGTTTGTATTGGGTTTCAGAGCTGGGCTCAGGATTGGAGAAGCGCTCTCCATACAGATGCATGATGTTTTGATATCGCAGCATGTCGAGAATACAGATGTGATACTGCTGATACGCAGTAATGTGTATGTCGACACCAAAAGCCACGACTCGCGTAGGCAATTACCGCTGCATCTGTTGCTGACGGATTCAGAGCTTGAGGCTTTCAAGTCGTTTTATTTCAGCCGTGATGCGCTGGCAATACATGGGCGGGTAATGTTGTTCGGCCTGGGTGGGGACTCGATAGCACCCTTGCAAGATGATGTCGTTCAGGCTGATGTCCATAAGGCAATGCGTGAGCTGATTGGTGATCCGAGCCTGCGGTATCATCACTTGCGGCATTCGTTGGCAAATTATTTGTTGCTGACTTTTCATGAGATCGACATACCCTGGAGCGCACCCAGTCATCTCAGTAAGTTATGGGATACCGTGCGGGATGGGCCGTCTCGGTCGGGACTATACTTTATTGCACAGATCATGGGCCACTCATCTCCGGATGTGACCTTGCGTAGCTACCTGCATTTTGTGGGCCTGATACTCGACAACTTTTGTCACAAGCGCTCGAAAATCACTGATGATAATCGGATCGGTGACCCCGTTGCGCAACTGGAAGCACTCAGCGGAATCTTCGATATAAAGCCTGCTACGTTGCGCAAATGGAAGAGTCGTTTGGGTGTAAAGCCGCCGCTGTGGCTTGGCAGGGCCTATCCCAAATGTGAGTGGCATGACGTCGCAACCCAACCTTCCACTCCCTTTCCTCCTATACAGGCTGACTTAGCCCCCGCACGCCCGGGGCTCGAACAGCTATCGCTTGAACAAGTTGATACAATTTTGCTGCACTTGAATAATCGAAGCATCGAAGAGGTCGGCCGGGTTTTTAATATACTGGAAGATGAAGCTGAGCAGCTGAAATTTTCTTCCAAACGAGTACTCTCTGCTCGAACAGGGCGGGGCAAGCGCGCCTATCGTCACGTTAGAAATACAGCTGGGAAACAGCCACCTCAGGATGAAAATGGACCTCCTCGGTTGTCGGCGCCTCATAGTCTGAAAGAGCGGCAGGTGGCAGCTAGTATCTATCAGACGATCTGGTCAACCCTAGATCAAGAGCCTGATCAGTTGAGAAAACATCTGCGTTACTTTTACCGCTTTCATCGAGCGACTGATGGTCATGTGTGGATTCGTGACGTAGAAAATGGGCTGCTATTTGTGGCGTGGGTGTTAAGTCTTGATTCTCGTTTACGGGCGGTGATTAAGATCACGCCGAGTGCGCTTTCGACGTTGACAGAGGCAGAGCAGATTAAAGAATGGCAAAACTTGTTGCCCTCTCAATCCCACAAGGTCAGCTGGGAAACAGAAGCCGCAGGGCGGCGGTACCGCAAGTTGCTGGGTACCGGGGTGGTTGAGTTTTACATAGAAAACCAGAATAAAAAGTCGAGAAGTGGCTATCCAGTTCGGTACACGTTGGTAATCGCCAGTATCGTTATGACTGCAGTTGCAGTGCTTGAGAAAAAGCGTCTACCCAGAAACGGAATCTGGCAGTAGACGCTAAAGACCCAAGCAAGAGTTGAGGAGAGTGCGGTCAGGTGACCACACTCAGAAAAGTTTCATGCAGCTTGCGCTGTACGTAATCCAGGCCGCCGCCAGCACCAAGACCGTCCAGAGTCCAGGTCAGTGGTGGGTGATCAGGATAGGGTTGGCGATCTTCCTTGAAGATCTCGAATCTGTTGCCGGAAGGGTCCCAGGCATAGATGGTCTGACCACGGGTAACACCGTGGCGGGTGGGGCCGATATCGACAGGTACATCTTCCATGGACATGATATCGCCGCCTCTGAGCACCTGTTCCCAGCTATCCATGAGGAAGGACACATGATGCAGTTTGCCGGGCTCGTCATAGTGGGCGAAGGCAATGTCGTGTGACTTGATGGAGCAGCTCAGGAACACAATGATGTTGGTCTCGCCGTCCGGCCCGAGTACACGCTCGACCAGATTGAAGCCGAGAACTTCAGTAAAGAGCTTCAGGGTCTCGGGGACGTTGGGCCCGAACAGCAGCAGGTGATCCATGCGTACCGGGGAAATGCCATGGGTGACTTTCGGGTCCCAGGGCTTGGGGTTGGTGTCGCCACAGCCATTACCGACCAGCGTTTTCTCAGCATACAGCTCGACCTGATGTCCGCTTGGCGTGGTGAAGCGAACTCGCTCACCGGTTTCCAGCAGGTCGCCGGCAGCGATACGGTGTGTCTCGACGCCATAAGCCTGCAGTTTCTTTTCAAAGTCATCCAGGGTGGGCAGGTCGAGTACCTTGAACCCGACAAAGTCCATGCCGGCCTGGTCGGTTTCACGCAGAATGATGCTGTGGTGGTCGAACTCGTCGCGACACTTCAGATATACACGACCTTCGGCGTCGCGACCGGTCTCTTGCATCCCGAGAATGTCCCGATAATGATGTACACCAGCTTCCATATCCAGCACCCGCAGCTGGACATGCCCTGGTCGCAATACACCTGTCATTGCCATCTTTCGTTCCTTATTTTCTTTGTTCTGGACGCGTTAGCGTGTTGATGAAGCGTTTTTATTAACCTAACCCCTTTATATTCATACCTCTAATACCTTTTTATAGGCATCTTGATCCAAATAAGGTATGGAGTTGGGTGGGGTTCTGGATGGGGACGATAGGCAGCCTCAATAGCCCAGGCCGGGGGAAAGTATTAAAGTAATGGCCCCCAGACCAGAGGTTGAACAGGATGTTGATGAGCACCGCAGAACTGAGCATGACCGTACTGATGACGCCGGACAAGGCGAACTTTTCCGGCAATGTGCATGGCGGTGCGCTGCTCAAGTACCTGGATGAGGTGGCCTATGCCTGTGCCAGCCGTTATGCCGGGCATTATGTGGTGACCATGTCGGTGGATCAGGTCAACTTCAGACAGCCCATCCATGTGGGTGAGCTGGTGACCTTCCTGGCCTCGGTGAACTACACCGGCAATACCTCGATGGAGATCGGCATCAAGGTCATCACCGAGGATATCCGCGCCAAGACGGTGCGCCATACCAACAGCTGCTTCTTCACCATGGTGGCGGTGGATGATCAGGGCAAGCCTACCCCGGTGCCGCCACTGGAGCCGCAGACCTTCGACCAGAAGCGCCGCTTCTATCAGGCCGAGCAGCGCCGCCAGATCCGCCGCGAGCTGGAACAGCGCTATCAGGCGATGAAGGATACCTTCGAGGCTGAGGATGTGACGACAGTGGCGCAGCCCTGAGGCTGCACCCGCTTCCGCCCCCTTACTTCTGCAGACCGTCTTCCAGAAAACGTCCGGGCCTAGCCATCATGCTGGCGCCGATGGCCATCGGCACCACGCTGGCCACATAGACCCACAGTGGTGCCGCCCAGGTGCCGGTCACTGCAAACAGCCAGCCACCCAACAGCGGCCCCAGGGTGCCAGCGAGGTAGCCGATACCCATGGCGAACCCGGCAATGGCAGTGGAGCCTGCGGTGGTGCGTGAGCGCAGGTTGAACATGGCAATCGCCAGCGGGAAGGCACCTCCAGCCAGGCCGGCCACCAGTGCCATCAGCCAGGCCGGGCCGATACCGAACAGGATGCCCAGATACCCCAGTGGCCCGGAGGCCGCCAGCGCGATGGCCAGCCCGGTCGGGTTGTTCAGCTTGTTGGCTATCAGCGGGGTGATCAGCGCCATCGGCAGGGTGACGAAGGTGTATACCGAGAAGGCCAGCGCCGCTGCCTCCCGATCCATGCCCATGCCGAACAGGGCGACCGCACTGAGCAGGATGAAAACCTGCGAGCTGTCGACATAGGGGCGCAGCAGGCTGCCCAGTGCGGCAATGCTCACCGCCAGCAGGGCAGTGCCCTCGGCCCCCAGCCGCCGGACGATCAGCGGTGTGAGAAAACCCGCCGCGCCGAAGCACAGGGTCGGCAGCATGCCGATCAGGGTCGCTCCCGCAGTGCCTATGCCCAGTGCCTGCCGTACATCGGTGAGCAGCGGCGACAGGCCGGTCACCGCATAGCGCAGGCCGATGCCCAGCAGCACTAGGCCGATCAGTACTGCTGCCCGGCCCTGCCACAGGCCGGGCCTGGCCTGCGGGGCACCTGCTTCCAGAGCTGCCTGGTTCATGATCAGCTCGCCGCCTTGGAGTCGCCGTCGATGGGGAACAACTGGCCGGAGATGCTGCGCCCGCGCGGGCCGGTCAGGAACAGCACCAGCGCGGCAATATCCGCTGGGTCAACGAAGCGCTTGATCGACTGGTTGTCCATCGCCGATGCGATTTCCTCTTCCACGCTGCGGCCCGAGACCCTGGCTCGGCCCTCGAATACCGCCTGGATGCGCGGGCCGTCCACGGCGCCGGGGTGGATGCTGTTGGCGGTAATACCCAACGGCCCCAGCTCCAGCGACAGGGTCTTGGTAAAGCCGACCAGCCCCCACTTGGTGGTGGAGTAGGCCACCCGGTTGGCATAACCGAAGCGCCCGGCCAGCGAGGACATGACGACGATCGAGGCGGCGTCGGACCGCTTGAGCAGTTCGATGGCGCGTTGGGTGACCAGAAAGGTGCCGGTCAGGTTGATGCCGAGCACCGCATGCCAGGTATCCACCGGGTATTCGCTGACCGGCGCGGTGGCTCCGGCGATCCCGGCGTTGTTGACCAGCACATCGAGCCCGTCCAGCTAGCTCTGCACATCGCGGAACAGGCTGTCCAGATCCTCGGGCTTGCTGATATCGCCGATGCTGCCGGTAATGCTCGGGTTCTGGCTGGTGATCTGCTCCACCGCCTCGGCATTGATATCGGCAATATGCACGCGGGCACCGTTGGCCACGTAGGCCTGGGCGATGGCCAGACCTATGCCGCCGGCACCGGCGGTAATGAGTACGCGTTGGGACATGTTCGATTCTCCTAGGGCAGTGAGCGGTTGCCGCTGGGGTAGGGCTGTTGCATTCACTATAGACGTCAGGGAGAAAGTCGACGGGGAGAGCGGTACTTTTCTGCAGGCGTAAAAAAGCCCGGCTTGTGGCCGGGCTTTCATTCGGCAAAACGCTTATTTTTGGGGGTATACGGATTTAATGGTTGATGGGGCACCTTCACCCCATCAATCTGATACCACCCTCAGATGGTTGATAGATCGACTCCGTAGTTGAGTTCC
>NZ_JBEPQA010000047.1:0-9971 GCF_040547585.1 Marinobacterium sp. MBR-111
ACATCGCAGGACCGGTATCACTCAACCCTGCAAAACTGCAGGAGATTGAACTGAATAAATGCGCTGCTTAAACGCAGTATTTTGGACAACTGGGTTGAAAACTACCGATAATTGGCTGGCCGTGGTCCTAGTCGCAATGGAATGCCACACTCACAGATCAGGCTGGCATCCAAGCCGTGGATAGCGGGGTGTCTTGGGCTAACCGGTTTTCACGTTTCAGTTGGAACTGAGCCTGGCTTCATGACCCCGCGACAACCCGGAAACCTGGAGCAGCCCCAGAACTTCTGCCCCTTGTGTTCGCCTTTTTTGGATTCGCGCAGCACCATATCACTGCCGCACTTGGGGCAGGCCACCGCTGCTTCCTTAGCTTCTACAATGCTTTTAACATGCTTCACATGCTGGAGATGGGTCGAAAAGGTGCGGGGATATCGGCCCGACTCAATCTGACGGACGATTTCATCAACCTGAGCTTCGGCAATGACCGGCTCGGTTTTCGACTTGATATAGCCAACATAACCAAAACCGCGGGTGATGTTATCCGGCATGGGGGTTTTGAAGGTGCTATCGCCGATAAAAACCACGACTGAGTGCAACTGGCTCTCTTCAAGCCCGAGCAGCTGCTCCAACCCCTTCACATGCTTGTAGTTTTGATGCAGCGGGTTCTGAAACTTGCTGGAGTGTTTGAATATCTTCTGTGTCCACTGTTTCTGATGCTGACCACCAAAAATCCAGCCCTTCATGTTCTTCGTTTCAACCACGAACACACCGTAGACCGACACAATCACATGGTCGATCTGCGTGGTGCCATCACCGGCGGGCAGAGTCACGTTCTTAATCAGCCGATAGTGTTTTTGGTCGAGCAGATATTTGGCTGACAGGTTGACGATCAGCTCGCCCATTGCGCCCTTGAACCAGGGTGATTTGAGTACCACAGCCAAAATCCCAAGCGGGATCAGATACCAGAGCGTGCTGAATACCTGGCTGATTATTGGGGTAAAGTCCATCTCGTTATCGTCCTATGTTTCCTGGCACTTCTATCAATACCAAAGCTGATCAATAGCGGATATGAAAAATTAAAATTCAATATTATCCTTTTTACATTATCGTTCCCTCAGCTCCAATAAAGCCTGAAAGCAGTATTATCACAAGACCTGCCAATTGCAGAAAGAATGGATTCTTTGCTTCTGACCAGTGCAAGATTAGATATATGATTGAAACAGGGGATACCAAAAGACAAGCCAGTCCCCAAATAATGCTGGTTTTAAACGCCGCAATCAGGAAACCAATTCCGCCTATAATAACTATGAAAATACCAATATATGCCAAAATTTCCATTTAATTTACATCCTTTCATTTCTTTATAAATGACTGTCCATAACACTTCACTGACAATCCCATGAAACTCATGCCAGCCACTGGTACAGACCTATCCCCCCTAAAACCGGCATAATGACCAAGAGAGCCAGCACACCCAAGCAACCACGCCCCTGACTCTGCATTGATCCCTGCTCATGCCTCGGGTTGTCCTTAAGCCATTGATGGTGGCAAGCTCCACAATAGAGCTTGGTGAACCCATTATTCCAGGCCTGGATGACGCGTGCATCATACTCTGCCATTTTGCGGCAACGTGCGCATTGAAACGATTTTTCTTTTGGCTTTTTCTGACGGTTCAGAATAAAGAAAGCAATAACCGCCGGGATCACAAAAGGCCAACTGCTCTCAATTGTAGCTGTGCGATACAATTCAAAGCCGGCGGCAGCAATCGATACCACAGCAACCAGTATTGCAATGTAATCAGCCATGTTTTTCTTCGGAGGCTCGACTTTGTCTGGGCGTTTTCCTGTCAATGCACCCGAGCTTTTCTTGACGCCTTCGATCACGACACCTTTGGCTTTAAGCCTTTGCTGTGAGTCACGCATTGGCTCGTACAGGACTCGATCGCCGACTTGAGGCTTCCTGGCATCAGTCTTGACGCTGGAAACGTGGAAAAACACCTGCTCAGAGCCGTCATCAGGCTTTATAAACCCAAAGCCTTTATCATCCTTCCACTGGCTGATTTTACCTTTCATGAGTTCTAACCACTCCCTGCTAGACTAAAACCATTCAACGCCGCGTTAAAGGCCCCAAAAAGCGTGTATTTTTAGGTTCCAGTGAGCAAAGCTAACTATTTTCAATTTTTTGTTAGCCTTTTTTATACGCATTACGAATTTCCTTAGAAACGAAGGTATATTTTGACACCTCGTCGATAATTTCAGGATGTAGCCAAAATGGGGAATTTTCTCCCATGAAATTTCTTTTCATAAGTACGGATTTTCTATTAGATGCCGAATAATACAGGTTGCACCATACCAGATCAGGCCTAGCCCTAGAGTTTCTATTTCCCAGCACTTCTTCAATGAACCCACCAAGCACAAGAGTATTTTCTTTTGTTGGTGCATCAATTAACTTTATCTTTTCCTGTTTTTTATAATCCACCGATACAAATATATTATCGGAATAGATATAGATCGCATCATTACAATATCGTCGCAACTCCCAAACAGCTCGATCTAACATTGCTAGTTCGTAGTCATTAATAAACCAAGACACCTCTAAATATCGAAACCGTGCTCCAAAACATTCTAGCCGATTAATAAATTTTTTCGTTTGCTCAGATAATATTATATCCACCTTATCAGCGATAAGATCTAAAGATCTTTGCACCTCATGTTTTACATCATTTTTTGGTCGTGGTACACGAGTAAGAATTGAAATGCATTTGGCATATTTTTCGAGTGCATGTAAAGCCGACCAGTGAAATTGAGGAAACAAATCTGCCCTATAAGCCATACGAGCATGAATATAGTCCTTATCAGCAGTATCCCGAAAGGCTCTTAACGCAAAGCTGTTTACTTTTTGCATGAGACTCAGCGACATGACTATCCTCAACTTTGACTAACGCAAAGCACACGGGCGATAAAAGCGCGTTAGCGATTTTGGCGTCCCAGCGGCCGCAGGCCGCGAGTGCTGCGCATTGTTAAATACATTACGGACGCAAGACATTGACTGGAAATCCTATATCTTCTCTTGTTTCAATTTCAGAGCTGTTGTCTCTATTGTGATTCAAAAGCGAACCAAAAATCTGGTGTGCGGAACCTTCTGAGTCCTCCCAATCATCATAGACCAGTATCTCTTCTGAAACCTCTATCGCATGAGTTGTCCTAATGTTCCCATCCTCAAGCTGGCACAAGAATGCCGCATGAACTCGAAGCTTTTCTTTTGCCGTTAACTTTAAGCAAAGGTTTTCGCCGCCATCGTTCGCGACTGAAGGATAAACCCACCCATCGTAATCAAACTTGCACACTTCTTGAGAAATTACATTAGTTAAAACGTACGCCTTATCATCATTCTTCATAAAGATCCTTTTTATGAATTCTGTGACTATATCCAGCTTCTTTTCTGTATCAAGGCTAAATCCACCTTCACCCCCCCCGCCAACACCGATGCCAAAAACATTGATTCTGGCAATAGCTTCATAAGCCACAAGCAGAAAAGGGATCCCATTTTTTATATGCGTTTCTCTTATTGGGGTATAGGGCTCACGAGGAGATAGGTAAAGCAGCGGCTCCATTGGTTTGTTTATGCGTCCACGAGGAACAACTTCTGCTGGTGCTTCCCAAAAATCATTATGCGTCAGCTCTATTCTTTCTCGATTCATTCTCCTAGCTCGATAAAATATTCCTCCTTCTTTATATTCACGGCTTTCACTCTTAAATGCCGATATGCCCCATCCTTCTACGTCCAAAAGAAATACTTTCTTTAAAATATTAAATGCTTCTTCATATTCAAAATCGACACCTAGTTTTTCAAAATTATCAATTCTTTCTTTTAGGTCTTTAATCGATATGGTTTCAAATATTTTCTCTATTATTTCATTCATGCGAGAATCCCACTTGCGCACCTAAACATTTAACACCGCCAGCACGCGCGGCTTTGTAGTGAAGGCGAAGCCGCAACGGAAAAGGCGTCGCCGTGCCTGGCCTTGTATGGATAATTCTCTGCGTTTTCCGGGTAAATTGGGACCCACCCTCAACGGCCATTGAGGGCCTTCATGCAGCAGCTCGATTGAACGCCGGCTCCTCTTGCGAGAGACCGATAACAAGTGCGTAGCGCTGCATGACTCTTTAGCGATAACTCGAACAGTCATCGGCACCCAAAGGGCATCACAGGCCCCGAGCCCGCATAGCAAGGCAGAGTTAGCTTATGACCATACACACAGAAAGCCAAATCCAAATCAACGTCGGCGTAGACGTCGGCAAATCCAAACTCGATATCGTCCTGCATCCGCTGGACCTCCATTTCCAAATTTCGAACGACGAGCAAAGCATTCTCAAGGTCGTTCATGTGCTGAAAAAGCGCAACATCGAACGCATTGTGGTCGAAGCCACAGGGCGCCATGAGCACGCATTCGTGTTCGCCTGTGACCAGGCCAATCTTCCCATTGTCGTGGTCAACCCCATCAGTGTCAGACGCTATGCCCAGGCAATTGGCGTACTGGCTAAAACGGATAAGATCGATGCCAGTGTCATCGCCCGTTTTGCCGCCACCATACAGCCTGACATCAAGCCAATTCCTGATAAACAGTCTCGCCTTATCAAGGACTTACTGATTCGCCGCAGCCAGCTACTTGAGATGCAAACCATGGAGAAAAATCGACTCCAAATCTTGCCCAAAGCGCTGCATCGTTCCATCAAAACACTGCTTCGCTCATTACAAACCCAAATCAGTACCATCACCAAACAGATCGATGAAGCCGTCATGCAGGTCAAACACTGGCGCACCAAAACGGAGATCCTGACCAGCGTGCCGGGCGTTGGTAAAGTCCTCGCCTATACCTTGCTCAGCGATCTACCAGAGCTTGGCAAACTCAACCGCAAAGAGATCGCTGCACTCGTCGGTGTCGCACCCATGAACCGCGAAAGTGGCTCCTGGAATGGCAAACGGCGCATCCGTGGAGGTCGTCACCGTATCCGCACGGTCATGTTCATGGCGATGCTGTCATCAATTCAATGTAACCCTGTGTTCAAGTGTTTCTACGAGCATCTGAAAGCCCAGGGCAAGCAGCCCAAAGTGGCCATCATTGCCTGCATGCGCAAGCTGATTGTGGTGCTCAACACCATGCTCAAGAATGAGACACGGTGGGGTGAAAATATGGCTTAAATATTTAACTAGACACCACTGTCACTTGTTAACGAAATTTATGGGAAGTATCAATCCGACACTGGTCTAAAACTTCCCTGTTTTTATATTACCGTACGTCTCGAAACGAGTATCTTGCAAGTTCATGTACGAAATAATTTAGAGTAAGGCCACTATGGTTAAATTTCCTCAATATAGGAGTAACTATATAACTAACAGCAATCGAAATTGGCAACATAAATATAAAGTAACCTATTGATATAAACAATAAAGCAACCCATAAATTAAGCATATAATCTTTGAAATCAAAATCGTAAACCAGAGAATAAATATTGGCGGGATCAGCTGGCTTAATCACAAATATCAAAGCAATCAAACTAATCATGTAAATAATAAGGCTTAGCAGTCGACTTTTTGAATCAGGATCGTAAACAAAGCTTAAAAAACGCTCAAAAATTGTTTCCGGGGTAAATGGTCTCGTATTTTTATATAGCTTCTTTAGTTCTGTTATATTTTTCAAACTAGTAAATAGATCGTCGCCAATATTAGCTGTAAGATACCGAAGATATGAGGTCTTCTGTTCATTAATATTTTTATTATTGAGCCCAGTTAAACTAGACAACCTATTCATCAAATTCTTATCATATCGATTTTTTGCGATTTTCCAAAAAGCAGCCCCGATCAGTTGAGTAAAGATAATTTTGAATGTACTATTTCCATTGGAATCAATCGATATATACATCGAATACAGAAAAAACGGAACTCCGAGGATTATATATAACCAGCCTCGGAAACCGAAAAGAAATACGTCCTTACATGTTCTATAATATTCTTTCGATATTCTAAATAATTCTTCCATGTCCAGCTCGATATCAGTGATTTTGCTAACGCCCGGCTCTGCGGCTGGTAAAAGTGGCGCTGCTTTTGCGGAAGTAAAAGGAGTGACGCTTTTATCAGTCCGACAGCAGCCGTTTGTTAGTGCTTTTTTCTATTTGGCTTCATTCTCTCTAGCATTTCTTCTCTTGCCCTAATTTCATCTAGATCATCCTTTATTGAATCACCGGGAACCAACGTCAGGATTAATGACCAGAATTGCAACAAAGTTAGAAATGCTATAGAACCAAAACTAATGGCTCTAAATACTTCTTTATACTGATGCAAGTACGAAATCTGCTTTGCTAAAGGGACAATAAATGACATTGCAATTACAACCATCAATATGGTCGTAGAATATATCATTGGTCTAAATAGCCTGTTGATCTCTTCTATGTCTTCCGCTTTTTCTTTATAAGGTTTCTTGCCGAAAGCTTGAGACAACTTATTAGGATAGAGAAGTGCTATCCATGCTCCCATAACAGCAAATATAATTGCAGAAGTATTTCTCAACCCATCATATATTGGCATCTGCTCTTTGAATGAAATACCACTACCCAAAAAAATGGAAAGTCCTAGCGTAGCTAGTAAAACGATGATAAATAGCGGTTTGAAATATTTTTTTATTTCTCCCTCAAGCTATTCAAGTAATGCCAAAATTAAATCACGCTTCTCTGTCAACTTTTCTAACAGGCTAACAGCATCAACTATCTCTTCATCTATCCTTTTAACATCTAAGTCAAACTGATCTCTTGCCAAGGAATTACTAAGCCATCGAGGGACTTGCTCACCTTTTAATATAAAGCCTATGTCGTCCCATTTTGAATCATGTCCTTCTTCCCACTCACTAACCATTTCCTTGAGTTCTTTTTCTGTAGGAGAATAAGAGAACTCATAAGAAAAATTAACTTCAGAATTAAGCTTCCTTTGCTTTTTGAGCCCCAAGTTAAGAAGCGCCTTCTGCCAAAATTCCTGACTCTCTTCCAATTTTGGTGAAAGCCTATTGTGCCTAACTATTTTTCTAATATTACTTCTTTGGCTTAGTATGTATTTTATTTGACCCGGCTTTCTAACTATAGCAGTCCTAAAATGCGAGTGTAGATTCATTGGTTCATCGTCATCACTGTCCGAATAACCAATAATGTTAAAATCGGCATCACCGTCTTCGGACAGGACAACATAATCAGAAAATTTTGATATAAACTCCTTAAAGTACTTATCAAGATTCTTTTTACCATTTAATCGGTGCTGAAATCGAATTGTGGCAAAAACACCTTTAGATGGTATGAACCAAAAATATGTCGCATAGCCTGGAATGCTATCTTTTGGTATTTTTGTGAATTCCACTTTTGCGTCACCAACTTTAGATTTTGCTTTAACAGCAGCCACCTTTCCTTCATAAGATGGTGTTTCATTCCACGTTGTTAACACGAAGTCGCCTGTAACTCCATTATTAACCAAGTCATAACAGAAAGTTCGATCTACATCTTCACTTTCTTCTATAGCGTAGGTACAGGTCTCGTCCAAAGATTTACCATCTCTCTGGACCCATGATTTAAGCTGATTCAGAAATGTAGACAATTCACCGAGTGTTGAGTCATCTGATCCGTATTCATATAACCCACATCTTTCAACATCGTAAAATGTAACTTTTGCTTCTTCCATTCTAATTCCTTACCTCAATGAACTCGATGAACTTTCTTGGCACTAACGCCCACAGCACGGGCAAATTTGTAGCGCAGCGGAAAATTTGTCCCTGCGCCTGTGATGGTTAGGGCTTTTCTTCCTATGGGGCATCAAGGCACTCCTCAATCGATTCTTTCATATAAGAAACAAGTGTCTCGAAATCCTCCTGTTTCTCATCCCATCGATCCTCAATTTTTCCCAGATAACCATCCCGCGCATATCTCAATATTATTGCGTGGTCAGGGGGCGCTTGCTTTTCCGCCCACTCCGCAGCCGTATCTTTTGGAGCAATATCGCCGGTAGCAGCAGTCAGCCACATACGTGACAAGGTCAGAACGACATTGCGTTCATCTCCCGTTGCCTCAGCCATAAGACTGGGCAAAGAATCATGTATTGCCCGTCGGACGTCACTCATTGGCACCGGATCGAATAGCTCTTCAGCAGAGATCCCATATAGCGGCAGGCTGTTATCGATTACTTTCTTCAAAATAACTACAAGATCAGGATCGCGGAATGGTTCCGGAACACGTCCAGCCTCAAACTCCTCTCGCAACCACTCACCGTATACAAACTCAGCCCGAGGCGGGAATTGCCAAGGAACGACATCAGAAACCGTCATCACAGTTAATTCTAGCGGCCTGATGGCTTGTAGATTCCCAATTGCGCCGGATACGCTCATTAAGCGAGATACCAAGGCTTTTCTTTGCTCAAAGGTAGGCGAGCCAGAGACCGCGACCAAGATATCTACGTCGCTGTCACGCTTCAAACCACCAACGACGGCAGAGCCGAAGAGATACATGCCGATAATCGAATCACCAAGCACTCTTTCAACGACTGACTGTGCCTGTTTCGCTTCATCTGGTATCTCTATATTTTCCATATACTCCGGGAGTTCCTCTCGCCCTAACGCCTTGCACACGGGCCGACTGAAGCGCAGCGTAAGGAGGTCCGAGCCGCGCAGCGGCGCTTTGCGTGCTGCAATTTGTTATGTGTTTTACTCAACACGCCGACTCCAGTTTACGGATAAAAGGCTTTACCGTGGGGTGAGCTTTTACCCAATGTATACCGAGAAATTCCTCGACACTGCGACCATTTAATATTTTTTGCAATTCTTCAGCTGTATTCGCGTGAAGGAGAGCGTGGCAATTGTGCATTACAGTTTCACTTACCACTGCGCTAGGATCACCTAGTTCATCGCCCCACTCTTTCTGAATCGCTGAAACTAGCTTTCCGGCCGCTTTCCTCACTTCTGTTTTCTTCGCAGGCATCATTTATTGTTCCGAGACTCGTAGCTCACTAGGACACATAACGCTTTTGTTCAGCGACAGCCTTGACAGAGCGAAGCGGCGACAAGGCTGTCCGGTGGAGGGCCTTCAGGCCCGGAACGAACTGGAACAATTTGTTAAGAGGTTTTAAGAGGTTTCTGCATCCTCGGCCTCAATCTCCGGCTCTGGCTCTGGCTCCGCTGCGACGAATGCTGGACGCAAGATAAAAGAGGCAAGTGCACCGGCTCCGCAAATAATCAAGAAGATACGAATGAGATCCATAAATGCCATAAAAGCAGAGGTATAGGACCCAATGGTTTCCATTTTATATTTCGCCAATCTGCAGTTCGCAGCGCCTTGCTTGATGTTTGAGCAATCGATTTCGCTGAGCGGTTTGCCGACCTTTTCCTCAATTTTAAACTTCAATTCATAAGCCGATGCTTCTTTTTCAAAAAGGAACGGACCCTGATCTTTAACTCCGAGAAGAAAAGCACCTGCAAGTACAACAGTGGCTTGGAACAAGGCCTTAGTTGTACGTTGATCAACGAAAATCTTCAAAAGCCGGTCCAGATACATCTCAACTTCCTTCATCCATGTGTGTCCTCTTAACGCCGCGCACAGGGGCCGACAAAAAAGCGCAGCGTTTTGGCGGTCCCAGCGACCAGCGGGAGCGACTGCTGCGGTTTGTTATATTGCATTAGAAACCGCCATCTGAACTATCATTATCTAATGGTGGAATAACAGTATTACTATCACTCGAACCACCACCCCAGCTACTGTCTGGAAGAAATTGAAAAAGCAATCCGACAATTCCAAACCCCGCTATGAAAGCCAGTGGCATCCACTCAATATCTGATGTATCTCGATATCTATCACCTGATTCCGTGACTTAAAACTCAGCTTCGCATCTCCACACACCTGTAACCACGCGGCCTGCGGCGGTAATATGGACGCCATTCTCGATTCACC
>NZ_JBEPQA010000048.1:0-9728 GCF_040547585.1 Marinobacterium sp. MBR-111
AGCGTTGGCACCGATAACCTGATCGTGTAGTGGAGCATTTTGCAGTGCCGACTATACGAATCAATAGCTTATAACGCTAAGTGTCGAACTCGGGTGGACCCGTCCGGTGAGGGACCCAGCGAGCTGTGCCGTGCATCTGTGGCGATGGACAAGCAGTTGAACAGTCTGTATTACAGCCTGCCGGAAGAGATGTGCGCCCGAGCCTTCGAGGCATTTGTGCAGGATCAGCCGATCTGCAATCACTTTCTGGTCAAGGGTAGCCGTTCTTCAAAAGAGGCTCGCCTTGGGCTGTTTCCGCAAGGCGAACAGCGCCGGCAGATCAATTGTGCCTTTCGGGCATACTTTGATCGGCTTGGTGCGGCGCTCAGGCGTGTTGCTGACAACGGATCAGGGATAGCCAACACTTGAGTCCCAGCAGTGCGCTGACCAGCACCAGCAGGGCGGTGGCGGTTATGCTGCCGACCATGCCGATCAACAGCGTGTAAAGTGCCGAGATCAGTGCGGCTGAACTCATCTGGAACAACCGCATTACGCCGGATGCCTTGCCCTTGCCCTGATCGATCACGTCCATCGCCATATGGTTGGCTGCTGGTGACAGCAGGCCAAATCCAAGCAGAATAAACGCCATCAAGCTGCCCAGCAGCAGGGCCTGCACATCAGACATGAACAGCAGGATGAAAGCGGGTATCAGCATGCACAGCAGGCCGATCAGGATCACGCGGCTGGTGGTAACGCCGCGTTTGGCCAGTTGTGCATTGAACCAGGAGCCAACTCCGGCAAGGCCCGAGGTAAAGGCCATGATCAGTGCCAGTTGATCGATGGAGAAGCCATAGTGGTCAACAAACAGGCTGGAGGAAGCGGAGACATAGGTAAACAGGGTACAGAAGCCCAATGTGTAGATCAGCGTTGCGAGTAGAAACACTCGCTTGGCCATAATGCTGCGCAACTCCGTCACAATGTCGCTGACCCTGAGCGTCTGGCGCTTCTCAACGGGCAATGTCTCGGTGAAGGTAAGCGCAATGATCAGCAGTGATACCAGGCCCACCGTGGCCTGAAAGTCGTGAATGCGCTGCCAGGGGCCGAGCTGCATCACCAGACTGCCCAGCAGGGGTGCGATCAAAGGCGCGATGCCGACCAGCATGATCATGTAGGAGATGCGCAGCCGCGCGGCTTCGCCCTCCAGTGTGTCGCGGATGATCGCGATTGGTATGGCGATGCAAAGCCCGGCGGCGAGTCCCTGCAGCAGACGGAATCCCAGCAACAGCTCAAAGCTGGGAGCAAGGCTGCACAGCAGGGCAGCCAGGGTATACAGCAGCAGAGAAAACAGAATGACCGGCTTGCGTCCAAATCGGTCCGACAGAATACCTCCGAGCAACGGTGACACGGCAAGGCCGGCTACGAAGAAGCTGAATGTCAGCGCTCCCTTTCCCGTGGCCAACTGGAAGAAACGCTCGATGTCGGAAAGCCCGGGCAGTCCCATGTCGATCGACAGCGGACCCAGTGAGGAAATGAAACCCAGAAACAGCGTGAACAGGGCGGGGCGGTGATTGATGCTTTTCATGCTGCGGGCAGATCCATGTGGCTATTTGAGTGGGTTCAGGGGTAGAACAAAATTGGCGCTGCGTCCGGTACGAGGACGCCGGGCGCAGCGCCAAAGCGCGTTATTTTACCTGAATAGTTGGCTGCTTATTGCAGCAGGATTGAATCCAGCGCCTGCTCAAGGCGTTGTGTTGCCTCAGTTGCATCCTGCACGGCCTCCATGCAACGCCAGGCAACATAGCCGTCCGGCCTTACCAGCAGGGCGCCGGACTCGGGTATTTCTCGTCTGCGCTGCCATTCACAATAGGGGTCTTTTATGACATCGCCCACCTGAAGTAACCTCAGGCAGGGCTTGTCGATCGACTTCAGTGCCATGTCCCAGGCAGTTCCCGACAGGCCGGTAATCAGCGTGAAACCATAGCCCTTGACCAGATCCAGAGTTGATACCCTCATGCCTTTGGCGTCTATCAACCAGGCGTGCGGCAGTTTTGCCCCCGGTCGCGTGGTGGCTTTCAGGTACAGTTGTCGGTCTTTGTCCCAGATTTCTTCGGACTCTTCCGACTCATCAATTGCCGAAGAGTGATAGCGCTGGTTCATCTCCACGCCCTGCGCGTTGAACTCGGTGTTCTTCAGCTCGAGCGCTTGATTAAGGGCTTCTCGTGCGGCTTCACCTTCAGGGGTTGGCGACTTCAGGCGCTCAATGCCGGCGACAACCGGGTTTTCGGCCCCTTCGACGCGGAACGCCTTGTGCAGCGCACCGTAATCAAGACGTGACTGGTTGGCACGCAGCACGATCTGTTTGCCGACCGGTGCGCGTTCCTGAGTGTAGGTCTCGAGCAGATCAGCTTTGGCATCCCCCTTGATAACCGCGGCAATTTTCCAGGCCAGGTTAAAGGCATCCTGTACGCAGGTGTTCAGCCCCAGCCCGCTTGAAGGCGGGTGACGGTGTACGGCATCACCGCCACAGAACACACGGCCTCGAGAGTATTCCGTTGCGTATGCCTGATTTACATACCAGATGGACTTGGTGATGATCTCGATTTCAAGGTCAGGCACACCTGTCAGCAGGCGGACACGTTCGGTCAGCTCGGAGTCAATCAGTTCAGGATCGCCTTTCGAAATATCAAAGCCCCAACCTGCAATCCATTCGTTCCAGGGCTTGACCGCGCGCAGAAGTCCCATGCCGATTTCACCAAAGCTGGCATGAGGTGACACGATCCAGTGCAAAATGCTGGGGCGGTGCTCGACATATTTCGACAGGTCGGCCCTGAAATTCACATATATGGTACCGGCCCGACCATGATGGCCTTCAATGGGCAGGTCGATATCCTGTGCGACCCGTGAGCGAGCCCCGTCGGCACCGATCAAATAGCGTGCACGCAGGACGTATTCCCTGTTTTGAATCAGATCTCGCAGTGTGACGGAGACTCCCTCATCATCCTGTATGTGGCTGACATATTCCGTATTGAAAGCGGCGCGTGCACCACGTTCAAGTGCGTTCTTGAAAATCACGGGCTCAACAATCGGTTGCGGAATGTCGAGCAATTCGCAGGGGCTGCCACTGAGGTAGTCTCCCTTGCGCGCATCACCGGTACCCCAGCATCGCAGGCGTGCCAGCTCCTCTCCCGCAAGGCTGGTGGTGAACAGGCTGTCGCCCATCTGATCCCAGGGGGTCGCGTGGCGATACAGCTCTTCCTCAATATCCAGCGCGCGGAACACTTCCATGGTGCGCTGATTGGTAATGTGGGCACGGGGCGTATCGGCAAGCCAGTTGGTGCGAGACACCATGTGGGCATTGATGCCATAGGTGGCCAGTGCAAGGGCAGCGGTTGCGCCTGTTGGTCCTGTGCCGATGATCAGAACATCGGTATCAAAGTGGTCAGTCTGCATGTTCAGCCTCTTGTGTTTATTCTTGCATACTAGCATGTTAGTTGTCTGGACAAAGTGCCGCTGAGTACGGCTCCGGTTTATCTCAGGATGAGTGCTGCATGAACGTCACTACGTCTCGGGATACGCTGGCGATATGCTCTTCGGCAGCTTCACGGGCGGCTTGTGTATCCCGATTCCGTATTGCTTCAATAATCATCGTGTGCTCATCCGTGGCTGCGTTCAGATGCATGTGAAAGCCACAGGTTTGCACGATAAAAAAGTCAGACAGTTCAAAGTTCGACATTTGACGTGTGCCGAGAATCTCAGAGCGGGCCATCCGCTGCAGATGCCGGTGAAAGTCGGCATTCAGTTGACGGTACCGTTCAGAGAGTTGGGTTGAGCTGTGACCGAGTGCAATAATCTGATCGTTGATCTCTGTCAGTCTGAGCAACTCCTCAGGTGAATGACGCTCAGCGGCCAGACTGGCGATCAGTCCTTCGGTAGCAGAAAACATCCGATAGAAATCTGCTACCTCGGACACGGCCGGATCGACCACTTCGCAGCCCACCTGAGCGGTGATATGTACGAACCCCCGCTCCTGAAGGTTATTCAGTGCGGTCATGATAGGTTGACGACTGACGCCAGTTTCGTTGCTGATATCCTTGACCGAGACCTTCTCACCAAACTTGTACTGCCGACTTAACAGTCGCCCCAGTACATCCTGATATATAAGATCCTTCTTGTTGAGAATTCGCATCGTCAAGAAACCCGCACCCGGTGTCTGTTATGGAAACAGTGGGTGATTATAAAGTGCATTGGCGCCAACCAGAACCCGCAAGCGATCTGTCATATATCAGTGCTCCGGTTGATAGTTACGAGCTCGCTCGCGAAGGGACTGCAGGGCAGCTTTGTTATCAACGCCAGATGCTGAGGTTTTTTCCAGCCAGGCCTGGTCGATGCCCTCAAGGACGGTGGTGAGTTCTTGTGTTAACGCATCACCGGGATGCAGCTCGTTGACGTTGACACCACTTTCCCGAGCGGTCTTGATACCGTCCTCGTCGGCGGCGTCAAATGCCTGACCGCACGTGCGTGAAAGGCTTTCACCGGAGACGCGACGAATGGCCGCCTGGTCTTCCTCACTCAGGCTGGCCATGAACTCCGGGTTCAGAAAGATGGACAGGCTGCCGAGATAGAGGCCGCTGGGATATACCGTCAGGTGCGACGTCACTTCATTGAGTCTCAAGCCGCGCTGTTCACTCTGGGGCATTGTGATTCCATCAATGACCCCCTGCTGAAGTAGTTCATAAATTTTGGGCCCGGGTGCTGCGACAGGTGTCACTTGCATGCGTTTGGCAATTTCACTTTGTACACCGCCGCCAACGCGTATTTTTTTGCCCTTGAGGTCGCTTAAGGCGTTGATGGGGAATTTGGTATGCAGCTGCCCTTGGCCATGTGTGCACAAAGCCATCAATTCAAGGCCATCAAACTCGCCTGCCTTTGCAAAGTATTCGTTGTACACATTCCAGAAACTGACGGATGCCGCTTCGGCATTGGCACCCAGCATCGGCATTTCAACGGCTTCGGTCAGAGGGAAGCGACCGGGAACATATCCATGGAACCCCCAAGCACCATCAGCCACACCATCCTCAGCGATGGAAAACATGGAGCCGGGTTCACCCAGGTTGTATTCGAATTTCACACTAACGCGACCTTTAGTCCCAGCTTCAATTTGCTTGGCCCATTGGGGCAGAATAGTCGCATTTATTGGATGGCCTGGCGGCATCCAGGTTGCAAAGTTAAGTTCGGTAGCGGCCTGCGAGGTAGAGGCAGGGCCGATGAGCGCCATGGCGAGTCCAAGGCTGAGAGCTGTCTTCTTCATTATTCAGTCACCTTTGGTTTTATATTTAGTCAGGTCACAGGCATCAATCTACTGGTCTCGATTGACATGCTAGCATGTTAGCATGTCAATCGAGATGGGCAAGATAATTATTAAGGTATTGGCTCAGCGATCTGTGCAATTGCACCGGTAATCAAATGGTGATCGATAGAGGGCAGGGTGAACCAAATCCGGCAGTTGTCGTATCGGTATAAAAATTAACGCACTGATAACATACCCATGAACAAAACAGCCTATCTACTTGGTTTGTCCGGTTTGATTCCCTTTGTCGGGTTGACTGTATTGATGCATCAGCCTTGGGCAGTTACTTACTTCCTGTCATACAGCGCGGTAATCCTGTCGTTTCTGGGCGGGATTCATTGGGGTGTGGCACTGCAAGACGACAAGTGGAGCAATAGCTGGCGGCTTTGTCTGTGCATGTTGCCCAGTTTGCTGGGGTGGGTGGCCTTGCTGTTGCCAGTTACGCTGGCGTTTGCGCTGCTTTTTGTAGCCTACGCGCTCTGGTGGGGGTACGACTACAGTCAGGTGAAAAACGGCGATTATCGGCAGTTAAGACGCTGTCTCAGTGTTGTGGTTTTGGTGTGCCATGGTAGCTGGATGTTTTTCGTGATTTTTTGATCACTGATCCCGCTCTATCCAGCTCAAGCAGCAGTTCGCACCAGTCAGTTGGCAGCGGCGCGACTCAGGCGGTCCCATATATCAGCCCAGGCGGGATCTTTGGGTGGTGCTTCGACCCATAGCTGGGTTACACCGTCACAATCGGCCTCGTACAGGGCGGCATACAGTGCTTGACGATAGCCTTGATGATCAGCCGGCATCACCTTCAGGTGCTTGCAAGGCAGTGATCTCAGTGCTGTTGAATACACCAGTGCACCTGAGTGCGGGGCTGCTGATGCAGCCAGGGCCGTTATCTCGTCAGTCTTACAGAGCGTGATGCGGGCATTGGGTTGATAGTGAATTTTCTTGTTACCGGAGACAGCGTGCTCATGGCTGCTCGGAATGCGCACCGGTACCTGCAGATAGGGCTGGAGCATCTCTGCTGAGATGGGGCCGCTTCGCAGAATTTCTGCACTGTGTTCATCCACACGCAAAATGGTCGATTCCGTGCCGACACCGCAGGGACCGCCGTCAAGCACGGCTGCAATCATCCCGTCCATGCTGGTCAGTACCTGTTCCGCACTGGTGGGACTGAGTTTCTGGTACGGGTTGGCCGACGGAGCGGCGACAGCAATATCGAATCGTTGCAGCAATGACAGCAGCACCGGGTGATCGGGCATACGCACCCCGATCGTCGGCAGGCCGCCGGTAATGACATCTGAGACATCCGGATGGCGATCAAAAATCAGTGTCAATGGGCCAGGCCAAAACTCTGCTGTCAGAGGGGCGACCCAGTCAGGCACGGTTTTGACCCAGCGTGGCAGCTGATCAAATGAGGCAATATGCGTAATCAGCGGATGGTTGGTCGGGCGTCGTTTCGCTGCAAAAATCTTTGCTACCGCCTCGGGGTTTGAGGCGTCGGCAGCCAGCCCGTATACCGTCTCTGTCGGCACGGCGACCAGCTCGCCAGCCAGCAGTAGTTCGCCGGCACGTTGTAGATGGTCGGGGTTTTGAGCGCTGAGTCTTTCTGTCTTCATGGATCACACCAGTAACGGACTGGTAATTATTGTAACATTGGACGCGTCTCGAACATCCATTTCATGCCGCCCCTGGTTGAAAAAGTAGTTGCTCAAAAGGCGTTACTGCAGTCGGGGACATGAAGGTCTAGGAATGTTTCAAGTGTTTTGAGCAGGTAAATGACGTAATCGCAGGACTGTGCGCTCTTGTCGGAATTGTGGCGAACGCTCCGCGAATTAAATGAATCGTGTCCACAACAGTTTGGTGTTGCTGCTGCAGCCGTTGTCGCAATTTGATGTCATGATATTTATGCGGTCAAATAGGTTGTTCCGGTTTCCGGTTGTGTATCGTTTTGCGAGTATCTGAATTGAACTGTTCCGCCTCAGATAAAATGGAGATTTTACGATGACAGACAAGGTTGACTGGCGTGGTAAATACAGAGCGCTGGCACTTGAGGTGGAGCAGCATGAGCAGCAGCGCTCACAGGCTGCTGACTGTCTTCGCAGCCTGGCCGTTCAACTTGACCTAGCGGCGCATGGCGAATCGGCTGAGCTTGACCAGTTGTTGGCATCGCTGGTGACTGAGTTGCAGACTGGCAAGCTGGATAAAGTGCCAGAGTTGCTACGCAAAACCGAAAAACATGTCCGTTTGCTGGATGAAACACGGGCGCAGCAGGCCAGGCAGCTGATTAAACGCATCGATGAGTGGGTGCTGTTGTTGCAGGGTACGGCCGAAAGCGAGGAAGGGGGGCTGGTTGAAGTCAGGCAAAAGCTTGCCGGTGTGGCTGACAACATGCGGCAGTTGCCGGGGCTGATTGATACGCTATTGACCTTTCAGCGACAGATTAGTCGCTCTGGCGTTGGTGCTGTAAGCACTGATGATTTGGCGCAACCAAACGATATGATCAGCAAGCGTATGGCTCAGCGATTGCTTGAGCTGATTCAGCTGTTCAATGTACCTGTCCAGCATCGAGCACGTACCCACGAATTGATCAGTCGCCTGGAGGCGGGTCCCGGTCCGGAAGAGCTGGAACGCTGTCTTGAGGAAGTTTCCGCCTTGGCGCGGACCTGCGGAGGTAGTACAGGGGAGGATATTCAGGCCTATCTTGTGGGGTTGAATGAACAGCTTGCCTATCTGCGCAGCTTTCTGGACAGGGCAGAAACGGCTGATGTGGTACAGCTTAAGCGCAATAATCTGCTGGACCAGACGGTGCGCCATGATGTTCATAAAATCAGTCAAGCGGTCAAACAGACCAGTGACATCAATGAGTTGAAAACGGCTGTCAGTACTCAGCTGGCAAGCTTGATCAAAGCGGTTGATACACACAAGAAAGCGGAAAATCAGCATGTCGCCGAACTGCAGCGGGAGCGGAAGATCCTGTTGAGTCGCCTTGAGGAGATGGAGTCGAAGGCTGCCGGGTTCCGCAGAAGTGCGGAAGAAGCGCATATGAAGTCGCGTACCGATCCGCTCACGGGATTGGCGAATCGGTTTGCCTATGACCAGCAGCTTGCGAATGAAATTGCGCGCTATCAGCGCTACGGCACACCTTTCGCTCTTTGTGTTGCCGATATCGACTTTTTCAAACGCATTAACGACCAGTATGGTCACCTGGCGGGCGACAAGGTGCTGCGGCTGATGGCCAAAGTGCTGCGCAGCAGTTTGCGCGGGGTTGATTTTATTGCTCGCTTTGGCGGCGAAGAGTTTGTCATTTTGATGCCGTCGACCGGTGGGGAGTCCGCCCGTCAAGCGGCCGAGAAGGTGCGCAAGGCTGTTGAGCAAAGCCCGTTCAATTTCCAGAGTCGCCCGGTACACATCACGATCTCAATCGGTGTGGCAGAGGTCGTGTCTGACGATACAGCCGAGTCCCTGTTTGGTCGTGCAGACAGCAACCTGTACGCGGCCAAAAGCAATGGCAGAAACAAGGTTGTGATGCACTGAACCTTGCTGTTGGGCCGCGAATCTCTCGTGGCTTGAGATCAATAACTGTCGTCTCTCCCACCAACGCTTTGACGCCCGTCCCACTTTTACACCGGCAACCTCATGTTTCCTATCAGCTTCCCGTGCAGGTCGCATGCTGCATGGGCTGTAGCTATTTTCGGTCAGGCAGGACATGGCCTCGACCTCATCTGATAACCACATGTGGGTTTCAGTTCAAGGTGGACTTTTCCACTATTTCAGATCAACAGCTTAGGAGGGTTTTTGCCAGTAGGTCGTATGAAGATTTGCAGCTTGACTTGGACTTTACGGAAGTCTTACATCTCAACATGAACTTTTCATATAACTGATTGTTTATAATACAATTTATACCATTTTCATGCTTTGAATTTAGCTGCTTTTATGGCCATAATCAACCTAATTTCTTGCGATCTAACTTGCTCTGACCTGTTGGCATTTTGGCGCCTGTAGGGCTACCTTGAGTTGACTAGGCTTACTGTGCACTAGAATGGTGCAGGGATAAGGTTTTGGCGGACGACGGTGATGTAAAGGTCCTCAATGTCGGATTAAAGGTGTCATGAAATATTGCGCTAGAGCGGGGCCTTTCTTCCACGCAATACGCAACCATGCTCGACTGCGACGTATCTGTGCTATAACACAGCACCACAGGTGCTTTGCCCGATTTGAACGACCGAAGTTGCCTGTTTCCTGCAGCACATTCCTCATATGTTTTGCATCTATCGCTCACTGCGCTTGTTGTTTCAATTTGAAGAAGAGTCCACCCGAGTTCGACAGTTATCCACTGAAAATCGTCTCTTTTACACGCCTCAGGCCAGTATTCATGCGGGTTTCCGCTTTTTAGACGCCTAAAACC
>NZ_JBEPQA010000049.1:0-9283 GCF_040547585.1 Marinobacterium sp. MBR-111
CGTGACCTTGAAAGGGGGAGTATCGGTGACTCATCATGAACTCTGTGCCAACGTATATTTTTTTGCGCTTTCAGCGGCACGTTAACTAAACGTTAGCCTCACATACATGGAGTTTTTCTGATGTACCGATATGATCAGAAACCAGGAACAAGGTTTACGGATGAGTCAAATGAAACGTTAAGAAAAATAAGAGATTGCGAATATGCTGTTTTGGTCGGTAGGAATAACTGCGGTAAGTCCTTTCTGCTTAAGACACTTACTCAGCAATGGGGACAGAATGCTTCTTATCTTGGTCCGGCAAGGTATCAAAATTTCAATCTGCTAGGTCATTACACTCCAAATAAGAATCGTCGTGATCAGAAATGGCAGCAATTTATGCAGCAATGGCAACAGCAGCAACAAAATATTGATAATTCTCCTGTTAATTTACAGCAAGCCATTGCCGAATTATCCGACGAACGGCGAGATAAATTAACTGAAATTATTTTTAAACTTTTGGGCGTCACGCTCGAGTTTAGATATACTGTAGAAAACAACTCCATGTCACAAAAATATATATCGTGTGATGGACATAATATTTCATTTACTAGCTCCGGTTTTCGACTAATTACAACTCTAGTAACGAGCTTACTCGACGAAGATTACGACACATTTCTTATTGATGAGCCTGAGTTGGGAATAAGTCCAGAAGCTCAAGGGATTCTGGCAGATTTTCTATTTGATCGCGCTCATCGAGAAAAATATTTCCCCCATATAAAAACTCTTGTTTTTGCAACTCACTCAACAATATTTCTCGATAAGAAAAATATTTATAATAATTACATAGTATCAAAGGTAGGAGATGAAATAACGGTATCTCCGGTACGTACGCAGCCTGACTTTAACAGCATTCATTTTTTCTTATTAGGGAACCGTTTTGAAACACTATATCTACCGTCATTAATTATTCTTGTCGAAGGTAAATGTGATCATAAATATATAGAGAGGGTTATTTCTCTCAAGCATGCAAGCTATCAAGTAAGCGTTATTTCTGCCAATTCAGATAGTAGAATAAAGGAAGTTCTAACTGTAGCAAAGGGGTTGCTATCTGATCTTCAGAAGAGTCCATATCGGGACAGGATATTTATTATATTGGACTCTGTTCACTCAGCCAGTCTGCCCTCTCAACTTGAGAGGATGGGGGTACCTCCTGAAAACATTGTCATCTGGCCGAAAAACGGAATTGAATACTATTACCCACCTTCTTTGATAGACAAGATATATGGACTCGGCGAAGAGTTAACAATAGAAGGAGATATGGTATCTAGAAATGGTGTTTCGTATAACAAGAACGAGTTGGCAGAAAAAATAGTTTCCATGATGGATGCAAAAACTGAAATGCAGCCCGAGTTTCAATCTATGTTTTTGTCAAAAATCGAAGCGAAGCTAGGCTAACATGTTGCAGCACTTCAGCCGCTGTGCGGCTCGGACCTCAATAAGCTACGCTTATTTCGTCCGGTGTGCAAAGCGTTAAACGGATGAGGCTTGTGTCGAAGAAACTGCCAAGTTATAAAGGAAAGTTAAGTTTCTCGCAGATAGCCGAAGGCATGACTGCCGCGTCGGAAAATGCGGCGCGTTTGGCGCAGGATGCCAAGCTACTTCTTGAAGCTGGACGGCTTCCGACAGCATGTTCTCTAGCAGCCCTTTCTATCGAAGAGTCCGGCAAGGTCTCAATACTTCGTGCCATGTCGCTTGCACGTGACGACAAGGAGCTGAAGGAAGAATGGAAGCGATACCGCTCTCACACCAACAAGAATGTGCAGTGGATTTTTCCTCAGCTAGTGGCTGAGGGAGCAAGAAGACTAGACGACCTTCGTCCAATATTCGATAAAGATGCGAAGCATCCATCCCTTTTGGATCAGGTCAAGCAGCTCGGGTTTTATACGGACTGCCTTGGCAACAAGGGACACTGGTCAATTCCTGACGAAGTGATTGATGGCGAGTTGGCGGGCCAGCTAGTTTCTACGGCCGAGCTGCTGTCTTCGGCGTCGCCTACGTCAGAGCGTGAGATTGAATTGTGGGTGGAGCATGTCGGCCCTGTCTGGAAAACGGACCTGAGCTGGATGAAGCCTGCAGTGGCAAATTGGTACGAAGCCATGCAGCGGGAAGGCTTGAGACCGGAAGGTGAGAATGGTACGGAGAAATTTCTACATGGCGGGATTGATCCAAAAGACGTTTAACCAGGCGGTCAACCGGACCGCTTTTTCACTGGCGCTACAAAGCGTCCGGTTACCTTTGCGTTATGCATCTTTAAGTTAAGGGAGTAACTAATCGAATGAACGTGATTATCGTTGCCGCGTCTGGCGCAGTTTTGGTGGGCTTGTATAAAGCAGTGATGAAGCCCAATCCGCCCCAAAGTCCCGCTGCTTGCGGAGCTGGCTTTTTCGTTTCAACGGCGGGGGTTGCCTCCGTGCTTTATTTGCTGTCCCTCATTCCATCATCCTTGGTTTATCAATTCGCGAGTGTATTCGCGTTGCCCCTTCTGGCGCTTATTGCTGGATACACTGCGGCGAAAACTACAGAAGATACTTCGTCAATGAACGCTAAAATCGTCGCAGGTGTCGGATTCATTCCCTACGTCATCATTTGCATGCTTTTCTTGTCGGGTCTTCCGGGCTGGGTCCTCATCTTTGCAGTACTATCCTTTGTGCCCAGTGTGTTAATCGGACTGAAGGTATATCAAAAACGGAGTCCCAGGTTTGAGAGTACATAACAATGGTTCAGGTGACGCCTAGCTTAACGTGAAGGCTGAAAGTTGTCTGATATGCGATGGTGACTCTGAATGAGAGAAAATGCCATTGAAGGAATATCATTATGGCTCAGTCTATAGAATCAAACTCCGTTCGGCAGGCTACATTCAGCTGGCAGTGTCAGTGAGAACACAGTGGCTGGTGGTTCTGTTTCGCGGTGGTAATTCAGCTTTCCGTTATGCAGTTGCATGATTTCATGAACAAAACTCAGCCCCAGCCCACTGCCTTTACTCCCATCTGTCCGGGGCAGACAGAAAAAGCGCTGGGTCAGTTTTTCTTCAGCAAAAGGCGGCACCCCGGGCCCGGAATCTTTTACGCTGATGTAAACAGAAGCATCGTTTTGTATGGCACTGATCACTACAGCTGACTCCGGCGGTGAGAACTCTATGGCGTTCCGGATCAGGTTGCTCAGTGCATCCTGCAACAGGGTAGTGTCGCCGGTGATGGACAGCGAAGGGTCACAGCTGTATTCAAGGCTGACTCTGTGCCGGCTGGCATAGTCTTCAAGGCTCCGGCAGACTGCTGTGATCAGCTCTTTCAGTACGACTTTGTCGTGTCGTTCCAGGCTGCTCTGATATTCAATGGCGGCCAGTTTCAGCAAGCGCTCGATCAGCTCCTGCATCCTTGAACCCTGCTCAATAATATTATTGAGAAACTGATTGCGCCGTGCATCGGACATTGGCTCCTGTAACAGCTCTGCGGCACCACGGATACCGGCGATCGGGGCTTTCAGTTCGTGCGTCAGGCTCTGCACATAATCTGCCACATAGGATTTGCCATCCAGTGCGGCTTTCATGCTTTCAAGCGCTTTACCCACACGCCCAACTTCATTATGACCAAGCGCAGGCAGCACGGGGCGTTCGCCTCTGGAAACCCCTCTGGCATACTGTTCAAGGCGGTGCAAAGGCCGTGTAATCCAGAGGGTGATCACAAGACCGGTCAACAGCGTTGCCAGTGCAGCGACCAGTGAAATCCAGAGCAGGTTGGTGCTCAGGTGGCTGATAAAGCGGTTAATGTTGCGGGTGGGCTTTCCGGTGGACACCACACCGATAATATCACCGCGATACAGCACCGGGCTTGCGGCATAGAGCCGTTCGGTATCACTACGGCCGGTTACATCGTCGCTGCTGCGGGCACCATAATGACCGCGCAGAGTCAGATAGACATCGCGCCACTGGGAATAATCGCGGCCGGTATCGGTGTAATGGGAATCAAAAATAACGGTGCCTTTGGCATCGGTGATATACATTCTCAGATCAACTTCGGTTTTAAGCAGGTCATAAATCTGTGCGTTTAGGGGCCTGCCGGCCAGCCCGGCAAAGAGCCGTTCAGCCAGATGTGTGTCGATCACGGTGCCACCGCTTTCGCTGAAGCTGACGCCTTCATTCGCGATCAAAGTAGCCATCATTTCTGATATATCGACCAGAATCTCTTCCTGAGCTTCTTTATAACGGGGCTCCAGCTCATCGAGTACCCAGTAAACCACACTGCCAAGGCCTGTCAGCACTGAAAACAGAAACACCAGAATCAGGCGTGATCTCAGGCTCATGCATCCGCCTCAAAGCTGTAGCCAAGGCCACGGCGGGTTTTGAGCGGGTCGCAGTTTGCGCTGATGTCGCGGATTTTGCGCCTGAGGGTTTTGATGTGTGTATCGACAGTGCGGTCGAAGCTGCGTTCAGGCTCTTCCCACACCTGTTGCATCAACTGTTCACGGGAATAGATTCTACCGGGATTGCTCATCAGTAACAGTAGCAGGCGGTATTCATAGCGGCTCAGATCCAGCAAGATACCATTCAGCATGATTCTGGCGCCATCTGCATCGTGACTGAAGCCGGCAGAGCTGATATTCGCAGCTTCCTGAGGCTGACGCAGGCGAGCACGGATACGGGCCGTGAGTACCCGGGGGCTGAAGGGTTTGGTGATGTAATCATCAGCGCCCAGTTCAAGACCCAGCACCTGGTCGATCTCTTCATGGCGGGAGGTCAGAAACACCACCGGCACAGAGGATGCCTGCCTGATGACCCGGCAGACATCAAATCCGCTCATATCGGGAAGGCCGATATCCAGCAGAACCAGCTCTATATTACCCTCGCTGAGTGCATCCAGAGCCTGCTGCCCGGTGGTGACCCAGATATTAACCATCCGTTCGGTTTCCAGAGCATAGCGTATGGTGTCAGCAATAGAGGGTTCATCCTCAACAATCAGTACCGCCATGGTGTTCCCTCTGTTAAAACGCCGGTCCATAAGTGGTGCAGAGGCCCACATTATCTTTGGCAGATCAGCTAGTGTAAAGCCGCTTACATTATCTCTAGGGTGTGTACAACCTGTGCCTGAATGTAACCTGGCGTTCTTATTTCACAGAAAAACAGGACTCCACACTCACTTCACATTTTCCTCAAACAGAAAGCAGATACTCCCCTCATATTAATGAGGAGAAGAGCAATGCATACATTTTCACACAAGGGCATTCGCCCACTGATTCTGGCCTGTCTGATGATGGGGTGTGCACAGAATGCGGTAGCTGATGCGGTTACCCACGGTACCCTGGTATCCCGTGATGAGCAGGGGCAAAAACAGGATATGCCGCTGGTCAGCACCCGTGTGGCCATGGAGATTACAGGTTCTGTACTGCGCGCTCAGGTGACCCAGGTATTCCATAACCCCACAGATAACTGGGCAGAGGCACTGTATCTGTTCCCTCTGCCCGATGAGGCAGCCGTTGATCACCTGAAAATGCAGATAGGAGACCGCATTATCGAGGGTGATATTCAGGAAAAAGAGCAGGCCCGGGCAACCTACGAGCAGGCAAAATCTCAGGGACAGAACGCCGCGCTCACCGAGCAGGACCGCCCCAACCTGTTTCACACATCCGTTGCCAATATTCCGCCGGGTGGCGAGGTCACCATCAGTATTGAGTACCAGCAGACACTGGTCTGGAAAGATGGCCGGTTCAGCGCCGGTTTCCCGCTGGCAATCACCCCACGTTATAACCCGGTACAGCCCGCAGAAGTGCGCCGCGTGGTTGAGGGACAGGCAACCCTGAGCAGCGGCTGGCAGGTACTGCCGGGTGAGCGTAAAACCGTGATGGCCACAAGCGGCGATGACGACAACGCCGTCAGCCCTACTCCGGGGCCGGTTGAGATCAGCCTTAATCTGCAACCTGGATTCAGACTCAGCTCTTTGGACAGCCCTTCACATCAGATCAGTCAGCAACAGACAGAAGATGGCCGCTACATCATCAGCCTGCTGGCGGATGAGCCGGATGACTACCGTGATTTTGTTTTGAACTGGACACCGGTTGAAAGCGCCGAACCTTCGGCGGCGTTTTTCTCTGAGCAGCACGGGGATGAACACTATGGTCTGCTGATGCTGATGCCGCCTCAGGATCTGCACACAGCACGCTACAGCCGGGAAGTGGTCTTTGTGATTGATACGTCAGGTTCCATGGCCGGTACCTCAATTGAAGCCGCGCGCAGAGCGCTGCAGGCTGGTATAGACGGGCTGGCATCTGATGACACGTTTAACGTGATTCAGTTTAACTCTTCAACCGATACGCTCTTTAACCAGCCGGTTATAGCCGATATCCGGCGCCGTCAGCAGGCCGCCAGCTATATCAACTCACTACAGGCAGGCGGTGGTACCGAAATGGCACCTGCACTGACTGCTGCACTGACAGGCGTACGCAGCAACGATGACACCCCCAGATTGCGCCAGATCGTGTTTATCACCGATGGCAGTGTGTCCAACGAACAACATCTGTTTGATCTGATCCGCAGTCGTCTCGATAACACCCGCCTGTTCACCGTGGGTATTGGTAGCGCACCCAACAGTTACTTTATGGAAGAGGCCGCAGTAGCCGGACGGGGCACCTTTACGTATATTGCGTCTCCGTCTGAATCTGAAAGCAGCATGCAAATGCTCTTCAGCAAGCTGGAAAAACCGGCCATGACCGATATCAGGATCGAAGGCGATGGGATTAAAGACCTGATGCCATCGGTAATTCCTGACCTTTACTCCGGTGAGCCGCTGGCTGTGTCGATGAAACTGGCAAACGGCACAGGCGAAGTCCGTATCAGTGGCCGTACTGGTGATGCCGCCTGGCAGGAAACACTGACACTGGCACCGGCGGATAATACCCGGGGTATCATGACAGACTGGGCCCAGCGTGCGGTGCAGGACTGGCGCCGCGGGTATCTCAGAGGTGTCAGCGAAGAACAGATCCGTTCTGAAATCATTGCGCTGGGTCTTAAATATCACCTGGTTACGCCATACACCAGCCTGGTTGCCGTTGATAAAACACCTGTCCGTCCTGAACAGGAAGGGAGCGAAACGCTGGTGGTGCCTGCAGCCAAACCCCACGGCCTTGATCTGGGGATGGCCCAAGGCGCTACCGGATATCAGCTGCCCCTCGCCGGAGGACTTGCCGCCCTGCTGGCAGCACTTTCCGTCATGATTGTGGAGCGGCGCAGAAAGTCCGGTTCAAGGTGGTGTGCATGATCCTCAGCATCCGTAACCTCATACTGGCAGCCCTTGTGGCTGCTGGTCTGATCCTCACCTCAACAGCCCTGTGGATTCCTGTAAAAGCCCGGCTGGCGCAATGGCTACTGGCCGATGCCTGGGCCGAAAGTCTGGACAGCGGTGCAGCAGTAAAACCCTGGCCCTGGGCCGACCACTGGCCGGTTGCGCGTCTGAGCGTGCCTGATATGGACATTGATCAGATTGTACTGGCCGGAGACAGTGGCAGCTCGCTGGCTTTTGGCCCCGGTGAAAATATGCAGGCACATGCGATGACCCATGCCGCACGAATTATCAGCGGACACAGAGATACCCACTTCAGCTTCCTGCGGAATATACAACCAGGCCAGACGCTGATGCTCAGTGACCATAACGGAAATGTGACATACCAGGTTGATCAGATTCAGGTGGTGGATTCGGCCGTTACCCGGCTGACGCCCACTGCCTTTCCAGATGGTCTGATACTGGTGACCTGTTATCCTTTTGATGCGCTCACCGCAGGAGGAACTCAGCGGCTGGTTGTAATGGCCTCTGCTGTTGAGCCTGAGAAGCCCCTGCATACTGAGTAAAAGCATAATGTTCATCATACTGATCAGTGCTCAGTACCTTCTGTGTGAAGCTGACGAGGAGGCCTAAGATCGATTTGATGTGGAATGCTTTTGGTATGCGCCAATCACCAAACTTTGATGATGAGGGAAATTGGACGCCTCGGGACTGAATGTTAACAAGTCGCAGCAGTACGCGGTCGATGGTTGCCGGACGTCCTTTCCATGGTTCCTTCGTAGCCCTTCCAAGGTCACCGCTGTGTTCAGCGTTAATGATAATACTGAACGGCTTGTATACTAGGTTAGGTTAACAACCCAGCTAACATTTGCTTCGGGCCACCTCTTGAAATCCCGGCTATGGGGCGGTCCAGCGCACAGAGAGGAACTTCACAAGAGTCATCCAATCGTTTCGAGCGCCGAGCACCTGTGGAAAAGTCAACCTGGCTTTTTGTGATTTTATACAGTGTATTGATGGCAACATGCTCTCCACGCCCACTTTGTCGCGTACCGGTGCTCATTTGCGACTGGTAACAGGCTGAAAAATCATTCACTATCAGAGGGCTATGGACTGGCCGTTGCAGGATACTGCGCACGGCAAAGCTGCAAAATGCGCAAGCTCGTTTTCACCGGAAGAGAATGACTGTGGCATCTCGACTTATCCTTTCTCTTCATATGCTTACAACAGCTCTCCAGTCTGCGACTGAGAGCAAATATGCGCATGCGCAGTATTAATAATGTTAGGCCAACCATATTTTGGAGGATTTTATGTTTAAAAAAGTTGTTCTAGTGGTTTTTCTGATTGCCATCGCACCTGCTTATGCAATGCCAGGCTATGATATGAGTTACGGGCAATGGAAGAGAATGTGCGGCCAACCTGGCCCTGCTTGCGATTTGTTCCTGTCAGGTTTTCTGTATTCCGCAAATTTCTGGAAACAATGGCTTTCAGGTGCTGCAGCACTTCGTCCGGATTTGAAGAATGCAGGGAATGTGGTTGGATATCTTGGCGTATATGCAAATAACGGGGAAGTCTGTCTACCAGAATCGGTTCAATTTGAATCCGTAAGGCAGAAAGTTAACAGTGCTTTATTGGAGCTGGGAAGGAGTGAAGGAGGACTCCACGATAGTCAGGTTATTAATCATGAAGCGTATCGGATTGATTTATATGAAGCGTTTAAGCGGGCGTACCCTTGTCACCAATAGCCCGTCCTGGCCTGCATTAGAAAATGCCTAACAAGTGCAGGCACGGCGACGCCCACTACATTGCGCCTTCGGCTCCATTCCGTGGGCGCGCATGCTGCAAGCGTTATTAACCCGGCGGTGATTTATATCTGATATAATGCCTGCATGAATACAGACGCACGCAAGCTCAGCCCAGAGCAACAGGAACTTCTCAGGCAGAAGGCGATTCGACTCCGCGAGAAGGGTAAAACCTTC
>NZ_JBEPQA010000050.1:0-9192 GCF_040547585.1 Marinobacterium sp. MBR-111
GCCATCGCACGAGCGCTGGCACTGGAGGCCTCGCTCCTGCTGCTGGACGAACCCTTCGGCGCACTGGATCCGGTTAACCGAATCCGGCTTCAGGACCTGCTCAACCAGGTCAGGCAGCAACAGGACAAGGCGTTTTCAACCATTTTTGTGACGCACGATCTGGACGAAGCGCTCTGGCTGGGCGATCGCATTGCCGTTTTGGGGGCATCACCGGGCCACTTGATTTCAGTGCACTCTGTACCCCAAAAGCAGGAGCGTACCGACCGCGATCACTTCCGGCATCTGGCCGATGTGCAGACACTGCGCCTGCAGATAGAAGAAGCGTTGGCCACTGATGTGTTGCGACGTCTAAAAGTTGAAGAGGTAACCAGTAATGTCTCAACGTAGTCTTTCTCTTCCGGGAACTCAGCTCAAGGACACAGACCAGGCACCTGGCATTGCCCGCCGCCTGCTTGTCGGGCGTGAAAGCCTGATCGTTTGGCTGGCAATTCTATTGGGCTGGTACCTGCTGACGTTTCAGAATGACGCCTCTCGAAACCCACTTCTGCCATCCCCCTGGGTCGTGGGTTCCGCACTGTTACAGTCACTGCCTGAGCTGCTGAGCAGCGCATTTGCATCGTCCAAGATACTGATTCCCGGCTACTTGCTAGCCGTCGCTTTGGCAATACCTTTCGGGTTGCTGGTAGGTACACGTATCCCACTGCAACGGGCATTCATTCCGTTTGCCAGGGTCGCAGCCCCCGTACCGCCAACGGTCTACATACCCTACGCTATCGCCGTGCTGCCCACCTTTCACCTTTCTGCGGTGTTTATCGTGTTTATTGGTGCATTCTGGCCCATTTTTCACAACACCGCGCTTGGGGCTGCTTCTACTCCGCAGCGCTGGAAAGACAGCGCCAAAATAATGCAGCTTGGACGGCTCGAATATCTGCTGCGCATTGTGCTTCCGGCCAGCTTGCCGCAAATATTTTCTGGTTTGGGGGTAGGGCTGGTTTTCGCCTTTATCCTGCTCACCATTGCAGAGCTGTTCGGCGCGGTTGAAGGGCTGGGGCGTTTTGTTCAGATCCATGCAGACTATGCCAACTACCCGCAGATGCTGGCTGGCATACTGTTTACAGGGGCTATTGCCGCTTCATGCATGTCCGGTCTGGAAGCCCTGCGACGCCGTGTTCTGTTCTGGTATCGATAGGGGGGGGAGTTCAAATGAAGTCGATCCTGTCTTTTCTCGCCTTGTTGACCCTTTTTGCCGGGGCATCTGAATCGTATTCAGCAACACAGGATGCACTCAGGATTCTCTATATAAAGCAGGCTGATTGTGTCTACTGCGATGAGCTGGATAAAACCCTGCAATCATCACTCATATCAGAAAAACTGTTCGACCGCTTTTCGATAGAGTCCTATGACCTTTCAACCGATGCCTCAATAGAGTTGCCAGGCCTGCGGCAGTTGACACTTTCTGAGCTTGTCTCGGAGTTTCGTGTTGTCGGCACCCCGGCGCTGATATTCATGAACGCCGAACAGGAGCCTGTACTTGTACGCCAGGGGAGGCAACAGGAAGGCGACCTGATCGCAGCCATGGATTATGTTGAGTCACACGGATATGAAAACATGCCTTTCAGTGTCTGGCTGCGGACTCATCAGTAGGGCTGATCAGGAAAGCAAGGCGCATTTGTGCAATAGATATCACTTTTTATTGGTTCATCCCCCTGCCTGATCGGCAGTAAGGTCGGCCTTGTTATCCATTCATGGTTACGAGGCCTTCCTGTGCAGCGCACCACATCACCCATCGAATTGAGCAGTCGCCTTATCGAAAGCCTGGGCATTCGATCATCCCTGTTCCACATGGGGCAGTATTGTGGCCAGTGGCAGGCCTCAACACAGGGCCGCCGCCGCGCCAGTTTTCATCTGATCCTGCATGGGGAATGCTACCTGCATCGCCCTGGCCAACCCGTGTGTCCTCTGCGTGAAGGAGACGCAGTCTTCCTGCTGCGTGACATCAACCACAGGATTACGCCGGACAAGGCAGGCAGCAGTGCCGCCTGCAACACCATGCAGCCGTTGGAGCAAACCAACCGGGTCGGTACCGGGCTGGCCTGTGGTTTTTTTGAACTGGGTGGCCAGACGGCAGAACTGCTGACGGCTTCGCTGCCCGCCTGCCTGATATTCGAGCGAGGCGGAATCGCCATGCAGGGTGCCCGCCCTGTTTTCGAACTGCTGCTTAAAGAAGCCTATGACCAGCAGGCTCCTGCCAGTGCCTTGATCGAGCGCCTGACCGAACTGCTGTTTTTATATCTGTTGCGTGCCGCCGCAGATGACAGCGACCAGCCCAGGGGCGTGCTCGCACTGGCTCAGGAGCCACGATTTACTCCGCTTCTGGAAGGCCTGCTGGAAAACCCCCAGCAGGAGTGGACCCTCGAAGAGATGGCCGTGCAGGTACACCTTTCAAGGGCCGCTTTTTGCAAACAGTTCAGCGAGCTATGCGGACTGCCCCCGGCACGCTTTCTTCAACTGTTGCGCATGAGCATTGCCGCAGGTCGGCTGCGTAACGGCGCCAGTGTAAGTGACACGGCTGCGCAGGTCGGCTACCACTCAATCGCCGCTTTCTCGCGGGTGTTCCGCAACGTACTGGGGGTCACCCCCGGCGAGTACCGCCGTCAGCCCGGTATGCAGATCAAGACGAATGAGCAAAAAATGCTGACGCACTGACATTTCGCCGGCTCCATATTGATTCAGAATAAGGAAACATTTTTTTATGGAGTTTTGTTATGACACGTCTACCCCTGCTGAATGCCGAAACCGCTCCTGAAGCAAGCCGAACTCGCGTTGAAAAAGCGCAGGCAAACAATGGCTTTTTGCCCAACCTGATCGGCATTCTGGCCAACTCACCTGCCAGCCTGGAAACCTATATGACGGTCGGTGAGATCAACAGTCGCAGCGGTTTAACCCTGCAGGAACGTGAAGTGATCCAGATTACCGCTGCCAGTGTGCATGGCTGTGACTTCTGTGTTGCAGGGCACAGCGCCATCGCCCTGAAAAAAGCGGGTTTCAACAAAGAGCAGACCATTGCCCTGCAGCAACGCCGAGCGCTTGGCGATATCCGACTGGATGCGCTGGCCAATTTTACCAAGGCCGTCATCATCAGCCGCGGCAATGTGTCTGACGGAGAGCTGGCCGATATCCGCAGCGCCGGTTACAGCGATGAGCAGATTCTGGGAGTGGTATTGGGTATCAGCCTTGCAACCCTGTGCAACTTTGCCAACAACCTCGCCCATAACACGCTGAACCCTGAGCTGGAACCTTATGCCACAGGAGCCCTGACCCTATGAACGCACAGACCCTGATCGATAACCCTGACCTGTCCGCTTTGACGGCCTGGCTGAGTGAACATGCGGACGAACTGGATGCTGACGGACCTGCTCAGGCAGAGCTCCTGTCACGCCTGGCCCGGTCCGGCTTGTTTCGGGTGAGTGTACCCGAAGAGCTGGGTGGAAACGGACAACCAGTCAGCCAGGCTATCGATGTCATTGCCGAGGTCGCACGTTACTCTTTGACGGCTGCATTTGTCGCCTGGGGGCATCGTACTTTTATCGAGTACCTGCTGGCGTCCCCCAATTTCGAGCTGGCACAACAGTGGTTGCCAGCACTGCTCGAAGGTGAGATTGCGGGTGCCACTGCCCTGTCCAATGCGATGAAGTACCTCTCCGGCATTGAAGACATTCAGATCCGTGCCACCCCGCACGATGACGGCTGGCGGCTTAACGGCAAGCTGTTCTGGGTCACCAATCTGGATCCGAAGGGGTACCTGGTGGCAGCAATTGTAGAAAACGGCCCGGATCACCCTCCTTCCATTGCATTGCTCGACAGCCGCCAGGAGGGCCTGACGCGCAGCGATAATCTGGACCTGTTGGCCCTGCGTGGCAGCTCAACTGCAGCCCTTCAAATCGACAATCTGACACTGGAACCGAGTCAGATCATTCACCCGGATGCCTTGCGCTTTTGTCCATCCATTAGGCCCCGTTTCCTTGGCCTGCAATGTGGCATGTCGATCGGACATGTACGGGCTTCATTAGACAGCATCAGCCTGCGCGCCAGACAACACAACGGCTCATACCTGCAGCCGGCACTGTCCGCGCTCCAGGAGACACTTGAACAGCACACCACTGCACTCTACGAGGGTGTGAATAACGGTCTGTTCGCCACCGCGCCGGCAGAGTTGTTCAAGCTTCGCATTGCCCTCGCTGAACTGGTACAGCGCGCTACCAACCAAGAGCTCGAAGCGACGGGAGGCAACGCCTATTTGCTGGATAAACCCACCGGCTTTGGCCGTCGCTGGCATGAAGCTGCATTTATACCGGTGGTGACCCCCAGTGTTTCACAGCTCAAGGGTGAGCTGGCCAAGCATGAAGATCACTCCGCATGAGTTACCCGGACAAACCGCTGCTCAGGGCTGAACGGGTGCGCTACGACTACAGTCCCGGGCAGCCTGTGTTTGAAGATGTTTCGTTACAGATCGCCCCGCGGGAAATTCTGGTGCTGCTGGGTGGCAGCGGTTGCGGCAAATCGACCTTGCTGCGCTTGCTGGCGGGCCTGAATCGTCCGTCCGCAGGGTATGTGTATTTTCATGACGCACCAGTGGAACGTCCGCACCCGCGCAGCGCTCTGATCTTCCAGCAGGCCAGCCTGCTGCCCTGGCTGAAGGTGTCCGACAACGTCGCTTACGGCCTCAACTTCAAACATCAGCCACGCATCAGTCGCGCTGAGCGAAACGTGCGAGTGACACGTGCATTGTCAGCCGTGGGGTTGTCCAGCCACAGCAAGGCTTGGCCAACGGAATTATCAGGGGGGCCAGGCGCAGCGGGTTGCACTGGCACGGGCGTTGGCACGTCAGCCCGAACTGTTGTTCGCGGATGAGCCTTTTTCCGCATTGGACGCCATAACACGGACTGAAATGCAGCAACTGCTGGTGGACCTGGTCCATCAGTGGAACACCGCCGTGTTACTGGTCACACATGATATTGATGAAGCTCTGGCGGTCGCCGACCGCATCATTCTGATGGGAGGGTCTCCTGGGCAGATCGTGCAGCAATGGCAGCTTGATCGCTCAGATGCGCTGCCACCTTCCGGCCCCGATCTGTTGCAGCTGAGGCAGGAAATTCTACAAGCCCTTCACCTGAATAGCCGCCACTCGGATAGCGGCTCGGAACATCCGACAAGAGGATTAACCCATGCGTAAAAACCGTTTATTCCCAACCCCAGGTCAGCCTGAAGTCGAGGGCTGTGGTTTCAATCGCCGCGATTTTTTGCGCATGGCCGCTTTGGCTGGCAGTGCAAGTCTGGTCTCGCCTCTGCTCAGTGCAGCAGAGCAGCGTGCCGGCACGCTCAAGGGCGACGATATTCCGGTTCAGATTGGCTACCTGCCGATTACCGATGCTACCCCACTGCTGGTAGCGGATCAGTTGCAGCTGTTCCGCGAGCAGGGATTGCGGACTGAAAAGCCGCGCATGTTCCGCAGCTGGGCTCAGCTGGTAGAAGCCTTTGTAGCCGGTCAGGTTAATGTTATTCACCTGCTGACCCCTGCAACCCTGTGGGTGCGCTATGGGGCAAAATTTCCAGCCAAAATTGTCGCCTGGAACCATATGGGCGGATCAGCACTGACCGTTGCCAACAACATCAACAGCGTAGGTGACCTGGCCGGCAAAACGGTTGCCATTCCGTTCTGGTATTCGATTCACAACATACTGCTGCAAAAAGTACTGAGTGAGGCAGGCCTCAAACCCGTTTCCCTGCGGCCGGGCCAGACACTGGCTGATAATGAGGTCAACCTGGTGGTGCAGCCACCCGCCGAAATGGTGTCGGCCCTGGCCGGTGGCGGTATCGCGGGCTTTATTGTGGCAGAGCCATTCAATGCTGCCGCCGAACTCAAGGGCGTTGGCAAGGTACTGCGCTTTTCGGGCGACATCTGGAAAGACCATGCCTGCTGTGTAACCTTCATGGCCGAACGTGACCTGCAGGATCGTCCCGAATGGGCGCAACGGGTGACCAATGCCATTGTTGATGCCCAGAAATGGAGCCTGCAGTTCAGTGATGAAACGGCCGCCCTGCTGGCTGCCAGCGGCACCGGGCGCTACACGCCGCACTCGGTTGAAACCCTGGACAAGGTGTTCTCCGCTCGCGACTACGCCCAATACCAGTCTGCCGGCATTATTCACAATCCTGACTGGCCGCAGAAGCGAATTGATTTCCAGCCCTATCCCTATTCGTCCTATACCGAAGAGCTGGTACGCAGTCTGACCCGGACTCATCTGGAAGGTAATAATGGCTTCCTTGGCGAACTGTCACCCGAATTTGTAGCCCGTGACTTGGTTGATGACCGCTTTGTACGTCGGGCCATCGAAAATGCAGGTGGACCGCAGGTGTTTGGCATCGATCCGAGTTTTGAGCGACGGGAATCGATCATCGTATGACCCATCGACTCATTAATCGAATGCTGCCTCTGTATGGACTGGCGTTTGCACTGCTGGGATGGTGGTTAGGTGTGAGCCTGCTGGCCCACACCCTGCCCATCGCATCAAGCCTGGGCCCGATACCCACATTTGAAGCGCTGCAGCGACTACTGCAGGATGGCTACTTTTATGACCATATTCAGCTGAGCCTGCAACGGGTGTGGGTGGGGCTGCTGTTTGCCGTGCTGATCGGCATCCCGCTGGGTATCCTCACTGGCATGTCGCGCTGCTTTGCCCGCGCCAGCAGCCCGTTGTTTCAGTTCATGCGCATGATTTCGCCTCTGTCATGGATGCCCATTGCCGTGATGGTACTGGGGGTGGGAAATGCACCGGTCTATTTTCTGCTGGCCTTCGCGGCCATCTGGCCGATTCTGCTGAACACGGCCACCGGCGTCGGTCAGCTGGACAAAAACTGGCTGTTGCTGAGTCAAAGCCTTTCAGCCACCCGCAGCGAGCTGGTGCTGCGTCTGGTATTGCCTGGCATCACGGCGCATATTCTGACCGGAGTCCGGCTGGCCATCGGTATCATCTGGATCGTGCTGGTACCGGCCGAAATGCTAGGCGTAACGGCAGGGCTGGGCTACTTCATTCTGGATACCCGTGACCGGCTGGCCTACGACGAGCTCATGGCCGGCATTCTGGTGATCGGCCTTATCGGCTTCCTGCTCGACTGGTTTGCACGCTGGCTATACCGACTCTGGACACATGACCGCTGAGTCTTTGTTACCTGCCCGCCCCGCGCGGGCAAACCCTTTAAATACCGGAAAGCTATGCATTTTTTCCTATTTCTGTGTGCTTTCCAGCCGTGACACCATACGTCTTCATTGTTGCCTGATGAGGACACTCAATTGAATATAAAAAATCGTTTCCACTCCGTAAAACGCCACTTGATCACAACCGCAGCGGCCACGCTGTTGGCGCTATCCCCTTTGCATGCTGCCCAGGCCGCCCCTGAAAGGGTTTCCATCGACTACGCCTACTACAACCCGGTTAGCCTGCTGTTGAAGAAGAAAGGCTGGCTGGAAGAGGAGCTGGCCAAGGACAATATCGATGTGCGCTGGACTCTGAGCCTGGGCTCTAATAAAGCGCTGGAGTTTTTACGCGGCAGCGCAATTGACTTTGGCTCCACGGCGGGATCTGCCGCACTGGTCGCCAAGTCCAACGGACTGCCGATCAACTCCATCTACGTTTACTCCAAGCCGGAGTGGACTGCACTGGTAACCCGCAAAGATTCCGCCATTCGTTCCGCCGCTGACTTGAAAGGCAAGTCGGTTGCCGTAACGCGTGGAACGGATCCGCATATTTTTTTGCTGCGTGTATTGGCGGAAAACAATCTGACCGAGAAGGATATCAACACCGTGCTGCTGCAGCATCCGGATGGCTACACCGCACTGGTGCGCAATCAGGTGGATGCCTGGGCCGGTCTTGACCCTCACATGGCCCGCGCTGAACTGGAGTCCGGTGCCGTACTGTTCCACCGCAACGTGGATCTGAATACCTACGGCATTCTCAACGTGCGCACTGCCTTTGCCGAGGAAAATCCCGAACTGGTCAAGCGCGTGTTGGGTATCTACGAAAAGGCGCGCCACTATGCCCTGGAAAACCCGGAGGAGCTGCGTGATGCACTGGTAGAAGCCGCCGGCATCAGTGCCGACGTCGCTGCGCGCCAACTCGAACGCACCGACATTACCAAGGCAGCCATTGGTGACGAACATCGTGCACTGCTGATCGAAACCGGCAAGGTGTTGCAGAATATCGGCATCATCAAACCGGAGGTAAATGTCACCGCTGTCGCTGATCAGCTTATCGATCGTCAGTTCAACCACTGATTATCCTTTCGGAGGTTCGGTATGAAAACCCTGACTCTGCGTTCTGGAGCCGGTTCATCCCGGCCCTCCAGCGCTTTTTTCAACCCCAGGCGATTGTTCAGTCTGCTGAGCTGGAAAAGCTGGCTGCTGCCATTGGCATTTTTGCTGGTGTGGGCACAGCTCTCGGCCCGGGGCGTATTCCCTGCCTACGTATTGCCGCATCCACTGCAGGTCTGGTCTGAGCTGGCCGCACTATGGAGTAGCGGTGCGTTGAGTGAGCATATCCTGGTGACCACAGGCCGAGTCGCAGCCGGTTTTCTGGCTGGAACAGTCGCAGCCACCTTGTTGGGCGCGCTGACCGGCTACTCCCGCCTGGCGCGAGAGCTGCTAGACCCCGCCCTGCAGGCGATCAAGGCCGTACCGTCTCTGGCCTGGGTGCCCCTGTTCATTCTCTGGTTCGGCATTTTTGAAACATCCAAGATCATTCTGATTGCCGTTGGCGTGTTTTTCCCGGTCTATTTGAACCTGATGGCCGGTATACGTGACAGCGACCGCAAGCTGTTTGAGGTTGCCCGCGTCTATCGCCTGAGCACCTTTGACCGGGTATTCCGAGTGTTGCTGCCCGGCACGCTGCCAGCCTATTTCACCGGCTTGCGCTCGGGGCTTGCGCTGGGGTGGATGTTTGTCATCGCCGCCGAGTTGATGGGGGCCAGTCAGGGATTGGGCTTCCTGATGCTGGACGGTCAAATGACCGGCAACCCGGCCATTATCATTGGTGCACTGGTTCTGTTTGCATTGGTTGGCAAAATCACGGATGCACTGCTCACATTCACAGCCACTCGACTGCTCTCATGGCAGGACAGCTTCGGCCGCACCCAGTA
>NZ_JBEPQA010000051.1:0-8658 GCF_040547585.1 Marinobacterium sp. MBR-111
CGCAACCCGTTTCAGTGTCAACCGTTTTTTTCGTTTGTTTTCACTGCCTTGGCGGAGAAAACAACGCGCGGTCAGCGCTGATGAGGTGGCGTATTTTACAGCGATTCGGATCGCTGTCAACGCCTCGATATCACTTTTTTTGCTTTGCTAATCGCAGCACCATTACCGAGCAGTGCGCACGCTCAACCACCCGCGAGGTAACCGAGCCGATCAGTATGTTTTCCATACGCGAATAGTTGTGACTGGGCATAACGATGAGGTCGACGTCCAGCTTATTTGCCTGCTTGATTATCTGCTTGGCCGCATTGCCTTCACAGATATGTTCATGGCAATGAGCCAACTCCGGAACGGTTTCCTTGATCAATTGCGCAAGCTCACATTCAAGCTCCTTCAACGCCTTCTCAACTGTATCTTCCGGAAAGTAGGCGGCGACCATTGGCATATTGAGCCCGGGCATTACCGACATCACATGCAGCTCGGCCTCAGGCCCTGCCAAATAGCGTGCTGCCTCACGCAACGCTTCCTGCGCTGTATTTCGGTCCTGCATATCAATCGGCAGCAGTATTTTATTAAACATCATGCCTCCTGTGTCTCTGGTGCAGATGCCCGTCTCCGACGTATCTGCAACCATGCCAATACAGCCAGCAGCAAGAGAGCTGGTAAATACATCCATTGTTTATCCGGTCGATCTGCCTCAACTTGAATGGACAGAATTTCCCAGTCAAAGTCGAAGCCTGCGTCCTGCGCTGCACTGCCAAATGCAACCAGATCAACAATCACGCTGTCATCATTTATATTGAGCACCAGGCCAGCATTCTCAAGCCGCTCGGCTCCACTACTGCCCTCTTCTAACGGCAGACGAATCAGTCGAGTAACTTCATCGCCATCAATTGTCATTCCCCTCGCTTGAATCATCAGGTGGCCATTGGCAGGAACCTGTTCTGCCAGCCATTCAATCTTCTGAGCTGGTTCGTTGATTACAGGTGGATAAACTTCATCCCACCAGAAGCCAGGACGGAACAGTGTAAATGCGATCAGTAACAGCAACAGGGTTTCATACCAACGGCTTTTCACCAGCCAGTAGCCTTGAGTCGCAGCTGCAAAAATCAGCATGGCAATCACTGCAGTCGCAATGGTGACCAGCAGATGCGGAATGCTTTCTATCCCCATCAGCAACAACTCAGTGTTGAAAATAAACATAAAGGGCAACACCGCTGTGCGGATGTCATAGGTGAAACCCTGAACACCGGTTCTGATTGGGTCCGAGCGTGCTATCGCTGCAGCAGCAAACGCAGCAAGCCCTACGGGCGGTGTGTCATCGGCCAATATTCCGAAATAGAACACAAACAGGTGTACAGCGATCAGTGGCACAATGAGCCCCTGCTGAGCCCCCAGAGTCACAATGACCGGAGCCATCAATGTGGATACGACGATATAGTTTGCTGTTGTTGGCAGCCCCATACCCAACAGCAAGCTAATGACAGCGGTGAACAGCAGCATCAGCATGATATTGCCCGCCGAAATGAACTCAACGAACTCGGTCATAACCAAACCGATTCCGGTCAACGTAACAGTTCCCACGACAATACCCGCCGCTGCAGTTGCCACGCCGATGCCTATCATGTTTCGAGAGCCTGTCACCAGCCCATCAAGCAGATCGCAGAAGCCTTCCTTTACCCCCTGTCCAAACGCACCCTGGGCCCGAAACATGGCTTTTATCGGCTTGTGTGTAAGCACAATCACTACCATGAACACAGTTGCCCAGAACGCAGACAGCCCCGGAGAAAAGCGCTCCACTGTCAGACACCACACGAGTACAAAAACCGGCAGCAGAAAATAAAGACCCGACTTGACGGTCGGTGCTGTTTCAGGGAGTTCGACTATATCTGAGTCAGGATCATCCAGTTTCAGATCTGGGTAAGCTGCGGAGTGGCGAACCAGCCAGAGATAAGCCACAAATACGATTGCGGCCATAATCCAGTAGCTGGCACTGCCTATGTAACTCTTGGTCCAACCAAAACCATAATAGAGTCCAAGTGAGACAACACATACCCCCACTATAATACCAACCCAGGTCGCCAGCCTCTGAGCAAGGGTACCGCCATCATTACGCTTCGGCAGACCTTGCATGCCCGCCTTCAACGCCTCCAGATGCACGATATAAATCAGTGCAATATAGGAGATCAACGCCGGCAGAATGGCATGCTGAATTACTTCAATATAGGAAATGCCCACATACTCAACCATAAGGAAGGCTGCTGCCCCCATGATCGGCGGCGTAAGCTGACCGTTAGTAGATGCTGCAACCTCAACAGCCCCGGCCTTGTAAGCGGGAAACCCCACGCGCTTCATCAATGGAATGGTAAAGGTACCCGTAGTTACAACATTGGCGATGGAAGAACCGGATATAAGGCCTGATAACCCTGAAGACACCACCGCAGCCTTTGCCGGCCCTCCGCGCATGTGCCCCAACAGAGAAAACGAGACCTTGGTGAAGTAGTTGCCGGCGCCTGCCTTTTCAAGCAAAGCGCCAAACAGCACGAACAGAAACACAAAGCTGGTGGATACGCCCAACGCAACCCCGAACACACCTTCAGTAGTCAACCACTGGTGCGACATCGCCTTGTTAAGGCTTGCACCCTTATGGGCAATCACATCCGGCATGTAAGGCCCTGCGAATGTATACGTCAAAAATACTGCCGCAACGACCATCAACGGTGGCCCCAGGGCGCGTCGAGTTGCCTCAAGCAACAGCAGCATCCCCATAACAGCTACCACCACATCCGCAGTGATCGGTGCACCCGAGCGTCCGGCCAGTTCCGCTTCAAAAATGACCAGATAGGCAGCAGAGAAAGCACCCAGGAGTCCAAATATCCAGTCCTGGATCGGGATGTGGAAACGTGGTGAACGTTTCAGCGCCGGGTAAGCGGTATAAGATAAAAATATGGCAAATGCCAGATGGATGGCACGAGCCTTGGAATCATTGATGGCCCCGAAGTCCAGCATAAAAGGAAGTGGCGAGGCATACCAAAGCTGAAACAGAGCCCAGGCCAGTGCAACCCCCCAAAGAAGGCGCCCAGGCAGGCCCTTGGGAGAGCGAGCACCGCTGTCGGACTGTGCGACCAGTGCCTGAATATCGTCATTGGAGGTTTGCTGCTTGTCTTCCTGAGTCACGATCTACACCCTTGTTTCAGACAGAAAGGAGGGGGTGAGCAGGGGGGGTCACCCCCCTGCTGCCGGTGCTTAAAGCAGGCCGGCTTCCTTGTAGTACTTCTCTGCACCCGGGTGCAGGGGTGCCGTCAAGGCATCTCGTACCATCTCTTCCTTGCTCAGGTTTTCAAAAGCAGGATGCAATTTGCGGAAGGTGTCGAAGTTCTCGAAAACCGCCTTGACCACATTATAAACCACATCATCAGGCACACTGGCAGAGCTTACAATCGTGGCACCCACACCGAAGGTTACAACATCATCAGGATTGCCCTGATACATGCCACCCGGGATCACAGCCTTGCGGTAGTAGCTGTTCTCATTCACCAACATGTCGATGGCCGCGTCATTCACTTCTACCAGATTGCTTTCGCAGGAGGTGGTTGCCTCCTTGATTGCGCCGCTTGGGTGGCCAACAACGTAAACCATTGCATCAATTTTGTTGTCACACAGTGCACTGGCCTGCTCTGAAGCCTTCAGCTCAGATGCCAACGCAAAATCGCTGTTGGTCCAGCCCTTCGCCTTCATGATGACTTCGATGGTACCGCGCTGACCTGAACCCGGGTTGCCGATATTGACCCGCTTGCCCTTGAGGTCATTGAAGTTCTTGATACCAGCGTCGGCTCGCGCAACCACAGTGAACGGCTCGGGGTGAAGTGAAAAAACGGAGCGCAGATCCTTGTTTGCCCCCTGTTCGGCAAAGGCATCGGTGCCATTGTAGGCATGGAATTGCCAGTCGGACTGAGCTACACCCATGTCCAGCTCCCCGGCACGGATTGTATTCAGGTTATAAATGGAGCCACCCGTACTTTCGACCGAGCAGCGGATGCCATGCTCAGAACGGTCCTTGTTAACCAGACGGCAGATGGCACCACCTGTGGGATAGTAAACTCCCGTCACCCCGCCGGTACCGATGGTAATAAAGCTTTCCGCACTCGCCGTTGTTGGTGCGGTCAGCCCTGCAGCCATTACACCTGCCGCCATCGCGGCTGAGATCAGTGTTTTTTTCAACGCCATGTTCAACTCTCCTGTTTGATCGGAAATCTGCGGTCACGCACCCGTGCCGGGTCGGACTCAGAGCTTTCAGTATTGGCCAGCATTGCGCCGGCATCAACCTGCAACAGAATTTTTTTACTGCAAAAACCGTAACATGGATCGTTTCCACTTCTATCACGATAACGCAATAATTCAGTTATAGTGTCAGCATGCCCACTCACCAGGGAGTCGTTTATGTACAGTCTGCCTGATCTTGAACCCATCCGTGATTTCGACGCCATAGCGGTTCTGACCAGCGGTGGAGATTCGCCCGGCATGAACCCGGCCGTTCGAGGCGTCGTGCGAGCGGCCCTGAACAGCGGCGTGCAGGTATACGGTATTCAAAAAGGATACAGTGGCCTGGTAGCCGGAGACCTGCGCGTGATGACATCGTCCTCTGTCCGTAACATCGTACAGCGCGGTGGCACCATTTTGAAAAGTGACCGCTGTGAGGCGTTCAAGGACCCAGAGATACGGCAGCAGGCCGCAGCCAACCTGAAAAATGCCGGAATAGGTGCGCTGATCGTAATTGGTGGGGATGGCTCACTGACGGGGGCTCATCTACTGGCTGAAGAGAGTGACATTGCCGTTATCGGACTTCCTGGCACCATCGACAACGATATCTTCGGTACGGAAGACACCATTGGCTTTGATACCGCCGTCAATACCGCCCTGGATGCCATTGATAAGATCCGTGATACCGCCTCGTCGCATGAGCGTTACTTTCTGGTAGAGGTCATGGGCCGAAACTCCGGCTTCCTGGCCACTCATGTAGGTATTGCCGCCGGTGCCGAGATGGTGATTGTGCCGGAGTACCAGGTAAATATCGAAGAACTGGGGCGCCAGCTATGTGAAAATCGCCGAACAGGCAAGGGTTCCAGCGGCATTATTGTTGTAGCAGAGGGACGTGAGCCCGGCCTTACCTACAGGCTGGCTCAGCAGCTGCAGCAGCAGGGCGAAGACCCAAGGGTCTGCATTCTCGGCCATATTCAGCGCGGAGGGCATCCGAGTGGGCATGATCGGGTACTGGCCTCTGGACTGGGTGCCATGGCCGTAAGCTATCTGCTGGCGGGTTATAACGACATTATGGTAGGCGTGTCCGAAGGTGCCATACTGGATATTCCTCTCGATAGCGTAATCCGTTATCGCAAGGGACTTGACCCGCAACTGTTCGAACTGGCGCTGCTGTTGCACAAATAGAAGGGATATCCATGAACACTCTGATTCGGCTGTTTTTCAAGGGATTGCTGGTACTGCTGCCGGCCGTTATCACCTTTTATCTGGTATATGCCATTTTCATGGCCCTGAACAACACCCTGTTCTCGGCGCTTGGCCGACTGTTTCATCAGTTGCTGCCCCAGCTCGAGCCTGGCTGGCCCACCACTCTTCTGGCTATCGCCTCTACACTGACACTGATCACGGTAGTGGGCATACTGGCCAATAACTACCTTGGCCGTTATCTGGTCAGGCGATTTGAGCAACTGATGAAGCGGATACCGCTGGTGAAGCTGCTCTATAACGCTGTAGGAGATCTGTTCAACGCACTGTTGGGTGAGGACAAGCGCTTCAACAAGCCAGTACTGGTTTGCTTAAGCGAAGAAGCCGGTGTGCGTGTTGCCGGATTCATCACAGCTGAGGATTTGTCACACTGGGGGTTGAATGAAGAGGTAGCTGTTTACCTGCCACAATCATACAACTTTGCCGGAAACCTGATTATCGTCCCTGCCAACCGGGTTACAGCTCTGGACCAGCCGGCCGGGGACGTTACCACCTTTATCGTCAGTGGTGGTGTTTCCTCAAAGAGTCGGGAACATTAGCCAAACCGACTGGCAATGAACGGATTGGTCAGCCGCTCCTGACCGAAGGTCGACATGGGACCGTGCCCGGGTATGAAACGTATTTCATCGCCCAATGGCAAAAGCTTTTCCTTGATCGAGCGGATAAGGGTGGCATGATCACCCCGCGGGAAGTCCGTGCGGCCAATGGAGCCCTGAAACAGAACATCACCCACCAGTGCCAGTGACGAGTCTGCGTGGTAAAACACGACGTGACCAGGCGTATGTCCCGGGCAGTGTATCACCTGTAGTTCAACCTCACCGAAGTTGACACGATCACCCTCTTCCAGCCAACGGTCCGGCGTGAACACATCCACATTCGGAAAACCGAACATCTGACTCTGCTTGGGCAATCCCTCAATCCAGAACTCATCCTCGTGACCCGGCCCTTCAATGGTCAGACCCAACTCATGAGACAGCGCAGCGGTTCCACCAGCATGGTCTATATGAGCGTGAGTCAGCAGAATCTTTTCCAGCGTTACCCCTTCTTCGGCAATGGCAGCCTTGATAAGGGGCAGGTCTCCGCCGGGGTCGACCACGGCTGCCTTGCCGGTCTGCTCACACCAGAGCAGAGTACAGTTCTGCTGGAACGGGGTTACCGGGATGATGCGATATTTCATAATTCTCCGCGCATGTTCAGACATTTCGCCCCAGTATATCCCCCCGTTGCCAACAGGCCCAGATCAGGTACTGAAGCGATTGATCTGTTGCTGCAGACTGCGTGAGAGCTGCTGCAGCTGTTCACCACTGGCTGCCACGGTATTCGCAGCCGCAACCGTGCTTTCAGAGGCCTGAGTGATACGCAGCAGATTGGAGTTCATCTCTTCCGATACCTGACTTTGCTCTTCGGCCGCCGCTGCCACCTGTACGCCCATGTCACGGATGTGCGCCATCTGTTCCACTATACGGCTCAGCTCCTTGCCCGCATGCTGGGCGGTTGTGACACTGGCATCCGCACGTTCCTTGGAACGCTCCATCACTTCAACAGCCCGCTGAGCTGCCGAACGCAAACGATCGTTCATGCTGCGAATCTCTTCGGTAGAGCCCTGGGTCCGCTGCGCCAGCTGGCGCACTTCATCAGCCACCACCGCAAAGCCTCGGCCGGACTCACCGGCGCGAGCCGCCTCAATCGCCGCATTCAGCGCCAGCAGGTTGGTTTGTTCGGAAATGGCCTGGATCTGCCCCAGCACCTGGCCGATCTGAACCGTGTCACCTTCCAGAGCCTGAATCACCTCAGCCGCTGCATCAACTTCGCGAGCAAGCGCCTGAATACGTTCAACGGTATCTTCAACGTCATGGTTGCCTTCATCAGCCTCATGATCGGCACTTTCAATCGCCGCCGCCGTCTCACCGGCACTACGGGCAACCTCATGCACACTGGCGGCCATCTCGTTCATGGCGGTGGAGAGCAGCTCAGCTTCCTGCGCCTGTGCATCCAGCGCCGCGCTGGTTTCCTCGGCACTGCGGGCCAACTCTTCAGCACTGGCTGATACCTGGGTCGCCGAGCCGGCAATCTGATGAACCAGATCCTGGAACACGCCCAGAGTTTCATCGATACGCCGACCCACCTTGCCCAGCTCATCCCGGCTGGTCAGCTCGGTACGCACCCGAAGATCACCATTGGCAGCACGCTTCATCACGTCACTGATAATATCAAGAGGCATTATTATCGTGCGTCCGATAGGAATCGCACACAGTATCAGAAGGGCCAGGGCAACGAGCAGCTGAAGACTAAGGTGTATGAGGTCTTCCATGAACGCCGCATTCAAGTCATCCATATATACCCCTGTGCCAATCACCCAACCCCAGGGCTCAAAGGATTTGGCCAGCGTCAGCTTGGGTTGAGGCTCGGTACTGCCGGCCTTGGGCCAAAGATAACTAAATGCCTCTACCTTTTTTCCACCGCCGATCATCGCTGCCATCTGCGCAAATACAGGTACCCCATCCGGGGTTCTTGCTGATTTCAGATTACGACCTGCCTGAGACGTATCGCCCCCATGTACCAGAATGTCGGCGTTGGCATTCAGAACAAAGAAATACTCATTGCCGGCATAGCGCATGTTTTCCAACAGAGTACGTGCCTGCTGCCGCGCCTCATCGCCGCTCAGCTCGCCCGCAGCTACCCGTGCCTGCAAGGAAGCTGTCAGGCTTAGGGTAGTATCCAGTAATGAATTCAGCTGGGCCTCACGCTCCTGCTGAAGTGAGTGGCGCATATCCAGCAGTGCTGTCGAAGTTAGAAACAGCAACATAAAACCGGCAATACCGATCAACAGCCATAATTTGGCACGAACTCTGAGGTTTTTGAAAAACATGGGGGCCTACCTGCTTAATTCATAATTTGCGCAACTTTCGTCGCCTAATGCGCACAGATTAACATAGTGTCTATCGAGGTAAAGATCCTTTAAATCATATGCTTATATGAATACTGCCTAATCTTTAAACACCTAATGCTTCCAGCGCCGATACAACTGTTTTGCCCTCTTGCGGGTAGTGTTCAGAATTCTGTGTCATTTCTTTAGACTGAACCGAAAAGGGATGACTCATGACTAAACCTACATTCGATATGGATGCCGCCCTTCAA
>NZ_JBEPQA010000052.1:0-8281 GCF_040547585.1 Marinobacterium sp. MBR-111
GGTGACATCTCCTTCAACGAATACCAGCTGGATTCAGAGATCACTCACCTGACCCTGAACCTGGAAGGTGGTACACGCATCCATGATGGCGACCTGGTACTGTCCACCGTTGAAGTCGATGTAGACGAAGACGGCCTGGTACCGCACTACCTGCAGTCGCTGGTGATCAACTCCACCGGTACCGGTGCGAATGAGATCAACGGCCAGACCGCCAACGTGATCAATGGTGATATCACACCCGCCGCGTATGGCCCTGCCGTTATTGTGGGTAGCCGTGATAACAACCTGAAATCCGTTACCATCAATGCTGATCAGGCGTTTGAACTGACAGGCGAAATCCTGTTCAGCTCACACGGTAAAGATAACGGTGGCAGCCTGGATAACACCCCGGCTGACGGCGTTACCGCGAATGACGACAGTGCAGCGACCGCCACACTGACCGTGACCGGTAGTGCAGATGTCGCCATCGGTGCGGTCAATACCACGGATGACGATATCGACGGCCTGACTATTGCAAACAACGGCACCGGCACCCTGAGCCTGACCATCGATGCTGCGAAGATCGACCAGGCGGCAGGTAACACCGATGCCCTGAGCTTCACCGGCAGCAACATTGAGCTGACCATTGCGGGTAACGTGGACCTCTCTGACGATGATCTCTCCGGCGTAAGCCAGATCACCATCGGTGAAGAGGCGACGCTGACCCTGTCTCAGGCACAGCTGGATGTACTGGGTACCGCTAATCTGCTGAACGGCACGACCGATTCCGCTGAAGATGAAGTCCTGCACATCGTTGAGCTGGGCAGCGATCCGTTCGATGCACAAGCCATTGCTGAAGGCATCACGGTTGCGTCCGTTACAATCGCGGAAGGCACCATCACCCTGGATCCGACCACTGATCTGACAGGCGTTGGCGAAATCCGCGTTCTGGAAGGCAGCACGCTGAACCTGACGGCAGCGCAGTATCAGCAGCTGGCTGCAGCGGGCACCATCGTAGGTGTGGATACCGACGGTGATAACAGCGACGGTAACGCCTTCACAGTGAATATCACCGACCTGAAACAGGCGGATATTAACTATGACGAAGACGGCAATGACGTAGCTGATGGCCTCAACCTGTCCGGTATCGCGGATGCAGCCACCGTGACCCTGTCACTGGCTGAAGATGTGAACCTGAACGCCGTTACCAACCTGGATGACCTGACTCGCCTGGAAGTCCTGCTGGCAGACGGTCAGACCCTGGGCTTGGCCAGTGCGCTGCAGGCCGACGGCTTGAACGTGACCGGTGGTGCCAACAGCACGCTGGTGTTCCAGTTCACACCGCACACTACTTACCCGGGTCAGATTGATGCCTCCGGCTATGATGTCACCATCCTGAAAGCGCTGGCGAACGGCTTCACCACGGGTGGTAACTCCAACGTCGAGTACTCCATTGATGACCTGGCCAGCACAGTTGAGCTGCGTCTGTATGAAGACCCGGCCGACCTTGGCTTCCTGGATGCGACATACCGTGTTGTATCGATCGAAGAAGGCATCACGACTCCGACCGGCCTGATCTTCAATGATTGGGATAACACCGACGAAGTCCGTACGCTGGTTCTGAACCTGGAAGGCGATGTTACGCTGAACGGCGACCTCAGCATCCCGACGCGTACCGATAAGGATACTGCTAACTACAATATCCGTTACTTCGATCAGCTGACTATCAACTCCGTTGGTGATGAGCTGAACACCATTCTGGGTGATATCGGTACCGCGACTGTCCTGGGTGGCGACAACACCAGCGATAACAACCTGCTCAACGTTGCGATCAACGCCGAACAGGATCTGGTCATCGGTGACGGCGCAGGCCAGGGTGTGATCACGTTCAACTCCATTGATGTCCCGGCTGACGACGCTGTCGCCAACCTGACCATCACCGGAGCGGGCGATGTCACCATCAAGGCGCTGGATACCAGCGACACCGATATCGCAACCCTGAATATCGACCATCAGGGCACCGGTCTGCTGACCGTGACTGGCGGTTCAGATGCACTTGAACTGACGGCTACCGAGAACCTGGTGTTCACCGGCAGCGGCGACATCGTGCTGGACACTCACACAGGTGCTGGCAACAACGGTATCGACGGTGCTGACCTGTCCACAATTGATGCATCCGGTCACAGCGGTAGCCTGACACTGGGCGTAATCGAAGCCTTGGATTCAACCAACTTCGACTTCACCTCCGGTACTGGCACCACCACGCTGACACTGGGTGGCACCACACTGAACGTCACAGACGCCGATGGCGCTGATGATGTACTGGGTACTGATGACGACCAGACGGGTTGGAGCTTCGACTTCACCAACGCGGCTGTTGACTCAGAGATCCATATCGGTGCGGGTAATACCTGGACAGCCGGTGACTTGAACATCAACCTGGGTGCCAACACCACCCTGTACATCGATGCCAACACTAACTGGAGCGCCCTGAACCTCGAGATCACTCAGGTGCAGGATATCGTACTGGCCGATGGCGTTAAGCTGACCCTGACCGCTGAGCAGGCGTCTGGCCTGAACATCGTGGCCGGGCCGGACACCGGTGCGACTGGCTTCACAGGCGAAGTTGAAATTATCGATCTGGGTGCGTACACCAACCTGAACGATAACGACAACGACCCGCTGAACGACGCTGCACGTGATAACGACGATACCAACGAACTGTTCGATTACGACTTCAGCGGCCTTCAGGTACCGGCCTCGGCCACCCTGGCGGACGATGATGTCACCCTGTCGACAGGTACAGACCTGGGCAATGTGACCATCAAGCTGAAAGTGGTAGACAATGCTGATGACGCACTGGGTGGTCAGACCATTCGCTTCGCCACTCAGGAACAAGCCGATGGCCGTGATATCGACGTGATCAATGGCGGTACAGGGTATGTTGATCCTGATGCCGATGCTTCGGTACCGGGTAATGATCCGCTGATCAACACCACCAACGTGGTGTGGCTGTTTAACAGCGTGACCGGCACACTCGACACCAGCAACTACGACGAAGAGATCGGACGTCTGTGGTTCACCGAAGCGCTGGCGAATGGCGCCAATCTGGAAGAGCTGTTCAGCAGCCTGCCGGATAGCATCATCCGTATCGACTTCGCTGACCCGGGCAACCTGACGCTGACCTACCCGTCTGAAGGCGTTGATCGCGTGGTTGAGCTGGCATCGTTCACTAACCTGCCGAACGGCTTGATCTTCGCCGATGAAGACAAGTTCGAGCACATCCAGTCGCTGACCATCCAGATGGGTGGTGAAGTTACCCTGGGTAGCATCGAGCTGGATAACCTGATCATCGATAACACCGATGCTCAGCCGGGTGATCTTGATCCGACCACAGTTGTGTTCAACACACTGACCATCGACTCTGTTCTGGCAGACGATACCGGTGACCTGTTGGCGGCTGATGGATATGACGATCAGGTCAACAACGCACCGACTGCACCGAACATCATCGGTGATATCACAATCGGCGCGGCTGAAGGGCTTGAGCTGACACACGTGATCCTGAATACAGGCGTTGACCTCAGCACCAACAGTGGTCCTGGTGCGGGAATCCTGACTGGTAACGACCTGGAAATCGGTACGATCAAGTTCGCAGCTAATGCCACTAGCAATGCGACGCTGACCGTAACCGGCAACAACGATGTCACCATCAAGTCACTGGATACCAGCGATCCTGAAGTCAACGCGGTAGTTAACATCGATGCGACTCAGCATAACGGTGTTCTGACCGTGACAGGTGGTAGCCCGGCAGCGGCGTTGAATGACGTTGAAACTCTCAACATCAATACTGGTGTTGATGACGCTGAAGCTGATCCGGAGACATTCGATAGCGATGTCTACTTCGGCCACGTTGCAGGCGCAGCTGAAGGCGAGTACGTCCTGAACCTGGATGGCAACGGTGTACCGTATGCTGGTGTAGCCGGTGCAGAGCTGAGTGCGATCACCATTGATGGTAACGGTAACGTGCACCTGGGTGTTCTGGCACTGATCGACGGTACAGACGATGACTCTGAATCGGATGCCTTCACGCTGAATGGCGGAACAGGTACTGGTACAGTCACCGCAATCCTGGGCGAAGGTAATGTCGACGGCGTTGTGACCTCTCCGCTGCTGGAAGATGGCAGCACTTGGAGATTCGTAAACGTTGACCTGACCATTCAGGAAACCACCGACCCGATGTTCGAAGCGGGCGCGATCCTGGAAGTGGATGGCGGCAGCCTGACCATCGAAGGTGAAGTGGACCTGACCGAGGTAACGCTGGATCTGACCAACGTAACCATCGATGTACCGGCTGATCAGACGCTGATCCTGACCGTTGCACAGGTTGCTGATCTTGCCGATGCCGGAGTTGAAGTCGTTGGCTCAGGTACCGTTGAAGTTATCGGTAACGGCGATGGCGCTACTGCTAGCATCTTCAATTCGCTGCGTACCGCTAACGTCGACCTGTCGGCTGTAGTTCTGACGGAAGATGATGCGGATGATGTGTTCGCGGCTACATTCGTAGGCGGTCTGGATGACGCCGATGAAGTAATCGGTCAGACCATCACCGGTTCTACTAACTTCGCGAACGAAATCTTTGCAGGTGAAGACGACGATACGCTGATCGGTGGAACTGGCGACGACACACTCTATGGTCGTGGCGGCAGCGATACTTTCGAGATCACAGCAGGTTCTGACATTGTTATGGACCTTCGCTCTGAAGCGGATGACGAGAATGAGAGCACTACTGAAGAACAGGATGTTCTGATTGTGTCCTCTGGCGCGTCTGTAACTGCAGATGACATTGTTGAGTTCGTCGCTACGGCTGAGACCATCAACAACGGTACAGCCACTCTGACCGGTCATTCAGGCGACAGCACCATCGACGTTTCACTTGCCGGTGGAAGCAACGGCTTCACACTGAATGGTGGCGAGTCCGGTGCCAACATCCTGATCGGTAGTGCCAACGATGACATCATTGACGGTGGTGATTCGGTTCAGAACGGTGCTGATGTTCTGACAGGTAACGGTGGTGAAGATACTTTCCACTTTGTGGTAGGTACCAGCACACCGGCTGCAATGTCTTACACTACACCGCAGGCGAACGTGGACCGTGAGCTTATCGAGGTAACTAGTGGCGCGTCTGCTAATGGCTCTATCAACATCGCGTATGTACTGAACGGCTCGCCGACCGCTGCAAACCTTGAGGTTGTATTGGCCAATGGTGATACGGCGGAACAGGTTGCAGGTAAGATTGCATCCGCGTTCAATGCAGTTAACGGTTTCAGTGCCATCCCGGTGGGTGCCATCGTGACCGTCAACAACGCAGACGGTGTCAGCTTCACGATCAACTCGCCGATTACTGATCCGGGTAGTACTGGTGTTACTGCTAACATTACCGATGGAACCGATCAGCCACAGCAGACTGTTGTGACAATTGGTACAGCCGATACTGATACAGTCGTAGCCGGTGAAAAATACATCGTTGAACTGGATCCGGTAGGCCCGGGTACTGCTACAACGTTCACCTATGAAGCTGGTGCAAACGAGACTGTTGCCGATGTCCTTGCAAATCTTGCAAGTGCAATTGACGGTAATGTTGAGTTTAGCGCTACAGTGAATGGCAATGAGCTGACTATTGAGGATGCACTTCCAAACAATGGTGGCTTCACTGTGGTTCTGGACACTGAAGGTGGCTTCGAAGGCTCCGGTGCTTCTGTTGACGGTGCGATTGGTAACGGCATTACCGATGCGCAGGCCGATTTGATTACAGACTTCATGAGCGGTGAAGATGTGATTGATCTTGACCTGGTAGCGGGCACTGCAACCAACTTCCTTGCAGAAGCTGAAGTTGCAGATTATGCAACAGCCTTGGCTAACGCCAATAACGCTATGGATGGTGTGGTACGTTACTATCTGACCTCACTGGCAGATAATGATGCTACGGCTGAAGCGGATGATGCTACAGGCTTGCTGTTCTTCGATGCGAACGAAGATGGCACAGTCGACGGTGTTATTGCGCTGACAGGTATCGACGAAAACAACTTCGCCTTTGGCGACATCGTAGCCTGAAGCTAAGCGCTTCACTCACTGACCCGTAGTACCTTGCGGGCCAGTGATGGCTGATAAAACCCCCGCTTCTCACAAGGAGGCGGGGGTTTTTTGTTTATGGAAGGAATACCATGCAAGCCTTTATTGTGACGAAAACCTTTATCGGCAAACTGGGCGAGTTGCCCTATCCGTTTGTGGCGCCGGGTGACCTTGCACGGGTCACCCCTACGAGATCTATCTCGATACCCGACAGGGCCAAAAACGCATCGCCGCCAGTGCCGAAAAAACCGGGGTCGAGTGCCGTGTGCTGGACCCCGCTCAAAATCCGTCCTTCACACTGCCCATCACACTCAACGGGCACGAGGGCAGGCCGACGCTGTTGCCCATGGACCCATCGATTGCCGCCCAACTGCGTAAGCGCATCCGCCCCGGTCAACCGTTGCGCTTGGCGCTGTTCAATGCCCTGGGCACAGGGCTGGGCGATAACCTGGTCGGCGCACAGGCGTTTCGGTTGGTATTGCCCCTGCTGAAAGCGATCCACCCGCTGATCGAAGTGGACGTGATCCGCTCATGGACCGCCACCAAACCGGATTATGTGCTCAAGCACGAGCCCTGGGTGACGCGCATCCGCTCCACCCCCATCCGCCTGGACGAGTGGCGTGAGTATGATGCCTGTTTTGATTTTTCCGGCTTTGTGTCGTTGCCGGGATTCAGGGGCGTGCCCTGGCCGGATTTTCATCTGATCAATTTGGGTGTCGCACCGGAAAAGATCGCCCCTGAGCTAAAGCAGGCATCCTGCGGTAACATCAATGTGGATGATTTCGCACGCGGGGCCGATGCCGTAATAGAGTCCAAATCACAGGCGAGTGTGCAGGATATCTTTGTGCATGCGACGGCTTCGACCCCCTTGCGCTCAATGCCCGCTGTGGCATTGTTGCGACTGTGTACGGCACTCAGGCAACAGGGCTACCGGGTGGTCACCGATGATAATGCCGTTGTTGCGGCGGCCCAATCGGTAAACTGTCCCTGCTTATTGATCCGAGATCGCAGTTTGAGTGAACTGTACGGGGCCGTGTCCGCCGTGGATAGCGTAGTCAGTTGTAACTCGTTTCTGCTGCATGTTGCCAATGCGGTTGGCAAACCGACGGTGGACCTGCTGATGGGCCAGGGTAGGTATCAACACGGCATGTTACCCTATCAGCCGTTGCTCACCTCAATCCAGGTGGATCGAGACCATCGCTACTGGGACCAGTACAAACTATCCGCCGATGTGCTCAACACCCCGGCACACAAGGCCTACTTTGAAAGCTGCTGGCTGGCGGCGGTCGAGCAGGTCATACACAGGCTCATTGAACCCACCGACACGGAGGCACACCATCATGCATAAACCCGCCTGGCCTGCCCGGCCCCTGATCCCCGTGGCCTGGGGCGAAGTGTTCGACAAGCTGTCGATCCTGGCGATCAAGCGCGAACGCATTGATGACCCCACCAAACAACGCAACATCGCCCGCGAACAGGCGGCACTCGAAGAAATCGTGGGCGACACGGCCCGATACCCCGCCGCGCTGGATGACCTCAGACAGGCCCTTAAAGCCGTCAATGACCAGCTATGGGACATCGAAAACGGCAAACGGGCACATGAAGCCCGGCAGTGCTTTGACGATGCCTTTATCCAGCTGTCACGCAGCGTATACCGCCTGAACGACCAGCGGGCACAGCTCAAACGCGAGATCGACACCCTGCTGGGCAGTGAACTGACAGAAGAGAAGAGCCACCCGGACTATGGACAATGACAGGCCCCGAACGCTCAGAGTGCTGAGCTTCCCGTTGCGAAGGCCAAGCTGCTATCCTGTGCCCAGCAAACAGGAGGCCCCATGACCGACACCGATACGGATCGCACCACCGATCACGACAGCCCTTGGAAAATCGCCCTGGATGGCTATTTCAAGGAGTTTCTGGAACTGCTGTTCCCGCATATCCCGTCAGAGATCGACTGGCGCCAGGGTTATACCTCGCTCGACAAAGAGCTGCAGCAGGTGACGCCTGACGCCAACTCTGGCAGGCGTTACGCCGATAAACTGGTCAAGGTACACACGCTGGAAGGCCATGAAACCTGGGTGCTGATTCATGTTGAGGTGCAGGGCGAGCCAGAGGACGCTTTTGCACAACGGATGTATACTTACCAGTATCGCCTGCGTGACCGCTACGG
>NZ_JBEPQA010000053.1:0-7982 GCF_040547585.1 Marinobacterium sp. MBR-111
AGGGTTTTAGGCGTCTAAAAAGCGGAAACCCGCATGAATACTGGCCTGAGGCGTGTAAAAGAGACGATTTTCAGTGGATAACTGTCGAACTCGGGAGAAAAGGCCTGCCTCAGCCCCTGAGAAATCTTTGCATTAAAAGGAATTGCTACTAAGTTGCAACCGCACCTAGAGATTGCTAGCACTAACCCTGATATAAAAGCCTATCTAGACAGGACAAAAAACCGTTAAATCTCATGAAGAAAAACTAATATTTTATTTTTTCATTCAAAATAAATAAAAAACATTTGACACAAAATAAATTATTATTTAAATATACATAACCGATGAGGGTAAAAATTATAATAGAGGTTAATAATATGAATGAAAAAGTTATCAAGTTCAAAAACAATAAAGACGGCAAAATATATCTAAAGAATAAGTCTTACATCAGGGCAGTTCATAGAGTTCCGCAAGATCTATTTCCTTTTTTTAGTTATAATGGTGATGGATTATGCATCACATATGAATTACATGAAGTAACAAAAATAGTGCAAGAAGAATTTGGAAAACACTCTAGGCTAGGCATAAAAGCTCAAGAGGATATTCTGATTGAATATGATGTTATTACGGACCTAAATGATAATGAAATAAAAGCCACACGTGGTCAGTCGATACCATACTACTATGGCTGGGAGGCGGCAACAGCTTTAGAAAAAATGATCGTACCATTCCCACATAAAAAAGATGACCCAGATAGTCTTGAGAACTGTATTGATTGGTTTCATGGCTATCTTGACGGATGTGCACATCTTCAGAGAGTTTCTTACGAAGAAGGACGTGACCTCAATCTTTATACTAGTGGATTAATAAATTTCGCCTCATCTTTTTATAATAATTTCCCCCGTGAAATCCGGGAACCAGATGAAAATAACGAAGAGGATTATATATCCGGACAAAAGGCATTTAATGATGCTAAGAACGACCTTCTTGCCTATGGCGTCCCCCTTCATAGAATCTATCATAGCTTTCGCTATGACTAATAACATGTAATAGATCATATGGTACTGTCTGTCCAAGCAAGGCGCCTCCTATCCAGAAAGATCCATCATGTTCAAATACCTATGGACTAGTATCCAGTGCACCGAAATTAAAATATATGAGGACGGTGCACCCCACACATCATTCTTACTTCTGAGCCAGATTACTGCTATCGGCAGAAGCTCTTTTAGACTTCCTTCAATCCTCCTCTATATTACCGCCATTTTTAGAATATTTTGGAATATAAGAAATAAAAAATATGTTGGAATAGATATATGATTATTAATAAATTAAGACTTAATGCTAAGTTAATTATTTCTTGATTGTGAAAAAACATTTAAAAAACAAAATCATACAAATGTTATACATAATTTAATAATAATTTATATTAATAGTTATGGTATACAATATACCTTAATTATCAACAACTTAGGATTTATTAATATTTGACCAACGCCTCCGGAAAACTATTATAAGAGAAGTCAAAACCGGAGAAACATATGACCATCAAGCCAAGAACACTCTGCAAGCAACTTCCAAATCGGAAAGTCAGCCTCTTCTACTCTAAAAAGTCAGAATTAGCCAACTACATCGAATCACGGCATGAGATGGCAATGGCTTTATGCCTCGAATTCAATGACAACGTGGATTTCTATCAAGCACAGCCTGCACATATTGAATTTCTGTTCAAAGGTAAGATGCGACGGTACACGCCCGATTTTTTCGTTCGACTGAGAAATGGTCGCATACTGGTCATTGAGGTCAAGTGCGCCTCAATTCTAAAAAAAGACGCAATACTGCGTGAACGGTTGGAACTACTTCGCAACGTCTATGAGGCTCGCGGTATTGAGTTTCGTGTTGTTACAGATGAACACCTTCATATTGGCGTTTTGATTCCAAACCTTTTCTCACTGCTGCGCTATCGCAACAAATACCTTGATATTGCAGACCTTGAGAATATTTTGAGTGGCCTTTCCACCCATGCATCAGCTACGCGTGGGTCGCTTCGCCGACACGCACACAGCTTGAACCTTTCTATTGACCTGATCGATATTGCCATCGCAAAAGGCGTTCTTGGGGCAGACCTGACCCAGCCACTCAATGACGACTTGATCATCCACTTCAACCACTTGCAATAACTAAAGGAAAGCCGCTATGTCACTTAGACAGAAAACCCAATTTACGCCGCAAGCACGTTGTTTTATCCACGGCCAGACGGCACTGCTAACACAGCTGGACCGTAACACATCGGCAGCTATCTTTGACGATGGAACCAAGCGTTTCTATTCAAGCGATCAGGTGCATCAGCTATCCAGTGAAGGTCATTTTTATACACTTCACCCCAAGTCGAGCATTAGCTCTAACTCTCGCCTCAAACTCAACGAGTCTCAACAAGCACAGCATGCACGTGTAAAAACATATTTAGACAGAATGAAGCAAATGCTTGGTGGCCGTTCGGGGAGCCCTGAGCAGCGTAAACACGTAAGTCAAACTGTAGCCAGAGCGATCGGTGATCCAAATCCACCCTCAGCTTCAACGCTGTGGCGCTGGTATCAAAAATCCGAAACGTCCCAGATGGGTAGCCTTGCAGTTGTAGTCCCAAACACAAAGCGTGAGCGACGAGTAGAACCCGAGGTTTATGACTTGGCGATGAGCGTTGTCGCAGAAGTTTACTTAAACCGAAACTGCAGCTCAATACATCAAGCATATGAAAGATTTCTTATTCAGCTACACGAAGAGTTTGGTGATAGCTATAAGCCACCCTGTTACAACACGTTTGCGAAGTGGATTCGTGAAGACCTTGATTGCTTGGAAGTTCTTAAGGCCCGACAGGGAAAACGTGCTCTGCATAAAGCGCTGAGAACAGTGTTTGCTCAATATCAAGTGCATGCACCACTGGCTCGGGTTGAAGTAGACGCCGCGAATATCAATATTGGTGTAGTTGATGATGACGGACGGTATTTAGGCACCGTCATGATCTATCTTGTTTTTGATTGCTTCACACGCTCAGTACTGGGGTACAAGCTACAAATCGGGAAGGGTGAAACCGCCTCTTCGGTCATTGATGCTTACATTGACGCAATAGGCCCCAAGCCCCGGTCCCGATATCCTGCCTGTCACAGTGATTACCCCATGTATGGTCGTTTAATAGAGGTTTTCTGTGATGGAGGGCCTGGCTATACCGCCAAGCAAACAGCGACCTTTCTCGCGATGCTTGATGTCATCGCAAGTATTGTTGAAACCGGTAAGGGTTGGAAGAAGCCGTTCGTCGAAAGCTTTATTCGTACACTACGTATTCAGTGTCTCAGCCAAATAAGCAGTTACTGCGGCAAGTACAAACCGGGTGACCCCGAGCTTGAGGTAGCAGTCGAGAAGCAGGCCTGTATGACGCTGTCTGAGCTTAAGAGTCTGATCGATATATACATCGTCGACACATACCATCATCGGCCACATAGCGGTCTAGACGGACGCTCACCTTACGAAGTTTGGACAGAGCATTTCAACGGTTTTAATCAGCCACCTCTACCAGACAACTTTGATGTCATTCAGTCGTATCGCGGTGAAGTCGCTAACAGAAGGATCCAGGATCACAAAGGTATCCAGATCAAAAATATATTTTACAACTCTCGCGAGCTTCATGTGTTGTACCTGAAGCTAAAAACGCAGCAGCGTGGTGCGGTATCTGTAACGTGCGAGTTCAGCACAAATGACATCAGTGAAATCACTGTGACTGACCCAACAAACAACACTGTAATCATCGTCCCTGCGACCACATCAGGTGTAGAAGAGGGTATGAGCCTTGCAGAGTTTCAAAGCCGCCACCAGCACAGCCAGCCTCGTCGGCTGGCATCGGCCCCAGCCCCAGTCTTTGGGCACAATAATCCGCTTCTAGATGATGTGAATGAGCGACAGCGGCAGGCTATTCGAAATGCCCAGCAATCAGGTCGGCGCCGTACTTTTGCTGCTGAAGAGATCACAGAGGGGGTACATCGCCGTCAGCAGCTCCTTGAAGCACATCTCGCAACTCATCAGCATGAGCCAGAGGAGCAAAGGACACCCCATGGCTCGCCGGGTCACGAAGAGACAGCCTCTTACCTGCGTGGAGATGATATCTTTGATGGAGGCTGGGGTGTCGATGAATAATATCCAGCTTCGCACGTGCCGTAAAACTGAGACTGACGCTTTTCTATCTAAGACAATTACTCACCCGTTATTCCAGAACGCATTTGCCGCGCTCGCAGGTGCACATCGAACGCATGGCAATTTAGCCAAGGGCGTGATGCTACTGGGCCCCAGCGGGGTAGGTAAAACTACGGTTATCAAATACTATGCAAGGTCTGTCGCACGTTCGACCACGGATACGCATAGTTACAAAACCGTGTTGCATATCAATACCCCTCCTTCTGCCACAATCAAAGATGTGCTGTCAGAATTGCTGTTTGCCCTCGGAGACCCAGCCCCTGACAAGGGTACGGAGCGCGCGATGAATCAGCGTTTTCGTAAACTGGCGCTAGCTTTGAAAGTTGAACTTTTGGTTCTGGACGAGGTGCAACACTTACTGCCGCATAACGCGCAGAAAGACACACGAACAGTATCCAATTTCATCAAGAACCTGATGTCTGATTTGCAGATACCGGTCGTCTTGTGTGGGCTTGAGGAAGCATCTCAGATCGGCCGCGGACACGCTGAATTTAAACGTCGTTTTGCAGCCACATGTATTTTACGTCCGTTCAGTATTCAAACTGATGAAGATCGCGATTACTTCGCTCAGTACATGTTGAAATGCGAAAAGATGCTCGAGTCAGTGGGCGTAAAGACGATCTCGCTGACTAGCGAACAAATGCTCGAGCGCTTTTTCCTTTCATCCGAAGGTAAGCCCGCATTGATCTCTGACGTGATTGAACAAGCACTCGAAAACGCTGACCTTTCAAGTACTCTTACTGTGACCGATTACGCCAAAGCCTGGGCTTTTGCAGTTCACGATCCGCTCGAGGCACGGGTATCGAATCCGTTTCACATGCGTGGCGAGGTGCTGAAACGTCATATAGCTAAGGGGAGTAAATAATGTCACTCCCAGTTCGACCGTATCCTGAACAGGGAGAGTCTTTGCCGGGTTACCTGCTTCGAATTGCTGAAAGCAATGGTTGGCCCTCTATTAACTCGCTAGTCTCGGCAATTGGCATCCCTTCACGGATAGTCTGGGCACGGCTCTCCTGCACAGATTTTGAGCAAACGCTGTTGAAGCTTGCCGTATGGTTAGAGCGGTCACCTGACGAGTTAAGACGCCATTTCGCTCAGCAGGTTAACCATCCTCTATTATTTGACTCATCACGACATATACAGGATCTGCGTGTAGAAACAGTGCGGGTTTGCCCTCAATGTATGCAAGAGCAGGCAGTTTTGCGATTTGAGTGGTCATTACTTCTGTATCACCTATGCACTAAACATGGCACAGAGCTACTACAAGCCTGCCCATGTTGTGGTGAACAATTCCAAGCCGTAAGTGACCTGTTTCACGGATGTCCACACTGCAAACGATCTTGGTTACAACTTCAGGGCACTCAAGTTACTCCCTGCCCTCTGCAGACGCAAATTAACTCTTGGCTGAATAGCGAGGACTCGGCAACGATCGGAGAAATGCGCCTCATCGCACGCTCACTGACAACCGCCATAGTCGTTACTGCCCGCCCATTCGACTCGATGTATCAATCTTTGCAGAAGATGCCCGAAGTCGATAACTTGAGCTTGCTGATTCGCTCAGCTTTCGGACTGCTGGCATCAGCAGTGTTGGGCAGCAAAACAATAGATGATTCTTTACTCGACTCACGAGCTGACCTAAAAGTTTTAGGCTCTGAAACATGCTGCTATGGCGTTCAGCTATTGCGGGATCAAATCAAGCGCTTTCCTCTACATGAGCGGTTCATCAAAGCACTAGAGAGCTATCCAGAACTATCGTCGTTGCAGGAAAATGAGCTGGCCGCTACTGCTTTCGTCGGAAAAAAAAGACTGAGCCTACTGGCAGGGCGCCCCCACTCAGAGCTGCGTTATCAATGCACATCGCATGAAGTCGCAAGCGCATTGAATGTGGACAAACGACTTATTAGCCCATTGATTAAGAGGGGTATTCTGCCTGCAGAAAGCCTAGCGGGGCCCGGAAAATTTATCTGGCTAGATATCAGGAGTGCCGTGTCAATCATTCGCGCTCATCTTAACCCCATCGTAACGCACGACAACATTGTTACTGTGAGCCGTCATAGCAAAATACTGATGGACCTCAATCGCAAATTTGCAGAGCTCATTCTAGCTGTAGTGTCAGGGGAGATACGCGGTCAAATTACAGACCTGAGAACAAGGTTTAAGCAACTCAACGTAGTCGAGGCAGAACTAATTGCTTGGGCCAAAAAATCGGAGAAAAACTACCATGCAACGGCCCTATTAAGGCAATAACGGTATTCCAAACACTCTATAGAGAAAGCTGTATATGAAAACCACGAAGGGCGTTGTGGAGTTGTTGAGAAACTACGGAATTCGACGTGCATGAGATATCTGAACAGCCACCCATGGGTGGCTGTTCGGTCGGTACGGCTGGGCCAATCAAGGCGTCGTGAGGCTGGAAGCCGTTCCTAGACCCTCACCAGTAGCCACACGATACCTCTGGCGATACAAGCGGTCAACCCACTTGTCATGCTCATGGTAGTCCTCACTTCCTTCGTTGGTTGATCATCACAAGATGAATGTTATTAAGCATGTCGGACAGGCGTCCCGGCCACAGCCCCCTGTCTTCTCCATACTGAGCAGCGGCCTCAGTCAACAAACGCTCGATCCCAACATAAAAGGCCAACCTGCATAGATCTTCAAAACGCTGCAGATCCAGTGCCAGCCTGACAATTTTCTCGATTGGCATTTTTGAATCGCACCAATCGTATGGGAACTCTAATCCTAACCTTTCGCTGAGCCGCTGGTTGTCGTTCCCTGGAACTTTCGATACAAAATCGAGAGCCATGCAACCCTCCGTCATCACACTTTGAAGCTTAGTATAGTCGCTTTCATAACCATCGCGGCCAACGCTTTTTGCTCACTTTATGGTTCAATTCAAACAAGCCATAAACTCATTATTAATCAATACGTTAAGAACAGAAACATGAGTCTTTTTCGCTGTCCCTCAACTTGAGTTTGTGGCCAAATGGATGTCAACGAATCAACTGGAGCAGAGCGATGAGTGAGCAAGCATGGGATGACGTACAGCAGAGAGCATTTCGGCTTGTGTTGGCATGTGGTGTCAAGCAAGACGGTGAAGATGACTTGAGGCAAACACGCCTTGTTGCAAGGGCTCTTCGGATCGGTATTGACTCAGAGGATATCGAACAAATGCTAAGGGCTGGCTGTGAGAAGCAGCTTGCTGAACATGTACGACTCAAAGTTCATTGATCGAAGCGGGTCATCTGTCGGTGGCCCTGGTATCAACACTCCGCGTTGCTGAGTCGGCAACTAGGCTCTCACGACTTTGCTCGCCCAAAGGCATGAAAAACACTCATGTTGAGTAATGACTTTTCACAACACTTTATGGTTTTTGTACCCCACCACGTTTAACGCCGTCATGCGCGCTAGAGGGCATCATGCGATGTGCTCAGATACTTCTTGAATATACAATCTAACCCAGATACTACCGTCATTCCCGGCTAAACCAGCATGCTGAGTGCCGTACTGCCATCAAACTCAATATTTGGCTTTATCAGCCATGAACTGGACTCCCGAGTTCGACACTTAGCGTTATAAGCTATTGATTCGTATAGTCGGCACTGCAAAATGCTCCACTACACGATCAGGTTATCGGTGCCAACGCTGGGTTTTTCGATACTAAGAGCCTTGAAGATATCCAGCTGCTCACGGCTCATACTGGACACGCCTGTCACGGTGCTGCCACCGAGGGTTGCCTGGTGATATTGGATACGCCGTAACTGCTC
>NZ_JBEPQA010000054.1:0-7690 GCF_040547585.1 Marinobacterium sp. MBR-111
TCGCTGTCGGCAAATGTAAGTTGCTGATCCATCGGTGCGTCCTCAATCGTGTGCAGCGGGCATTATCCCATGCGGCGGACTTATTCGCAGCTTCCCTAGCTCGATATTCATCAATTTCGCTACTAACTCGTAAATATCCTCTCTGCCACCTCTTTTCAATTCGAGAGCCATTCTCAAATTTAATTGGCCAAACCAGCACTTCATCATCACTTATATCTTCTAGCAGCGTATATGCCTGTGTATCATCACTCCACTCCATTTTTGGAACTCTAATACAATTATTTATATCCACAGCAATAGGGTAAAATGATTTTGGACGGTCTATTCTAAGGTCATTAGAACCAGCACGAATAAAATTCATCCATGCGTAGCGGCCCTTTGAGTCAATTAGAGGATATCGACCCTGTTTTCCTGAGCTACTTCCAATTGAGTGAGGGTTTGCAGATGATGAATCACCATAAAAAAGTGCATATTCATGGACAGGCGAAAACTTCCCTGACGTTTTTCGGCTCTGAGGGTTCGACCTAACTACAGCAACACCTACTAGTTTCTTAAATATTCTATCAGTAACAGTTTTAAGCAAAGCGTATTCAGCATCGTCAATAGCTATACTAAAGATACTTTCTTCTTTCATTAAAGACTTTGCAGCAGAAATCCTATCCTGAATAAGAGAAAGCCAGGATGAGTGCCTATATTCATTCTTATAAAGAATTGATGAACCATCTGTATTATAAGGTGGATCTATATAGATGCATTCCACTTTTTCTCTATACCGATCTTGAAGCAAATTCAAAGCTTGGTAGTTATCAGAATGCACCAGCAATCCATCACACTGCTCATCCAGATCATCTATGGTTGCAAGCAATTCAGCTTTGAAGCCCTCACTAAAGTGGCGTGTGTCCAGCATCAGAAAACGATATTTGGGCTGCTCCAGTAGCTCAGCCAATGAAAGCCGCTGACGGTCAGCCGCCAGCTGCTCCAAGTCCAGTGCATAAAGGCTTGGCCAGTCTTCGCACTGTGCCTTGTTATCCAGCACCTGCTCCAGCAGCGCTGGATGATCAGACAGGCGATCCAGCGTGATGCAATATTGAGTCTCGGTGACGAACTTCTTCTTCAGCCAGAGTTTCTTCTGAAAGTTTTCTAACTGCGCCAGGAAAGCGATGATGTTTTCACCCAGCTTGCGAATCACCTCGACCTTACTGAGCAGTGGTGCTAAACGAGCTGGGTTGTGCTTCAAGGATGCCAGATCATCCCAATCGAGCAGTTCATTTTTGATGTAGAAATCCAGCTCTCGGTTGAGGAAACCGCCAAGGTCTTTATGGATAAAGTAATCAAAGCTGTCTTTCTTGGTGTAGTTGTTCAGCTGCCCCTGGAGCATGCTGTAGTCTGCCAACTCACCATTGGCCTTCGTGTAGGGCTGTGCAAGCAGCTGGCGCCAGCTTGATGGCAGCTCACTTGCATCACTGAGCAGCCAATTGACGGCACTGGTGACCAGTACGCCTTGTACCGGCGGCTTCTTCTTGGCGGCGGCTGTGGCCTTGCTCAACTCAGCCAAGGTTGCGTTATTGGCGTTCCAGTCATCCTGAGTGGCTGCGCGGAAGACAAAACGGAGCTGCAGCTCTTCAAAGCGGTTGCCATCCTCATTCGGCTCACCCTGTATCAGCTCGAAAGGCTGTCCAGCATCCAGAATGAACACGCGCTTGCTGCTATCGCTTTCCTTATTGTTGTTCTGGGCACCCGCCTCGGCATCAACCAGTTTGAAATGCACACGCATCGGGTTGGGGTCTGATTCATTCGCCTGAGGGTTCAGTCGGAAGCTGTAATCGCGCAAAGTTTCGCTGCTTTTGATGTAGTACTGGTCCTTGTTGGCCCAGTGCAGCACCACTTCTTCACCCTGGTAAGGAATGGCGTAGGTGCCATCTTTGTAAACCCGACGGGACAGGAAGTCGCCCTCATCGTAATAACGGTTAAAGAAGGTCACGAGTGCGTCGTATACCTCACCCTCCTCACGGGCCATGTCGAAGCCGTCTTTAAGCTGAGCTTTCAGCTCTTTAACCTTCGGTGAGTCGTCCGGATTAAAACCAGCGTCCCGAGCCGCTTTTTGTGCCTGCTCCAACTCTTTCTGGAGTTCGGCCTTATCACTGCTGGTAAAGTTGGCAAAGGCCTCACGGGTAATGCGCGGCAGATCCTGATCGATAAAACGATTAATGTCGTCCTTGCGGGCATGCATGATGCGATACAGGCCAAAGTCCAGCTCTGGCTGGTTGAGCTGAAACATCTCACGCAAGAGCTCGGCAAACTTCTCCCGACGCTGGTGGGCCTTCTGCACTTGCGTGCTGTTAGAGCTGAGAGGTTGAGTGTCGGTCATGCGATTTCCTTGATGATGGCTATCTGCCGGGCTTGAGCGCTGTTACGAGCTACCTCTGTCGACCGTCTATCTAATTGGGTCGACCTACGCTTGCCGTGTTGTTGAGCAAGCCCGCAGCAAATGAAGCAAAATGGCGGTAATTCTGCGCGAAGCCAGCGTTTAATTCTAGACTCGAAGCTCCCGAATCTGCCCGGAAGTGAGTAATTTGGTATAATCAAATAATCACACAGGAGAGTTCTATGACACGCCAGCCCAAAGCCGCCAAGCGCACCATCAGCAAGGACCGGATTCGTCGATCTGTCGCCAGCTCCTGTGCCATCGAAACAGGCGAGTCTTCAAACCTGATTGAAGCCCGGCTGAAGTCTGGTGAACGCCGCTTCCCACAGCTGACACTGGCCCGCTGATCACGCACAGGTCTAGGCCTGTTGTTCCAACACATCCCTGACCAGGCACTCAATGTATTGATAGTTGCCCGCGATACCTGCTTGAATCGATTTGAAGTAAAAGTCTTTATTGTCTTCCCATAGCTGGTAATCCAGCGGCTCAAACCCCGCTTCGATCGCCATGGTATCCATCAGAAGTCGTGATAAACGTCCGTTTCCTTCCCGGAAGGGGTGGATCAGGATAAATTCCACATGGCTTTGCGCCAGGTACTGAACAACCGCCTCATCATCCATTTCGGGCAGCTCTGAAAAGCGGCTGAGGAATTCCTGTTCGAACGCGTCTATCAATCGCGGTAACTGAGCAGCAGCTGCAAAATGAAAGTCGCCCTTGCTCATGTTGACTGTACGCAGGCTACCCGCCCATTCATACAGGTTACCTAACCAGAGGTGGTGCCAGCGTTTGATATCGTCATATGTGAGGGTCTCACTGGACTCGGATAGCACAAGTTCATACAGCGCTTGCAGCAGTTCGGTTTCCGCAGCATCAATATCCTGCTTTCGGGTAAGACCCAGCCGGTTGCGCAGCACGCCTTCTTCGCCGCCCGGCTGAAAGTCCCCTTCGCTGTTGGTTACATCATATCGGCTCATGGATAACGGCTCTCGTGTTGCGCTTAGACCAGGCGCCAGCGAATGGTAAATAGCCTCTGCGTACTGCTTTTCTGGTGCATCTGCCGCTCCAGGGCATCAATCAACTCATCACGACGCGCATCAATCTGGTCTTCAACATCAAAGATCTCTTGCCGCTGTCTACGCTGTGTCCGCTCAAGCTTTCTGATCGCCTCCTGAGCGTCCTTCTGCTCTTGGATGGTATCAGCCTGCCTCGATAACTTTTTGGCCTTCTGCAGCTCTGCACGGGTGTCTTCAAGCTGCTTCTGAGCGGCTTTCATCTGATCTTCTGCCCAGGCATCCAGCTTGTCACGTTCGCGTTTGAAGTACTCATTATTTTCATCCAGCAACTTGCTCAACTTGGCATCCAGCTGGCGCTTGGCATTTTGCTCCAGTAATTCAGGAGGCACCTGCGCATCCGTTGCCAGTGCTCGCGCATTCAGCAGGAACAGGTCTGAGCATTGCTCGGTATCCAGCATCTGCCCATTGTCAGTGAGCGCAGTAAAGACCAAATGCTCTTCATTCTGAAAGCTGGATAGCTGCAGCTGGTTCAGTTCCAGCCAGCCTTCCTGACCTTTCAGAGCATCCAATGAGGATAGCTTCTTGCCAAATACAGTGAGGTTGAATTCCACCAACTGCACATGGGTATCAAGGCGCCGTCCGGTGTCCAGCACCCATTCCCCCAAGGGGTGACCCAGGCGGTATTTGTGCGCCTGCTCAACCTGCACAAGCTCTTTGTCTTTGCTGACCAACTGATATAAGCCTGCTGGCACCGAAGTACCAGCAGGCGGTGCTTGAAGGTCAAATGTCAGATTCGCGGGAGAAAACTGTGCCGCTCCATTCAGAATGTGCTGACTGAGGCTCCAGAACATGCGACTCATTTGATCAAGCTGCTGCTGGGCCTCTTCATGGCGGAGTTTCAGCTTGTCATGAATGTTGGCATCAAAGTGCTCAAACAGCTTCTCTTTGGTTTCCCCCATGCGCTTGGCGATATCGTCTTCCAGCTCCTTTTGCAGCTGGTCAAATGCAGCCTGAATTTCCGCCGGATCACGGCATTCGTTGTAGATACCAGCAATACGCTTTTCGATATCAAGACCTGACTCGATGCTGCCCAAAATATCGTCCGATGCGCCAAAGAGACCATCAAACAGTTGGAATTTTTGACCGAGCAACTCCAGAACACGCCTATCGGCTTCGTTCTTCTTGTTCAGGAAGTTGATCACCACCACATCATGCTTCTGACCGTATCGGTGACAACGACCAATCCGCTGCTCCACCCTTTGCGGGTTCCAGGGCAAATCATAATTAATCACCAAACTACAGAACTGCAGGTTCACACCCTCAGCAGCCGCTTCGGTCGCAATCAGGATTTCAGCATCTGAGCGGAAGTAATCAATGATGGCGGTACGGGCATCAACAGCCCGGCTACCCGTCACACGATCAGTCCCCCTGTGCTCCTCCAGCCAACGCTGATAAATGGCATTGGTGCCAGGAGAGTTGTTGCTGCCGCTAAACAGGGCTACTTTTCCGGCATAGCCATGACGTTCCAGATGGCTGGCCAGGTATTCCTGTGTGCGACAAGACTCTGTGAAGATCACCGCCTTTCGTTCAGCCCCGCGATCCGCCATGCGCTCAAAGCCATGGTCAAGGGCGGTTAACAAAGCTGCAGACTTGGCATCCTCATGGATTCTGCCAGCTAGCTCACGATATTGCTCAAGCTCTGCTATTTCACCGCGAAGGCGGTCAAGGTCCAGAGTAACGTCAGGAATGGGATCGTTGTAATCGGCTGACTCCTCTGCCGCTTCCAGCAATTCATCATCAAAATCGTCATCTAGCATCCCGTCTGGCCAGAGAGCATCATTCGCAGCCGTGAGCTGCCCCTTCTCTTCCAGCTTACGCAGTCGCTTTAGCAAGCTATCCAGAGTCTTGCGCACTGCCGCCGTTGAAGAAGCCAGCAGCTTGCGCACCACCAAAGTCACCAGGTGACGCTGTTGTGCTGGCACACCGTAGCTATCAATCCGTTGAAGGTATGCCGACACAAGATAGTAGAGCCTCAGTTCATCCTCTGATGGCTCGAATTCGTAGGTATAAGCCTTGCGCTCGGTATAGGGGACATACTCCAACACCTGCTTGCGCAGTGTCCGATGCACAAACTCATCCAGGCGCTTTTTCAAGCTGGCAAGACTGCTGTCACTGCGCATGAACTGCTGGCGGAAGCTCGTTTTATCACCAAACAGGTTTTCGTCAATAATGGTCGATAAGCCATACAGCTCCAGCAGAGTGTTCTGCAGGGGTGTCGCCGTCAGCAGCAGCTTTTTGCAACCGGCGAAGGTCTCTCGAATACAGTTGCCAATGACGTTGCTGTCCTGATGGGCATTACGCAGCTTGTGCGCTTCATCGATCACCACCAAGTCCCAAGGCGTCTGCCGCAGTTGACGTTCCATGCGCTTGGCAAACTGGTAGGAGAAAATCGAAATAACCGACCGATCAAAAGGGTCAGGAGTACCATCGTTACGTAGCTGCCGCCAAGTTTTGCTGTCGAGTACCTGGGTCGGCAGGTGAAACTTTTCGGCTAACTCGTTAGCCCACTGCTTACGCAGCGCGGCTGGACAGATCACGACAATCCGCCGCTTGCGCTCAGCCCATAGCTGGGCCATTACCAGTGACGCTTCTATCGTTTTACCCAGGCCCACTTCATCAGCCAACACAACACCTTTGACCAAGGGGTTCTGCAGCGCAAATAACGCAGCATCGATCTGGTGCGGGTTCAAGTCAACCGAGGCATCGAACAGGGAACTGCTCAAGCGACCAACATCACCCCCTCGGCGCTGGCGCGTGAGCTCAAACGCAAAGTATTTGGCATGGTAATCCGTGATCGGCGACGACTGCATGACGATTCCCTTTGTTCAGAACAGTTGGTGATCATTCTGGCTTAAGTCAGCAGCGAGGGCAAAGCGATCGATCTGAAGGATAAAGACATTTTGAGCTTGCCCAGCAGCAGTGGACACCCTCCTGTTTCGGGGAGTCCAGAAGTGCAGCCTTGGGCAGAGAGCTTTGGGCATCGTTATTGCAATGGTGATTCTGCCACTGGAATTCTTATTTCTACTTCTGACACGGCATTAACCTTCTCCATCATCACGAAAGATATAGCCAGTTTAATGCTACAAATTTTTCAGACATCATACTGATTACAGATTATATAAAAACATTTTGGATATCGGTTCTCATTAGTTCCATTGTGGACAGGAGTAAGGCCTTTTCCATTCTCGGATTCTTTTTTCTTTGGCGAACCATAATATTGCTGGTCAAATCTTGGTAAATTTCTAACAAAAATAGATTTACCATTCTCTAGATCAACTTTACCGCTCTCATGATTTATAATAGTCTCACTAAATAAAAAGCCTCTTCTTTGTAAAGAACCATTATCATCTTTTATTTTAACATGGCCTATCTTACAAAGGATCCCAATAACCTCTTCGAATTTTTTCTTATTTCTCAATACAGAAGGACCTTTTTGTGAGACATCAGCCCAATTGAACTCCAATGACTTACCGATTCTAATTATATCTGAATTTTGGCTGTCCGCACATTGATAAACATCTTTATCTTTATCTTTATCTTTATCTTTATCTTCATCTTCATCAATTCTACGAAACAAATACCTCACAAGAATTTCTGAATTAGTGACAACTTCAGGAACATCAGCCAAGTAGTTAAGAAAATAGTAAGAACTGACGAGTACAATTTCTATAGCATACTCAAGCGTACGACTATCGATATCCTCATCACCTCCTTTCTCAAAGTATGAAATCAATCCCGCGATTCGACTTGCATTGTCCATTAACTTAGATGCATGATCTTTGTAATATTCATAAACACATCCTTTACCCATTTGAGACTCAACATTTCTGTAGAAATCATTCCATTTTTCACTTGCATTTTCAGTGAATTTTAAGCATATTTTCTCATTAGTTGCATGCTTATCATAAAAAATCGAATTTTTCTGAATATTATTATAAATATTAACATTAAAAGCTTCAGACCTTGGAAGATTTGAAGCTTTCTTTGAAATCCGCTTACCCGCCATTCCTTCAGGTTTAACTACAAGCATTCTTGCTAAAAAACCATTCCCTCTTGCTTCATCACCACGCTTATCCATGAACCGGTTTATAACTGATCCCGCTCTGTCACCCTAGTTGTCCAATAGGCGGTTTCGCCTAAATTTACCTCGGAGTGGGCCAAAAGGATTGCTATGCCGCGCTACTCAGACGAA
>NZ_JBEPQA010000055.1:0-6093 GCF_040547585.1 Marinobacterium sp. MBR-111
GCGACTGCTGCCCTGGAATGTTGAACTGGAGCGGACTTCAAAAAAAGTGGCGCAGTACAGTTAAGGGCAAGTGGGTCGTTTTAACGGCGGTTACCCAACAGCAAGCGTTCGGTGATCCCTGATCCGCGCTCGATAGATGAGCGCCCGTCGATTGTGGATACGCGAGAGCGCTTCGGTGACTGGGAGGTTGATACGGTGCTGGGCAAGCATGGTAGCGGTGCCCTAGTTACCTTGGCTGAGCGCAAAAGCAGGTTGTATCTGGTCCGCAAAGTAGCAGCCAAACGGGCCAGTGATGTGCGGGATGCCATCATCGATATGCTCAAGCCCTATGCAGCGCATGTGCATACGATTACGGCGGATAACGGGAGCGAATTCGTAGAGCACAAAGCTATAGCCAAAGCGCTGGGCGCGGAGTTCTATTTTGCCCACCCGTACTCGTCATGGGAGCGTGGGCTGAACGAGAACTTTAACGGCCTGCTACGCCAGTACATCCCGAAAGGTACGGATCTGCGGACGATCACCGATGAGGATGTCCGCAAGGCAGAAAAACAGTTAAACCTGAGGCCTCGCAAATGCCTCGGGTTCAGGCAGCCTGAAATTGTATTCCAGGAATACCTTCATGCTGCATAGGCGAGTGTCGCACTTCGGGGTTGAGTTCGCGCCTGTCTTTTGCTCTTGGACGTGACTCAATTGCTTTTTTCAACCTTAAAATTGCAGCTGCCTCGCCCCCCGATAAAAACGCTGCCGAAAGTGATTCTAAAGAGGGCTGTTGTTCAAGACTCTCTGCTATGGCAGAGACAGATTGATGAGTATTGAGCCAAGGAACACCATAGTTCTTCATTTCATCCACTACTTCCTGTGCTATATGGCTAAGTTCAGCCTCTTTGTCTATTTTCCACCAATGGTCAACACCATGTGCCAGAACCCCAACACGCTCACGTACGGTGGCCTCGTATTCCTTTGGCTTTCCAGTGAGAGGGGCTTGCCCGGCTAGAGAGGATATCTCAGCATTGTAAACTCCAAGATTTATGGTGAATGCCCCCTCAGCGCCTATGTTTCGGCTGCTCGATTGCACATTGACGACCAGCCAGTTATCGCCTTCTTGCTTATGCCAGTTGCGCGCTGATTTTTTGAAGCCCTCTGATTTCATAAAGCTAGCGAGACCGAGCTTAATAACTTCATCAATTTTTTTGTATATTTCACTCATACTTTCTGTATCTAAACGCTAGGAACAGCGGCAGCCTTTCCAGCACGCGCAGTGAGCGTTGCTGCTGCCTCTTGTTATGTTTTACTGTCTGATTTTGTTGAAATAATTTGATCACGGTATTTTTGGAAGTCACCCCATGCTGACTTTTCTGGACGGTTTGGATCAATAAAATCACCAGAGGAACAATCTAATAAAGACCAGTCATTTGGGTTCGAAATTTTCATTAGTGTTGCCACAGGGTCACCACCTCCACGAACATGAACCATAAAAGAATCTTTTTCATCTTCCGCTCCGATACTGAACTCTAAAGAAAACCCTTCTCCTTTGTATATACCCCATGATGGATCTGACCAATCAATTCCTGAGAGTTGTTTGTTAATTAATTCACGCACATGGCCCGCATTTCCTATGCAGAATGGTCGATCATCATCGGTCATATTCTCAACACGAGGGGGGTTCCCTCTATAATTCATGATCAAAATATCCCAACTCATATTCTTACTCTCGTTTTAAGAAACATAAAGTTTGGTGAAAGAGCTAGCTTTAGCCCGTCCCAGCGAGCTGGTTTGAACCAATTGTTAGCTGCCTTCCATCCTACCAACTATTTTTTTCCTAGAGAAATCAATCAACTCTTCATCTATATTGTCGTCAAACGAGTAGGAGTAAATTATCCATTTATCTTTAGGGCGGTAAAAAACAAATTCCAGCCTAACTGGCTGACGCTCGAACATTGTTAAATATGATATGTAAGTAAGTCTGTCTTCTAATGATTCTTCACCCAATTTTACTTTACCATGATACTCACCGACGAGAGTTTGCAAATTTTGCATCTGAGTTTTGACATTTTGAATCTCATCACTCTTATTGCCCATCCATTTATTCGTTGAGTAAATAGAGTCTACTGCCTCAACGATTTTTCCTTCTTCGTAAAGTTTGAAAAACTTATCTATCTCTTTTTGATAGGCAAAAGATTCAAAAGAAACAAGGAATAAAATAGTAGATATCAAAATTTTTAATTTCATAAGTATCCTTTTAGTTTATTTGACAGTTTCCTTTATGGCTCATGCTTGGATTACAACCATGCCGCTCTATCAATGCCTGATAACGATTGGAGCGGTACTGAACACCCCGGTCAGAGTGAATAATCAAACCGTGTTCAATAGCCCGGCGCTTGATCGCCATTTGCAGCGCATCGGTAATCAACTGCTCGGTCATGTGGGTATCCAGTGCCCAGCCGACAATGCTGCGTGAGTACAGGTCCATCACCGTCGCCAGGTATAACCAGCGATCCCGGACCCAGATATAGGTGATATCGGTCGCCCTTTCTGATTCGGACCGTCTGCGTTGAAACGACGCTTGAGAAGGTTTTCAGCGACGCCTGTCATCGCTTCGGTGTTCGGCGAGTACTTAAAGGCTTTACCATTACGCGCCCGTATACCGTTATGTTTCAAGATCTTGGCGACATAGTTAACAGAGCAGTCGACACCAAGAGCATTCAGCTCCTGAGCGATTCTAGGCGCCCCGTAACGGGCTTTGTAGGTGGCAAAGGTATCCATAACCTGCTCTTCCATGATCTTTCGCCTGCGCACACGAGTACTGACAATCCTGAAGCCGATACATCCAGAAATCGGCACATCAACCGTATCGCATACTGCCCTCGATACTCCTGTATCAGAGCGTACTTTAATCGTGCTGACTTGCAAAGTGCGGGGGCGGCCCTCCGTCAGCTGCCGGACTTCGTTACTCTCCGGCTTGGAGTAATCCACCCCATTCAGACTATTGAACTGTTTCTCAGACAACCGGGTAAACTGGCATCTCCAGTTGTAGATCTGACCAGGATGTACCCCAGCTCCTTTGCCACTGATGAAGCTGTGTGTCCGGGTTGGTCAGCACGTCTTACCGCCTCACGGCGAAACTCATCGGTATAGTGCTGATACTTTTTCCTGGCCATCTTACACCTCCCCGTTAGGGGTAAACCTAACTATAGAAGGTGTCTACTGTTCGTGGGTAACTCGGATTGTTAACACCGAAGCGCACCGGTGACTTTGGCATAGCGAAGCGGAGACAAAGGAATCCGAGTGACGCGCCTGGTTAGCTGTTTCCAAGCATGTATGCACGAAGCTGCCGCTTTTCTCGCATGACATAGAGGACGAGAACCTGCTGCTCATCCTCACGATAAAAAATACGGCACGGTAGAACCACGACTTCTCTGTAGACCGAATCAGGGAGTTCTGGAGAAATCCGTCCAGATTGGGGAAATTCTTCCAAACGCCCGGTCTTATCGAGAACGTTCTGAACCAGATGACCTGCAGCAACAGGATTATCCAGAGCAATGTAGTCAGCGATGGCATCCAGTTCTTGAAGCGCAGGCTCCGTCCAGATTACTTCAGCCATTTACTCATTTTCTCCCTGGCCTCAGTTTGGCTGTACGTTCTTCCTTCAAGTACAGCACGCTCTCCCCGCGAGAGCCCTTCAAGCAACTCAAGGCGACGTTGCATGAACTCGTAATCCTGCACATCGACAAGGTATGCGGATGGCCTACCATGCTCGGTGATCAGTATCGGCTCTTTAGACACGTGCAGATCTGCCAGAATCTTTGTGGCTTGACGCTTAAGGTTCGTAACAAGCTCAACTTTCATGGGAGCACCCTGAATCAGACGGATAGTGGCACTATAGTATCACTTTTGCGAGCGAGGAAATCACAGCTAACGCCCGCGATCACCGGTGACAGAATCGCAGCGTAGCGGAGGTTTTGGCATCCGGAGCACGCCCTGGTTATGTTTCGTTTGCTGGTAATTCGAGCTGCCTCTCTCTCCGCCAGACTCGTATGAGCACAAGCTCTTTTGCCTGCCTGAGATAGACAACTCGAAACGGCGCGTGAATCAATTCTCGAATCGTGTCCATGTTGAATTCAGGCACGACTCGTCCAGTACCGGGGTGGATTTGAAGTATTTCACAGTGCTCCAGGATAGCAGCCACGAAATCATCACCGATATGTGGCACATCCTGCTTTTGTAATACGCCTGAATAGCCTGTAAGTCCTCAAGAGCGGACTGGGCGATGCGTAATTCCATTTACTTGATACCCAACGCTTTCCTGGCATCATCCAACGATACGGTGTTGCCCTCACGAACATCCACAAGCCCCTGCGCCACCGCCTTTACAAACCGCAATTCCTCTGCGGTTCTCTCATAATCCTCGGAAAATTTCACTTGCATAGTGATTACCTGATCAACGATTTGGTGCCATAGAAAGCACCTGTTAACAGGTGCGGTCAAGAAATTTAACGACCGGCTCACGCACCCGTTTATAGCCGTGTTGATCTTTGGCACTGTAAATAACCCGATACGTACCGAATATCAGCTCCCTGATACGGGGCGATCCTAGCTCGGGAACCATTCGTCCACTTTCAGGAAAGTCGGCTGACCGTTCTACCGCAGAGAACAAGTCCTCCATCCAGCCACCGCAGCATCCGGGCTATCTTCTGCTATATAGCGGGCTGTATCTTCCACACGCACAAGCGCGAGCGGGGAGCAAACAATCTTCATGGAGCCAGCTTGCTCAAAACCCTGTTTTTCGCGTTTTCATGCGCAATGCCATCACCGGATGCTATCTGTTCTTCCGCCTCATATAGCTCTTCCAGAATTTCAAGGCGCTCCTGCATCCTCTCGTACTCGTGAACATCCTCCAATACGGCGACTCCGCTTATGCATCATTCGTAGTGGCTCCAGAGACGGAGGACTTTTACCACTTTCTCGTCTTCAAGCACTTGGTATACCAGACGGTGCTGGATATTGATTCGGCGTGAATAGGCACCCGCAAGATCACCAATCAACTTCTCGAACGGGGGTGGCTTGCGGTACGGATCTTCTGCAATGAGTGCCAATAACTCTTCGGCTTTTGGTTTGAGGCCGCTGGAGGCCAGCTTCTTTGCGTCCTTCTGGGCTTGTTTGGTGTAAACCAACTTCCATGTCACCAGTTCAGCTCCTCATCGCATTCATCCACGGGAGTAACCATACCCTCACGAATAGACTCCCGCATACCGGGTACGGAGAGCAGGTAAAGTGTTTCCTGAATTGCAGACCAGTCTTCCTCGGAAACCAGGACAGCTTTATTCCGCTTACCCATGATGACGATTGGCTGGTGGGATTCGGCGGTCTCGTCAATCAACCGATAAAGGTTGCTGCGCGCCTCAGTGGCTGTAATTCCGGTCATGACGCACCTCTTGCGTGTTCAACTTTTTACCAAGTGTACGCTTTCGAGTACGTACGTCAAGACGAACGCCCTGCGTAACGTTTGCAGCATGCGCACCCACGAAATGGAGCCGGAGGCGCAATGTAGTGAGCGTTGCCGTGCCTGTATTGGTTAGATTGAAAGCCCACTTCTACTCCAAAGATGTACCAGTAACGCAACAACAGCCCATACCCACATGATTACACGTACCCTCTGAAAATTTCTGACCAATGATCTTTCCGAAATCACATCTAGGTCGAGTTCTGAGGGTGGCGTGACACGACCCTGATGTTGAGCCTGTGACTTGGTCAGTTGTGTTTTTAACCGAAGGTAAACCAAGAAGATTGGAAAAAAACCAACCATTAACCAATCACTGAATGAAACCCTATCGAAATCAGTTACCTCAAAGCTCCAGACTCCCACAAGCATAAGGACAATGCCTGTACCAACAAGAAACCGTAACGTCCGGGCTTCATTGACTCGGCAGTATTCATCTGTAGCCATGAAAGCAACGATACCCCATATAATGACTGACACTAGTAATGCGGTCATATTCTCAATCGTCGTGGTAGAACGGCCTGTTACCAGACCGCCCCCACACAGATCCGGACGTGCGGAACTACCGCATCCGGCTCCTCAGTTATATTGTCGCT
>NZ_JBEPQA010000056.1:0-6085 GCF_040547585.1 Marinobacterium sp. MBR-111
TGGGTGCTGATTCATGTTGAGGTGCAGGGCGAGCCAGAGGACGCTTTTGCACAACGGATGTATACTTACCAGTATCGCCTGCGTGACCGCTACGGTGTGGATGTGGTGAGCCTTGCGGTGCTGGCCGATACCAGTCCCGGCTTCAGGCCAGCGGCATTCAACTATGACCGCTGGGGATGTGCACTGCAGTACCGTTTTCCCATGAGCAAATTGATCGATTTTGAGTCTAACTGGGAAGTGCTGGAACAAAGCGCCAATGTGTTCGCCCTGGTGGTGATGGCACAGCTCAAGGCCAAGCGAGTGAAAGACGGCGTGGCACGTAAAGATGCCAAAGTCGCTATCATCCGCCTGATGTACGAACGCGGCTACAGCAAGCAGCAGATCCTGGAGCTGTTCAACGTGATTGATTGGATGATCCAGCTCCCCAGCAGTCTGAATGAAGCGTTTTTGAATACGATCTATGCGATCGAGGAGGACAAGAACATGCCGTATATCAATACCGCTGAACGGGTGGGGTTGGAGAAGGGTGAGCTGATCGGTATCCAGAAAGGCCGGGTGGAAGGCCGCATGGAGGGCCGATTAGAAACAATGCGTGAAACGGCCCTGGGCTTGCTGGAGTTGAAATTTGGGCAACTACCGGATTGGGCAACCCAGATGATCAGCCAAGCCGATGCGACCAAGCTCGATACCTGGACCAAGGGTGTTCTAACGGCTGAAAGCCTAGAAGCCCTGCTGGGCAAGCACTGAGGCAGGGTAGGGACTCTCCTGCCCCACAACGGTGTTGCTGTTGAGCGAAAGGTTTATGGCTATCCGCTGTTCGAGCTATGTCCCCGCGTGACCTGGCTTGCATGCGCTCAGGTCCCAGGCCTGGGTTAATACCGTCTATGACCTGGTAGCTGAGGGCCAGACCTCCGGAAGAAGCGTCTCAGCCCTCTTTCCCTGATGCCTCGCCCCGGTATCAGCGTTACTGCACTGGCTGAGTGCTTTTATCCACGTTTTCACCTGTCATGATCGTGATTTCATGCAGCCCTTTCTCACCCTCAATCTGGGTCAGCCAACGAACCTGATCAGCCTCAAGTCTCTCTTGGGCATCAAGCAACCGATGGGCCAGTACGGTGGCACTCAAACCCTCTGCTTCGGAATCCAGGGCCTCCATCGCCCTGTCCAGCCGTAGCGGGTCAATCAAACGACAGTCGAAACACTCCCCCTGATGGTAGACCCGTGCTGGGACCATGACCCCGACACGTTCCAACGTGCGCATAAAGCGTTCAGTGCGTGACTGGGCCTGTGCCAATGCATGCAGGCGGTCAATGATACTGCGGGTAAACGACGTCAGCTGTCCGTCATCATCAAATAACCGATAACCGGCCCTCAGTTGCAGGTGTGGGCAGTGTTCATCGATGGCCAGACTCTCACGGATCTCAACGGTGGATCCGTCATCCGCGATCACGGGCTGTTGAATCAGGTGGAACGGATAGGCTTGCAGCTGATTGGGCGTGTAATTGTCCCAAGGGGCAGCTTGGTGGGGCTGAAGCAGCTCCGGCAGCAGCAAGGGAACCGGTGTGCCGTGCGGGCTGATCACGATCGGGTAACGGCCCTGCAGCGCATCCAGGTCCTGTAACACCAGCGGGACAGGGCTACGCGCGAATGTCAGCCAGGCGTTATCAATGGGTGTGAAGTGCAGGTCAAGGTGTTGTTCTGGGTTCAGTAGCAACATGGGGTTCACCTCTGGCATCAGTGCTGAGCGGTCGTATAGCGGCACTGCGTGTTACGGCAGCGGCATAGACGTTCTGGTGATTAATGGACTTCAGGGGAATAATGACCAACACCTGGGTTTAGCCAGTTTTGGTAGCCCGTTTCTGTCATCAGTACGCCTTCACAGCGAATTAGGTGCTGCTGAGAGTGCAGCAAAGACTCAGCCATCTGCAAAGCTGCAGGCCCTAATGCTTGCTGGTTGAACCAGCCTCGGCGCTGCTTCAAAAGATTAGCCTGTACCACTCGACAGCTAGACGTAACATCCAAATGATAAACAGTTGCTGATATGAGCACTTGCGCCTGCTCCAGCACAGTAAGCAATTCAAAGGTGAGCTCAGCTGTACTGCTGCGGTTTTTGCAGAGGATCATGCATGACTCGTGCAAACCCAACGAATCCACTTCCTCGGCCCCCATCCGGGCACGCGCTTCGTCCAACGTACACATCTTGAAGTCCCAGATCTCAGGAACATACCCCTTGAGGGCCTCTGGATACTTCGGGTCAATCAGGAGTTCGGGGAGTATGCCCTGTTCAGCGCTCAGCACGATGGGGAAGCGTTTGAACAAATGCTGAATATCGGCCAATGTAACACCGGCAAAGCCAGAGCCGATGGCATATCGGGTGTTATCAGGTTGAGGAAATTCACAATCGGCGGGGACAGTAAACATAATAAGCTCCAAAGATCTATCACATTGAGATCACTCATTTGACTGGTCACGGAGGCGTAGGCATGCAGCCTAACTGCCGTTGATCAGCCTCGGTAAGCTACACACCAGGGTGTGTAACGAATTCTTGAGTGGTCTCCTTAGACCTATGGTATATTTATCGGGCCGCATCTGTTGCACTGGCTGTAGTTGATGTCGATGAAAGCCATGGCCCATGTGCTCAGCAAGATCACCGCCTGCGTACGCTATTGCTACGACCGAATGTCTACACGCTCGACAAGGCGAGTTCGGGCTTGAAATCATCGCGCTCGGAGCACGACTGTAGTTACGCGGAATTATAGGCATAAGTATTCTCCAGGCGTCGACCGTAGATCGACATCCACTCAGTTTGGGTGATTTTTCTGCTCAAAAAATGCTGGCCATCTCACCAGCTGTATCTAGAAAAAACCCGCTGCCGTTAATCTAAAAAATGAAATTGTGTATCGGCAGTGAGTGGACTGAATGTCAGCCCTGGAACGTGTTTTCTCTGTGTTCTTGACTCTCCTCTCTGGGTTTTCGGTGTGTTAATCACATAAACATCGACTGGCTATCTTTGTGATCTATGTGCTTGTAAATGAACCTCCTTTGCTGCGTTAGTCTGGTGTGTTTCTGAGGCATCAGGCCCTAGTGTCAATGGCTATCAGCTCGTTACGGGTCTCCTTCATCAATGGTCCGATTTTGAAAATAGCCAAGGTTTTTTATCCTGTCAACTAGCCTTACCTGGGTCTGCGTGAGAGGTAGCTGCGCCCAAAAGTTTGGTTCCCAGGAGGGACGAGATGGGTGTAGTGGTCCAGTAGCAGCCAATATTTCAGCCTGTGGAGGATGGCATCCCAGCTCTCAGGCTGGAGTGGATGCGTGGAAAAGGCTTGCAGCGAAGGCGTGGCCCCCGGCTTCTCAGGCTCCAGGTATTCTTGCATCACCTGACCGTGTTCATTGGTGACGTAGCGCCAGAGGCTGTCAACCTCGTCTATAACATCGTCCAGTTGGGTGGTGTCGAAAGCACTGCCAAACAGCAACATCAACCGAGCATGCACCCCGATAGGTGAGGTGTAGAGGATCTGCCAGACATAACCAATCGTGTTTTTTAGATGTTCACTCTTGCTTCTGAGCGCCAATAACGACCGTAGATGACTGTTCAAACTGTCCAAAGCCACAGTGGGTGAGACATAGGCGTTGCGCTGTGTGTAGGCCAAAACCACTGGAATAGCTGTTATGTGCTGATAATTACGCTGATAGGACCTCACCAGCTCGCTGACGGAGGCCATGCGCTTGGCCGATCGATTTTGAGCTAACTTGGTGGCTTTTTGGAACTGGGTTTTCTCCCCCTTCGTACCGGCTACACCGCGTATGTCGTCGTACATCAGCTCAAGCGCGGCGCGTTGCTCTGTCGTCCCATCGGTCCCAGCCTTGCGTGTGTTTTCCACCCACGAGCATAAAATGTTGACCACCCACAGCGCAGGATTCAACTCCATGAAGCCCTTTAGAGTCACATCTGTGTCGCGTGGCTCCCAAGCTTTTGAGTGCTCAGGATGCTCAAAGCTGAATGGTGGTTCAAGCAGAATCGGATTGTAGTTTTTTAGTTGCCGATAAGCTGCAAAGAGCATTTCATACCTGTCGGACAGCTCTGCCTGAGAGGCCTTGGGTGATATCCCAAGCCTGATGCTCTGCTCATCATCAGTGTTCAGGATAGCCTTGATCGTTTGCTCGCCTTGAGCCAGATTTTTGAATAATGTGTTTTCGTAGGTCAGGTATCGATGAAGTTGACCCTGGGCTGTATTGGTGCTGAGCAATGTATCGGGCACATGGTCCAATAGCACCGATAAATCTTCCGGTGAAATCACCGGAGCGTATGAAGTTGAGTACATAAAAATTCTACCTATCTCTAGATTCCTGCTAAAATTTAGGGGTGAATCTTAGAGAATACAAGTAGATATTAAAATTTATTCTTGTCACCTCATGTCGGCCTGAAGCTGACCAATAACCCTTTCCAGCAACGCTTTCCCCGGCCCTTGCGGCTGTCGTCGACCCCGTTCCCAGTCCTGTAGAGTGCGCTGACTGATACCTAAGGCACCGGCCATTTCCATCTGTGTCATCGCCCGTTCGTGCCTGAGTGTGAGGATCGCCTCGACGCTGGGGTGCAGTCCTTTCGGTGGGTCACTCGGAGGCCGTTTGCCTCGATTCGGTGGTGGAGTCTCGGGTTGATCAACTGCGCTGTGCTGCATCATCTCTGCCTGGTTGAGACAGGATAGTTTCGTCTGGCCTGTCGGTGCTGCAGTCGGGTGTGACTCTGGGTGGCTGGGTGCAAGCGGTGGATTCGTTCCTGGCGCCTGCCACTGGGGCATGGCGTCCGCCTCCAGTGGGCTTTTCTCCTCTGTGCCGTTCACTGACTCTGTGCGGTCGGTGTGCATCGCTCGATTCTCCTCTGTCGCTGCGTGCTCCATAGGATTGGGCTTGGGTATTTTTTTATTTTTCACTCTGGATGCACGTCCCTGTGCCGGTAACGACTCGGACTCACCCGATCCGTCTGCTGCCGTTAGCAACGACGCCTGCGGCTGCTACCAAAGCAATGCGTCCCTTCACCAAAACGTTTGCTATAGGCTTTGCACAGGTAACTGGCTCGGTAGTGCAGTCGGGCCAATTCATAGCCATCCGCTGGCTTACAGGAGACTCTATATTCTCCTGTGCTGTGGCCTGTATGACCGCGTTGGCTGCAATGTTCGTCACCGCCATAGGGATCATCCCTGTCATACTGGCTCTTCTTGCCATACTCAACCAGCCCATTGATCCCTGGGTCATTCGCCAACCCCAAGGCATACGCCCAAGCCCTTACAATGCTGTGGAACAGGTTGTTGCGGTGGTACCCGCCCTCGTCACTGGGCTGGGGCCACCCCATGTAATTAATCGCATCTCGATTGAACAGCAGAAGTAGGTGGTAATGCGGATTGGGACTGCGGCTCTGCTCCCGTGCCCAGACGTAATGAATCCGTGTCGGGTACTTGTGGTTTGCACGATCCAGCTCCCATTGCAGGTAATAAAAAAACTGTTTCATGCAGTGGTTATCCCGACTCAGCTCTGCTGGATAGCACTGTGGGTAACGCAGATCCACTCGCACGGCATAGACTCTTGGATATTCCGTCAGTGCGGCATCGATCACCTCCCAGGTACGTTTCAGGTAGTTTTCGATCAGTCCACCGTAATGCGCCTGTTGTGAGACCGACCAGCCTCGGTACTGGCTCTCGTAATACAGACGCAGCTGAGGGCTACCGGGTACTCGCTTGGGCTGTCCTGTCGTGTTGTGCGGGTGTTCTTCCCAAGGATCGAAGGTCTCGATGGCAGGATCAGGATCAGCGACTGGGCTGGGGTATGGACCGTAGGTGTTGACGTAGGTTTGGTAGTGTTCTGGGTTGTAAGGATTCATGAGTGTGCTCCAGTACCGGTTAAAGGGACTGAGCGTGGAGATCACTCGGGTGTTTGCCCTCACTGTGGTGGAGGTAGAGGGTTGGGTATCATGGACTTATGCCTGATCTCTCTTTCCTGACTCCGTGACTTAAAACTCAGCTCGCATCTCCACACACCTGTAACCACGCGGCCTGCGGCGGTAAAATGGACGCCATTCTCGATTCACCCA
>NZ_JBEPQA010000057.1:0-5693 GCF_040547585.1 Marinobacterium sp. MBR-111
CAGCGTTGGCACCGATAACCTGATCGTGTAGTGGAGCATTTTGCAGTGCCGACTATACGAATCAATAGCTTATAACGCTAAGTGTCGAACTCGGGCGTGTTGGGTGTAGCGTCGTTGATATTATGGAGCGCGATAAGGCTCCTGATAATGCATTAATCCAAGGCAAGCGATTGCTTCAAGGCTTGAAGGCTGAACTGGGGCATCACCCTGAGGTTATTGCCATTCGGGGAGAGGGGCTGATGATAGGAATAGAGCTTTCCTATCCTTGTGAGAGCCTGGTGCAACGGGCCCTGACTGAACACAGGATTCTGATAAATGTTACGCGTAAAAACATTATCAGACTATTGCCACCTCTTATTTGTAACGAAAACGAGACCGATGAAATCGTAGCGCGTGTTTCTGATCTTGTTCGAACAAAAAATCGTCATTAAGCGTTCTCAAACAGTGCTACATCATCGCCGCTGACGGTGGTGTAGCATGCGGGATGAACTGGATCTAAGCAACGCTTGTCAGCCGCACCTACGCCTTGACAGGGTAACGGCTGGAAATAGCAATACGATTCCATGTATTGATGATAACGGCAAGCCACTCAATGGCCGACACTTCCTCTTTGGAAAGGCTGGCTGTGGCCTGTTCGTAGATAGCGTCAGGCAATTGGCCGTCAGAGATCAGTGTAATTGCCTCAACAAGCTCTAACGCGGCACGCTCTTTTGAGCTGAAGTATTCGGTCTCTTTCCATGCGGAAAGGACTCCTACCCGATCAGCAGATTCCCCGCTAGCAAGTGCATCCCGCGCATGTAATCTGATGCAGAAAGCACATTGATTTATCTGGGATGCGCGCAGGCGTAAGAGATGCGAAAAGCCTATGGCGACCCCCGCATTGGTTAAAGCATCGGAGGCAAGCCGGTCAAGCTCAATGACTGTTTGGTACAGCTCAGGTGCTGACTTACCAAGATTTACTCTTTCGGCCATGTGACCTCCTTGATTTTGCCCAGCAGCAGTGGACACACCGTTAAGGTAGTAAACTAACCGAGGTGTCCCATGCAAGACAAGCTGTCTCCGATGAAAATGAGCGCTAAAGGCACTTGCTACGACAACGCCTATGCGGAGCACCTTCTCCCACAGCTTGAAAGTAGAGACTATTCACAGCGAGCACTTTCCGACCTGGAACATCATACGTTAGCAGGTCTTCGAATACATTGAACCAGACTACGACCGGCAGCGCCGGCACAGTGCAACTGGATTCATCAGCCCAAAGGCGTTTGAAAACCAGTGAATCGCTTAAACAAGTGCCCACAGTTGCTGTTGTAGGATCAGACTATCCCTTAGAGCTCGTCATTCACGATTGCTTCGTGTTTGCTAATCTTCTGCTCAATGGCAGCCGATAACGCTGCAATCATCTGCAAAGACGTACCTTCCTGCCACCTTAAACCGATACTTCGCTCTACCTCTAGCCCTGAAACTTTTATAGAAACGAGGTCAGAAGGAACAAGGCTTTCTGGTGCTAATGTAAACTTTTTGCTTCTCCTGATTAGTTCAAAAGCCAAGCTTTCACTTTCAATTCTTGCTCGAGCATCCAGCTTGACCCCTTCCGCCTTAAGCCTAGCTCTACCCAAGGGATCCAACTCACAATTAGAACGGTGTATGAAGGGATATTCAGTGAGGTCTCGGATAGAAATAACGTTAGCAGTACTTATATAAGGGTGGTCAGGTGCCACCACAGCTACTAATGGCTCCCTCCAGAGTAATTTTTCATTAGGCATCAAACTGCCAACATTACTTAAAATAACGTCGACTCGTTTATGGCTAAACCAACTTTCCAACCTACTAACTGAACCTTCCCATAAATTTAACTTAGTGCCTTTTTCATTACTCTCAAATGATCGAATTGCCTCAACAATTAAATCTTTAGAAATAGTATCAGCCACACCCAGCACCAATTTTTTTTCCTGTACAGGGTTACCTGAAAACTCTGCGTGAGCTGATTCACAGATGCCAAGGATTTCTATTGCCCGGCGATAAAAACCCTGCCCCTTAGGTGTCAAAGTTAGAGGTCGATTAGCTGGTCCACTTCGATCAAATAATGCCCCTCCTAATTCATCTTCCAAAGCTTTAAGACCTGCCGATATTGATGGTTGGGAAATATGAAGCCGTTCAGCCGCTTTGGTGGCGCTACCATAATCAACTACAGAGACCAAAAATCGTAGGTGCTGAGTCTTAATCATAGATAAATCCAATTATATGGAATAAGAATAATCAAATATACCTATATCATAAGTGTTGTTAAATTGTTGTCAACGGCTAAGCCAATCCGAGGATTATCACAATGTTGACAGAACTAACACGAAACCGTGTCTACTTTGCAGGCATCTGTAGCATGCTTGTTGCCGTTGGCGTTGCTCGTTTTTCATACACCCTCCTTCTTCCTATCATGCAAGACGGAACAGGTCTGACTGAGTTTGGTGGTGGCTGGTTGGCATCAACCAACTACATGGGCTACATGTTCGGAATATTTATCGCTTCTACACTGAACAGTCTCAAGACTAAGTACTACCTGCATCAGCTTTACATGGTATTGGCTGTCATAAGCTGTGCAGCAATGGTGACAACAACCAATCTCGTGTATTGGTCTGTCTTACGCTTTATCGCCGGAGTATGTGCTTCAGGAAGCATGATCATTGCCTCAGGTTTGATCCTGAAATGGTTAGTGCTCAACAAGTACCACGCTGAGTTGGGTATACATTTTGCTGGATGTGGTCTTAGCATCATTGCCGTCTCAGTCCTGATAGACGGTATGATTTCTTTCTCAGCGGATTGGAAACAACAGTGGATGGGGCTTTCTGTATTCGCAACAGTTGTCGCTTTGCCCTCAATGCTATGGATGCCAAAGCCTAGTATTAAACATCAAGCCGGGAGTACTGTAAGTGATACGCCCCCCAGCAAACTATTCAATCGCCTGATGCTGTTAGCATACTTCTGTGCGGGCTATGGTTATGTGGTTACCGCAACTTTTATCGTGGATATTATTGAAGGTGTTGAAAGCCTGCAAGGCCAAGGTAATTTAGCTTTTATTCTAGTTGGCTTGGGGGCGACTCCAGCTGTTATTTTCGCAGATAGGGTTGCACGCCGGATCGGCACTCTCAAAGCACTGCTATGGGCATACGGCTTACAGATCTTTGGAATCCTTTTGCCAGCAATTAATCATTCAGTGTCAGTTGTTATTCTCAGTGCCTTAATATTTGGTGGTACCTTTATGGCCTGCGTAAGCCTAGTACTGACAATGGCTGGAAGATTTTTCCCAAGTAATCCAGCAAAATTCATGGGGAAAATGGCCCTGGCTTATGGCACTGCTCAGATTCTGGCACCTGCCCTGACCGGTTATTTGGCAGATCAATTTGGTAATTATGATCTAGGCTTGTACCTTTCCTCAGGCGTAATGCTAGTTGGGCTGATAGTAATATTATTTTTACTAAAAATTGAGAAACCCCCAATAAAGAACAAAATTCCAGATAAACCTAAATTCGTTTCCTCTTAAGCTAAAACCTGAGAAATTACCCTGTCACAGAATGAGCGTAACGGATATCCAAAATCATATCACACACTTATATAACAACAGCGTCTTATATTTTTCATTTAAACCAAAAACATTTGATCGTAGATGAAAAATCAATTAAGAAATAGAGTATATTTTTAATTAATGAATTTTTATTTCATAGGCTAGACACCTAGAAACCGGGTAATACATATGAAATTAGTACTTTCCACTTTAGATTTTTTGCAACAACATATTGAAGGTAGTCTGCCTTCAAACGCAGTAACGGAAATGCAGTATCCAACTGCTATTTCAAAGCTTCTCGGTTTTCGTATTATTGCCATTGCTAAAGGTAAAGCGACTTTAGAAGTATGCACTGATCCAAGTATCCATGGTAATCAGCAGGGCACTGTACATGGAGGTTTTCTGAGCGAACTAGCAGATGCCGCTATCGGCACTGCTCATTCGACGGCCATAGATACTGGGGAGTCATTCACGAGTATAGATCTGCAAATAAAATTTTTTAGACCCGTGTGGAAATCAAAATTAACTGCAACAGTTTTTCCTGTTAGGGCCGGTCGAACGGTAAGCCATTACCAGTGCGAGATTACTCGCGAGGATGGCCAATTAGTTGCTCTAGCATCCGGCACAATAATGACCCTGCGTGGAGACTTAGCACTTGGCCGCTAGACACCAAAATCATTTGTTAGCTGAGCTTTTTAAGCAACCCTTGCTCAATATTAGGCCACTCCGTATTTATTATCGAATAAACAACCGTATCCCTCACACTACCGTCTTTTAGAATGATATGATTGCGCAATATTCCATCTTGCTTTGCGCCAAGGCGCTCAATAGCTTTTCTAGATACTGTGTTATGAATGTGAGTTCGAAACTCTACGGCAATTGCACCATGCTTCTTGAATAGCTGTTTAAGGAGAAGATATTTACACTCTGTATTAATTCGAGTTCCCCTTGCTGTATTAGAGTACCAAGTATAGCCAATCAAAGCCCGTCTATTCAGTTCATCAACATTGTAGTATCGGGTCGTACCAACTATCTGGTTTGTAGCTTTAACTCGCACAGCATAAGCAATATTTCCTTGCGCCATCTGAGCGATTGCATCTTTGACATATTGATGCATTATTTCGGGGCTTGGTACATTCGCGAACCAGAGCTTCCAGTGCTCACCGTCTTTGACGGCTTCAATCAATGATGATACGTGCTCTAAACTTAGAGGCTCGAGAACTACATACTTACCCTCAATTAAGCTATTTTCTATCCACAAAGCTTCAACCTCCTATTACCACTAACACCTTTTTAAGGGGTGAGCAACGCAATGCTAAAGCCGCCGCATACCACCTTAAAAACTAAACTTAACACATATTAAGATACCACATGTTAAGAATCCATTTTGAACATTTTTTTGGCGAATTACTTAAAACGAAGTGGAATATCTTTCGTTATGGATATGTCCTCTAAACACTTTTTCAAAGGCAACTGCTTGGATTCATAGATTGCTATAATCAATTTTTTCTCTTTGTCTAAGTCCACCGTTAAACAAGCACAACTAAAACCATAGTTTTGATTTGTTCTAACAAATTCTTTTTCATTTACAGTCGCTTGATAAAGTAGCTCCATAGATTTATCGTCCAATATATTTGGAGTACCTTGGACTGATATATCCCACGAGCCATCACGATCAATCAACCACATATTTGCTGGAGAAGGATTTTCGAGCCATCCACATCGAGTCTCTTCTGCTATCGCTGTTAAGGCAGAGAACATCCCCAAAATAACAATCAAAAATCTCACTATTTACTCCATTCGCCTAACGCCATACGAAGCGGTCCGCTTACGCTACTTTTTGACTGGATTTGCAAAGGCGGAGCGCTTGCTTTCCCGATCTTGCGATAATTACGCGCTTTTTAATTTTAAGTGCATTGAGCTTATCCATGATTACAGGTTTTGAATTACCCGGATACTCCCATAGAAACTTGATAAAATCGATATTAAACCTTTCGTCACAACCATCGGCCAAATATTGACTCTTAGTACTTAAAAATGTTCTCCCGAGTTCGACACTTAGCGTTATAAGCTATTGATTCGTATAGTCGGCACTGCAAAATGCTCCACTACACGATCAGGTTATCGGTGCCAACGC
>NZ_JBEPQA010000058.1:0-5466 GCF_040547585.1 Marinobacterium sp. MBR-111
GGCAGAATCCGGATAAGATCGAGCGGTGTTAAAGAATGTGGTTATATTCAATGCGGTGGCACGGCAATAGCAGATGAATTCACTGATTCAGGTTTTTATAAGACCTAAAAAATGCTGTTAAAAATAGAGCACCTGAAAAGATCAAAACCGTCTTTTTATCCTTTGCCATCCTTAAGATGGCGTAAATTTGACAACATATTGCTATAAAGATGAATGTGAAATTTTTAACTGCAAGTACGTAGATCCGATTTATGCTGTTTCTCAATTGGGCAGTGCGTGATTTATGCGGCTGAAATAAAAAATAGTGGCGCAAAGCAGCCCTCTTTCCGCAAACGAGACTGTCCCTTCAAATCCCACAATTACATGATCCAGCAGTCGTATCTCAACGGTATTCAGCGCCTGTTGCAGTCGATCCGTAATCTGCCGATCTGCTCGGCTCGGTTCAGGATCACCTGACGGGTGGTTATGTACCAAGACGACCGCCGCTGCATTCTGTGCCAGTGCAGCTTTGATCACTTCACGCGGATAGACGCTAGCGGAGTCGATCGTTCCGTGGAATAGTTCCACGAACTCGATGATTCGGTGACGGTTATCCAGTAACACCATCCCGAACACTTCGCGTTCGTAGTCCATCATCAGCGTCTGCAGGGCATTGAACACCGCCGCTGGACTTTCCATGGAGCGGCCTCGCTTCAGTCGTCGGCGTGCCAGCATTTTGGCCAGGCGCATCAGTTCGGTGTCGGTGACAGCTTCCGGGACGACATAGGTACCGGGCAGCTCCCCGGCGATCAGTTGTGTAGCCATGAGTATGATCTCCTTGAATTTAAGCGGCGCGGGACTGGCCTTTCAGGTCGGCAAAATGTTGGGTCAGTTGCCAGAGTGCTCGGTTGAGTCGGACATCTTCAGTGACAGAACGGATGGCACGGGTGCTGGTGTGACGCCCATTGCGTGAGCGTCCTGCTAGGCCACCTTTGAGCAGGTTTTCCTGGGTGCGGTTGAATACACGCCACAGGTTCTGATCCCGGTCCTCAGATCGACGTGCCTGCAGTAGCGCGTCGGGTTCAACAGGGCTGACATCGCGCCAGTCCTCGCCATAGCGGAGCGTGAGGGCTGATTGAGCAAACAGCCGAGACTCCTCTGGACTCAATCGCATGGACTGGAAGCGCTCAACGGTACCTGCCAGGTTGGGGACTTCATCAATCAAGGCAATGGAGCCATCCAGGATCTGGTCGACTACTTGTTTGCCATGCCGGACGCGGATACCGCCCATATCGCCGACAGGGGTGACCATGCCGTTACTGCAGATCAGCCGGAACAGCCCCAAGTCCAGTTGATAAGCGGCTGTACGATCGTGGCTGTTGGTCAGCACGAGTTCCGCAATGCTGTCACCCACGGTGATCTGACGATCCGGGTCCTGACGAAAGCGGACCATGTGCCGTGTGGTATCACGGCGTTCAGGGTCACGGACGCGGGTCTGTTGTGCCCTGACCGGATACCAGCCTTCAGCCTGCAGGGCATCAACGACTTCGATGGTGGGTACGAATCCATAGCGATCGGACACCGCCAAATCAGGCGATTGTGCAAAGATGGCCGGAGCCTGACGATAGAGTTGTTCACGGGATAAAGTATTCATGGGTAAGCCTCCTTACCTGCACGAGAGTCGCCCCGCAGGGCGCTTGATCGCGGCAGGTTCTATGGGTGTCATGTAGTGGAATTTTGAGGTGTCAGTGAGGCGAACCGGCTTCATGGCCGGAATGCGCTGTACCGGATTGAACCGGTGTTGCGGGTTGTGTGGTGTCGTTGTCGGACGGTGCGGCACGCAGTCGACGTGACTTTGCTGCCAGCTTTTGAGTCAGCCTGACCGGATCAACACCATTGCGGGGTGAGCCGGTTTCTGGGGGGTGTGATTGATCCATCGCTGCGTCTTGCCCCTGTGGATAAAACTCTTCCACGATGGCAGCGGCATCTTCCTCCTGCTCTTCAAAGTCGCCATTCGCAAAACCCATTCGAGCCGCCTGATCCAATGCCTGCTGATCAAAGCCAACCTCATGCCGATCCAGTGCCATTTGCTGTGCGTTGGCTAGCGTTGCCTCAAGATCCATCCCCTCTCGCAGCGTGATATCCACGTAGTAGATCGGCGCACCATGACTTTGCCGAGTGGACTTGCCCCGTAGGCGCAGCTCCAATGGCAGGCAGGCCAGTTTGTTGTCGGATACCGCTTTGAAATACTGCAGCCGTGCTGCCAGGGTACGGATTGAGTTAAATCCGGTAGTGCGGAAGATGAAGGTCCCCAGAGGGTCATCATCCCCGACCACGACATTCAAACGCGCATAAGGCTTACAGCGACCACCCTGGGCCAGCTCACAGCCGTCTGGACTTGGACAGGGCAAGGTCTGCATACCGTCACGGGTGCGACGGCGGCATTGTTCACCGTCACCGACACACAAGGGTCTGGCGGTATTACGGTCAAACAGCGAATACTCAGCCCTCAGGTTGAGATCAGGTTCATTAAACAGCAGCCGCATCGGAATGCGCCTGAGCTTGCCGCCCTGGGCTTCACGCAGCGGTTCATCCAAAGGATGCGCTAGCCAGCCATCGCGGGTCTGGATCTGCGAGGTCAGCGTGAATTGGTCATCCTTTTGCGGTAGGCGCTTGCCGTCCTTTTCGATCACCTTGCCAATGGCGATACGCCCCAGGATCGGTGGGGTAATAGCGAGACCTTTCAACATGGGTCACCTCCAAACGGAATAGAAAAAGCCCCAGACCGCGTGGTGGCGGTCATGGGGCCTATGTTGGTATTGAAGAATGCGCGCTGTAATGCGAAGGGGTCAGTCAGCGATTGTGAATCACGAAACGACGACTGCCGGGTTTTACTGTCAGGTACTGGCTGATCAGCTCAGGTTGCTCCTGTTTCAACCGAGTTAGATCAACCGTGCGGGTGTCGGTGCTCTTTTTCCAGGTAATGCGTCCATCCGGTAACAGCGCTTCACTGGCTGTACCCATCGCCTGCTGCAGCTGATGCTTCAACTGGGCTTCCTGCTGTTTGGTGTCATCGATGATGGAACGCGCCGCTTGCAGCTGATCAAACACCTCGGACAGCTCGGTATGATCATTGAAGTCCAGCACCTCATGGTCATCCTCCGGGAACAAGGCTCGCAACGCACGATCTGCTGAGTCACTTGCGTCTGCCGGTGGCGGGGTGTCTTCGGTAACATGACGCCAGAACTCGGCTTCCAACTGGATCAGTCGCTCAATCAATGCCTCGTCCCGCTCCAGACGGAATATCCTGAGCTCATGGCCCCCGACCAGCACGGCTACATCTGCAGCTTGCTGACCGGTGACCGCCAACTGGTGCATCACCTGCAGCTGCACATACTCGGGTACGCCGTTCTTCCACAGCTTGGCCCCGTTGATGCCCGCCGTTTTGCACTCCAGTACCTGCACCTCATCGGAACCAACCACCTCACGGTCCAGGTTGGCCAGCATCCAGGCGTGGGTTGGGTGCTGCAGCACCGCATTGACACGGCGCACCTTGAAGCCGGTACGCTTGGCATAGTGCTCGGCCACAATCGGCTCCAGTACCGTGCCCCAGAACAGGGGGCTGTTATCGTCATCGTCAGGCTGTTCAGCCGCGCCATCCGACTGAGCGGCATGCATCAAGCGACCGGTCTTCTCCATCCACAGCTCCAGCTGGGATTTATACGGGTTCAGGCCTACGGCAGCCGCCGCATCCGAACTGCCAATGCCGGTCTGACGCACGGCCAGCCAGGTATCCCGATCCAGCTGACGGGTATCCACCAGACGGTGCGCCTGGGCATGGCGGCGCTTGCTGGTAGCCAGCCCCTTCAGCGCTTGAGCCTGGGCATTGGCCATCGCCTGTTGGGTCAGTGGCAGGTGTGTCAGCGAGGGGGCATCCAGTACCGGTGCATCCTGTTGAATAGCGATGTTGTGTGTCTGCATGATTGATCTCCTTTGCCGATCAACGGCATAGCCTCCACCTCCCCCCGGCAATGGCCGGAGGGGAGAAAAGCGGTTATGGATAAAACATTGTGTGCAAAAACCTGAACCGTCAGTGCCGGTCAGTCATCAGCACGGAATCGATGGCCACAAGCAAGGCATTCGATGTTGCTCAGTAACTCACGATCCAGATGGTCACCAATGCGCCGTCCACTGAGGCCACCGGCAGCACCGCCAAGCAAGCCACCGATCACAGCACCGGCCAGCGTGCCCAGAGCAACGCCAGGGGGACCGGCGACCACTCCGAACTGAGCACCGGCACGGGCACCGCCCAGCGCACCGGCAACACCACTGGCCGTGCCTGCTGTAGCACCGGCCAACGTGCCGACCTGTCGGCCCACCGAACGGGGGATGAGCTGCCGTGACTGGCAGCGAGGGCATTTAAGAGACATGGGTATAGTTCCTCGAATAGGTAAATTAAAAGATATGCGCTGTTTATCCAAAGCAGTGATATATGGATGAAAACGAATTGAAAGCTTTGGTTGGCGAGTGATAACAGGATTTAGCTGGGGATTACCTGAGCATGCAGTATATTTCTACACCCTTCCCAATCGCATGAACGAGCACACAGGAGTTGACTTCATGCGAATCATCAAGCTTGCCGAAGTGATCAGGACCACTGGCCTATCCCGCTCAAGCATCTATCGTAAAATGAGTGAAAATAGCTTCCCTTCAACCGTTTCTCTGGGGCCTAGAGCGTCTGGCTGGGTTGAAGATGAAGTGCAGCGCTGGATTATCGAACGAATTGCTTTGCGTGACGAAAGAACGGATTAAATGAGTAGGCAAGTAAGAGGGTAGCAAGGTTGTTCATTAAAATACATTTTAAACCATAACGATCCATATTTTCCTCGAGTTGTCGTCAGGATGAATTTCCCAGTATTCATTGGAAATAAAATCAAATAATCATTAGTAGAATCAGTGAAGCAATTGTCGGTATATTAATATCTATAGAGATAGCTGTAACCCTACTCGCTATACACCAACTAAATATCATTAATATTCTCATGTATATTCATTCAGTAGAGTATGAATTCATATGTTAAATAATTAGTTATCTATGATAAGAAACCATGTCAAAACTAGATTATCTATCTATGGTGAAAACATGAATTACACAGCCTTACCTCAGAACCCAAACCTAACACTATTTACCCAGAAATCTTTTAAGGGGTTGCCAGTTAATGCATCCCCTGAGCATCCATGTATATATGAATACCTTGAAAATTCATGGCAAGCAATTTCACGTTCAAAATATGAATATAATCGAGTATATGCTGTTCGTATTGAACTACTCTATCCGATAAGTGTTATGGCCTTAGGTACTGAAGATAACCAGGTGATGGAACGATTCAAGAACCTGATTCCGTGACTTAAAACTCAGCTTCGCATCTCCACACACCTGTAACCACGCGGCCTGCGGCGGTAATATGGACGCCATTCTCGATTCAC
>NZ_JBEPQA010000059.1:0-4634 GCF_040547585.1 Marinobacterium sp. MBR-111
GCAATCTGCTTTTGTTCGCATATAAGAGTATGGGCGTGCCAAAGGATCAGCTCAAAATCGATCTGGCGTGCCTCTCTAAGTTCACGAAAATATTGACTCAGAATCTCGTGAAGTGCCTCATGCTTCCATATATCCGGACAGGTAAGGTGGTACCCAGCCTCGCTGAAATGATAGTTGCAATCCCAATGGGTAACTCTTGAGTGTGGTTCACATAGCCGTTCAAGCATGAGTTGGCAACTATGTGTGTCAATGACGCGGTAGCCATGTGCAAGCACAGGAAGGTAAATGCCATATGGTTTAATGATCCATTCGAGGCAGAAGGAGTGGATAGTCCCAATCCACAGACCCGAAGTATCGACCCCCATGGCTTCTATGCGCTCTTGAATTTCATCGGCTGCGCGATGGGTATAGGTGATGGCTGCTACAATCCGCTTGTCCGTGCGACGAGAGAGCTCATAGGCAAGCTTATAAGTTAACGTGCGCGTTTTACCACTTCCCGGGCAGGCAATAAGAAAGGCACTGGATGGTTCCTTAACCGCCGCTGATTGCTCAGAATTTAGCTCACGCTCATCCCATGTGAACATTAGACTATTCCTGCTAGAAAGGCATGGATGGCATCACTCGGTAGCGCTGAGGCAGCAGCCATTTGGAGTGTGGACAGGGTGATGTTCCCCTGACGGAAGCGCTCAAGCTCAACCTCGAAAACATCCAAAGACGAGCTAGCCGACGGGTCTGCTTCTCGTCGACAGTTCGCTCGATACTGGAGGATCCTGGCAATCAGCGGTCCCGAAAAGCCCCCATGTGCGAACAAGATCGCTTGTTGGATATAGACAGGGATTACGACTTGATGATCAAGCTGTTCGCCGAGCTGGATTGCAAACCAGCCTTTTCCTTCTTGCTCGGCCATCATCAATGTTCGTAAACCCGACTGATGCAGATGGCCCGAACGTAGCGCATCGATCGAGTCATCAATGGTTTCTTTCGACTTGTAGACATTGTTAATGATTCGAACTACTGCTTCTTGGTTGCCCGATTTGACGAAATCAACTTCAAACGTATGGTCAGCATAGAAGGCTGCGAGCCAAGCATTCCCGGTAACGAAGGCGTCAAGCGCAGTCTTCCGAGCTGCACCAGCCTTTTGCGAGCCAGCCGCCTTGCGTTTCTTCGCTGCCCAGAAATCTGTATCTTCAGGTCGTGGCGTCACATTGAAGAAAATCGTATCGAGGTCGGTGACGATACTGCAACGCTTGCGGATGCGCTGGTCATGAAAAAGCACGGCGACGTTCTTGAATCCTGTGCTACGAATGTTGATGACGCTTATGCCTAGCTCGTCGACACTTAGGCCCAGCACTTTCTTGACGATGATTGGGATCAGTATCTCCTCGGCATCGCCTTCGACGAGCAGTACGCTCTTGGCAAAAAGCAGATTACTACGCACCGCATCGAGGTATCGCTGGATGCCCATCACCTGAGAGGGCTCCAGCCCCGTCGCTGGCTGATAAGCCTCGCAAAATGAGCCTTGACGACCTAAAACGTTGACGTTGCTGACGTTACTAACTTCGGAGATGTGGGTTGAGTGCGTCGTGTAGATGATCTGGGCATCGCTATAGGCTATGCGATCGAATAGGGTTTTCTGAATATGAGTGTGGATATGAGCTTCCGGCTCTTCAATCAGCAGGAAGTTGGCAATAGCCTGCTTCTCGCGTTGATACTTAAACTCAAGTAGTTTTAGCGTCAAATAGATTAGGTTTGCCCCGCCTAAACTCAACTCATGGATCGCTCCTTCGTATCCCTCTTCAGATTCCCCCACAAACAGGCGCAGCGACTGAAAAAGTTTCTCTGCTTCTTCGGGCAGGTCAGACTTAATCGATGATCTGGCAACACTTTCCCGGACACTTTTTTAAGCAGCTGCTCGTAGCATCGACTCATAGTCCGCCGGACTCATATAGTCGTTGCTGGAGTGCAGTCGCTCCCGGTTATAAAACACCTCGATGTACTCGAAGATGGCCTGCTTCGCTTCCTCTCGTGTCTTGAAGTCCTCGTGATACACCAGCTCGGTCTTCAGCGTATGAAAGAAGCTTTCTGACGGAGCATTGTCCCAGCAATTCCCCTTGCGGCTCATGCTGCACCTGAACTTATGCTGCTTGAGCAAGCCCTGGAAACTATCCGAGGCATACTGGCTGCCGCGGTCGCTGTGAACCAGCAGGCCAGCTTCAGGTCGGCGCTTAAAGATTGCCATCGTCAGTGCATCGTTCACCAGCGCTGCCGGCATCCGGCTATCCATCGACCACCCGACGACTGCGCGTGAACAAAGATCAATGAAAACAGCCAAGTACAGCCAACCCTCCCGTGTCGGGATATAGGTAATGTCACCAACATAGGCCTGATCAGGCTCTGATGCCATGAAATTCCGGTCTAACAGGTTCGGGGCTACCGGTTTATCATGCTTCGAGTTGGTGGTCGCCTTGAACTTGCGTCGCATTTTGCATTCGAGGCCTTCTTCATCCATTAATCGACCCACTCGACGTCGACTGATGGTATCGCCGTCCTCAGCCAGCTTCTTCTGAATACGCCGTGCTCCGTAGGTTGCGCGACTTTTTTCATGATGCTTGCGAATACTGGCCTTCAACGCCTGATCTTCCTGGGCACGCTGGCTGGGCGGTCTCGTGCGCCACTCGTAATAGCCACTGCGGGAGACTTCAAATACCCGGCACATCAGGGCAGTACTAAACCTGTCCCGATGCGCCTCGATAAAGCCGTACCTCAGCTCGATTCTTTGGCGAAGAAGGCAGCCGCCTTTTTTAGCAGCGCGCGCTCCTCTTTCAGTCGCGCGTTCTCACGCCGAAGCTGCTTCAGCTCTTCATAAAGGTGCTTGTCGTCGACCACACCGTTTGAATCACTCGCCTGCTTGCCGTGGAATTTGCTGATCCAGGTATGCAGCGTGTTGACGTTTACACCCAGCTCCCGAGCGGTTTGAGCGACCGGTTGATCAGACTCCACCGCCAGTTTGACCGCGGCTTCTTTAAATTCAGCTGTATAGGAATTGCTCTTTTTCTGACTCATGACACACACCTTGATAGGCAGGTGATATTACCTGCGTCTGTGTGTCCGGGAAACTATAGCCAGTTCACGACAGTGAAGCAGGCGAGTAGGTATCGCCTGCAGCATCCTTGATAGTTTCTCGGATGTGCTTGCGTACCGACTGGACGTCATCAAGGCTTTCGATAGAGGCATTCAAGTCGCGAACCATATGAGTGATAGGCGTCATTGCACCAGGGTCAACTTCGCCGCTCTTGCTCTTGAGTAATGTGAATAGTGGATTGGTTCGGTTATTGTGGAACTCCGCAACAACATCCCGCAGAGCCTGAATGAAGGTCAGCGAGACTTCTTTCGTAACCGACAGAAAACCTGGCACCTTAGCACCGATTTCCGGAAACTCTGTTTCCGAGTTAAATAGGCAATGCTCAAAGCTGCCTACGATTGAATCGTAGACTTCAGGGTCGCTGAAATCGGCACTGCTTCTGCCGGTGAATACAGTTTCATAATCATTAATCGTTATCGCACTGCGGATCTCGGCAAGATTATCATGATCGAAGGGATCCAACGCCGCGAGCTTCAGGCGGATCTCTTTCTTAGGTCGGAAGATGAGGTTGTAGCTGGCTTTAGCAACCGTCCCAGTCCCGAGCTGGGCTGTGCCATGGAGAAACAGCGCCTGCACTGCTTCATCGGAGCTGATGTCCTCGAATTCCATGCTAATAATAATCCAATGTCCCTGCCATTGGCCTAGAGCTCGGCTGAAATCAGTTTCTTCTAAACGGTGCGCTGCGCGTACCATGTTATCATCTAACAGAAGGCGAATTGCTCGAAGAATATTGGATTTGCCAGAGCCGTTTTCGCCGATAATGGTGTTAACCCCTCGCTGAAACCGAAGAGTTGTGTTTTTGAAGTTCCGGTAGTTGATCAGCGTCAGTTTGGAAATATGCATGTGTATCCAGCCCGCCACTCCCTGAGCAGCTCTATTTGGTTTAAAGCAATCATGATCCAGTAGCACTTTAACACCTGATTGCTTTACGGAGCCTACTCCTGTGGAATAGCGTCAGGCTTTGCCTTGTTACCTTGTGCAAATTCGTTCCGACTCTGTGGGTCTTCAACGAATCCAAAAAATACGTTTTTTGGTCCGTTTTGTGCGGGTTATAGGTCCGCTTTGGGCCAAGTAGCGACCTACCAGGCACCACCCTCAACCTAGATCTAAGGCACTGACTGATGTAGGGACTCGCTACAGGGCCGATCCTATGCGTTGGTCACCCGAGTTCGACAGTTATCCACTGACTATCGTCTGTTTTGCACAATCCAGCCCTGATTCATGCGGGTTCCCGCTTCTGAGACGTCTAAGCATGATCGTGGCACGCCTGTGAATATCTTTCTGTTTTCAATGATGGCAGTCGATGATGATAGCCGATAGCGTTATAGCAATATTACGAACTCCGGCCTGCATAGGCATGCTGCTTACGACAGTATTTGACATATCTAAATTACTACCGGTTTAAGGCTCCGGAAAAATCAGTCAAGTGATGTTTCATAAGTGTTTCTTTATTGCGCCAGTAGGATGAACTTTTTGTCTGATAAGGCGGTCA
>NZ_JBEPQA010000060.1:0-4174 GCF_040547585.1 Marinobacterium sp. MBR-111
GCAGAATCCGGATAAGATCGAGCGGTGTTAAAGAATGTGGTTATATTCAATGCGGTGGCACGGCAATAGCAGATGAATTCACTGATTCAGGTATCTGTAATTGCACTGATGGTAGTAAGTGCCGTGTAGAAGCTGCCGTCAGCTGTGCAGTTAGTAACCTCACCCGTCCAGTGGCCTGTGTAACTAATGTCTGCCCACATTTTTTTGTAAAATGAAATATCATGAATCCCAGATGATAGAATATTTGGATTTTTACCAACTACCTCTTGAGCAGAATATCCAGTGATACGCTCAAATGCTGGGTTTACACGGATGATATTTTTATCAATATTGGTTACCAGAACTGCCTCGGTTGTATGCATAAAAATATTTTCACCTAGGCTCTCGCACTTTTCTGGCTTCTTATTATTAATATCGTGGCACAGATCAGTAACTTCCGAAAATGAGTCTTTTGAATCAAGATCAGGGAGTCTATTTGTGGATAATGATTGCTCTTTTATCTGCTTGTGCTCTGATAAAATAAGAACTATCTGGATAATATCTTCTAATGTAGGAAGGCGTTTTAGGTGAGTGTGTTGCCAAGCTAATCCACGCTGATCCTCTACCTTTAAAGCAAGTGGACTGGCCAATATCATTTCTCCCGAGTTGAAGGCCTGCTCTAGAGCATGCTGGAAGGCTCTCGAACTATCTGGCTCAAGAAGCTCCAGAAGTGTGTGACTCGAAAATTGACCTTGACATATATGTTTGAGCCATTCTTGAGCTTTTGGGTTCGCTGAAAGAATACCCCCCTTTCTATCCACGTGTAATACAGCTACAGGAAGTGACGCAAAAGAGGTTATAGCAGCCTTACATTCGTTGATAATATGGCGCAGAGGAGAGGGGATTTCATGGCTAACTGCCTCTAATTTAGACAGGAAATCGTCCACATTATCCACTTTTTCGTGTGCAAGAGCGTAAAATTTACAGGTTGAACTTCTTGAGGCTGCCAAAATTTTTATCTCCTTTTTATCCCTGCAGTAATTCTAGAAGCTCCTGCTTTAATGCAATCGTCGCCAAGTTAAGCTGCTGAAAGTGGCTCAGAATAATGAAAACCGATTCAATAGACACATTAAAGGGAAGGTCGGACTCACCGGAGCCTCAAATCTCTGTTGTCTATAGGTGATATGTTGGACTGCAAGCAGTGAGTTTGATCGAAACAGCGTGTCGTATAAACCACCCACATCACAAGGCTAATCACCGATCATACACATCCTGTATCTATGGGTTACCTACCCAAGTAATGGAAAATATCCCGAATTGGGATGTTTTGCAAACCCACTTACATTGCCGCCATGGTAAAAATTCTGTGGGAACCCCGACAGTCGGCCTTCCGTCAAGCTTTGCGAGACCTGCGTAAGCAAGCGGGTCTCAGCCAAGTGGAGTTGGCGGCACGGCTTGACAAACCTCAGAGCTTCGTATCGAAATATGAAAGCGGCGAACGTCGACTTGAATACATCGAGGTGGAGATGATCTGCCGTGCCTGCAATACGACCCTCAGGGCCTTTGCAGAGGCCTTCGAGCGTGATTGTCCGTGGGGAAAGTAATTGATAACACGTCAATTACTATGCCGGAAAGGTATTCCTGAGCGAGACAGGCGGATCTCTATCGGATGGTAGCCAGCCCGTTCGGCAGAGTAGTTTGGGTCACGGAAGTTGAAAGTGATCGCGGACGCTTCCTGCAAGGATCCAGCCTCAGTGCATGCCTGACGCGGTGCCGGTACAGCAAACGCAGTTATGTCACAAGGTCGAAACAATTTAACTGCTGAAGAAGCGTATGAGTTGGAGCAAGAGCTGGAGCAAGAAGGGTATCGAAACAGTCTGCTATGCAATTCGAACGCACTTAGGGATGGATGTTATGAGTAATGAAAAGCGATATGACGTTCGGTACAACCCACATTAATACAAGCTCTTGGGTGTACCAAATTATGCGCTAAATGTTGCCAAAAAAATCGCGTGGCCACAAGGATGCTACTTCTCAGGTACCCACCGATGCTGTTTTAAAAGAATCGTCTGCGATGACCTGGTTACGGCCTGTATTTTTAGCTTGGTACAATGCTTTGTCGGTTCGGGCTAATAGGGCGCCCGATGACTCCCCGCGCCGGTGCATGGCGAGACCGAAGCTGGCAGTAACATGCAGGGTGTGGCCTGTAATGATACAGCGGTGATGGTCCATACTCTCTCGAACCCGCTCTGCCAATTGGTAGAGATCATTCAAGTGCAGATGTTTGATCACCAGTAGAAATTCTTCACCGCCGATCCGGCCAACACAGTCGTGGGGGCGAAGCAGTTCACGGGCTAAACGGGTATATTCAATGAGCACCTGATCACCAGCAGCGTGACCATAGGTGTCATTCACGCTCTTGAAATGGTCTAGGTCAAACATGATGATGCCAAATTCCGTATCGGTCCTGATCACCTGTTCCAGTTGTTGAAGTATTGCACGGCGGTTAAGGTAGCCAGTGAGTTCGTCTGTTTCTGCCTGTCGGCGCAGTTTTTTCTCTGCTGTGACCTTTTCTCGATCATCGCTGAAAGTGATGACGGCACCGCCAGACTCTGATTTTGGGAGCGGGCTAACCGTCATGCTAACCGGTATGATGATGCCTTCTCGGGTGCAGAGATAGTCGCGTTCTCTATGCTGGCGCTGGCCGGTGCGAATGGCGTGGGTAGTTAAGCACTCTTCCCGGTCAAGGTTTTCACCTTCTGCAGTTACGTGAATAATGTCGTGCAAACAACGGCCCAGTATCTCTTTTTCTTGCCAGCCCAATAAGCGTTCTGCTTCTGGGTTCAACCAGCGCGTGAGTCCCTGTGCATCAATCATTATGACACCGTTGCCCATCTCATTAGTTACCAGGCGCAACTGCTGTTCGTTGATCAATAGGCGATGATAGAGCTGCAGGTGTTTCAAACGAAGCCGGTGCCAGCCGAACAGTAATAAAATCCCAGCCAGCGCAGTCGTCCCTAACAGCCCCGCGGCATGTGTTTGGTATTGTTGGGTGAGGGCATTACATGCTTTACCGGATTCTCGTAGTCCGATCAGCCAGCGTGGTGACTGGGTTTGCTGGCTACCATACTCAGTCCATGAATATAGCAGACAGTCCTGTCCTAATGTGAGCTGCCCGAAGTCTTGAGACGCCATCTGCTGCCAAAGAGAGGGCTCCTCCACTGCTAGCCCGCTTTGTGGCTCAAACATAAACTGCCAATCCTGCTTGTCTCCTCCATGTAACCACTGTCCTTTATCGTTCAGGAGTATGGGACGCAGAGGGGCAGGCAAGTGGTTGCTGAGCTGCTGAAGAAGCTCTTCGGCGCGGTAGTTTACAACTACCAGACCGTTTAACTGCGTGTGCCGGTACACTGGATGCACCATGCGCAGCATTGGCTTGAACGGCACTTCGATCTCATTTTGCTCGATATTCAGGTCCAAAGGTGACAAATAGGTGTAACCAGGCGCAAGCTTCATGCCCTCGGCTGTGTAATAGCGCTGAGCCTTGTTCTGTAGCGCGTCAGCCGGTACCCGATAGACATCCTTCCCTGATCGGTTAATGCGAACGCTCTCGTGACCATTTACATCAAGCAGGCGGATCTGGTCGTAGGAGGGGCGTAATCGCGCAAGACTCACATAGTCCTCCTGCAACAGCTCAAGCGTATTGGTGGAGGGGTGAAACAGGTGGCGTTGAAGCAGGGGAGAGGTTGCCAAACGGATCGTATCCAGCTCGACAGTACGGAGTGTGGTCTCAAGTACCTCCTTCAGTTGTACTTGGTAAAAATTGCGTCGCTGTGTTTGTAACTGCTGTTCTTGTTGCCAGTCTCGATACAGGCTTAATGCACCCAACAACAGCACGAGCCCCAGAGTCAGCAGTCCCACAAGCCAAAAGAACACTATTCTGTGGTGAGGAATGCTTGGCTTTGATTGGAGCGTTGTGTCGCCTTTAAGCTGTTCTTTCCTAGTCAAAAACGGCACCACACTGTAGTTCTACCTGAAATACAACGAACAAAAAACACGCAGACGGTGGACAGAATATGGGCCGGGTGTGTAGTGGTCAACTAAGGAACGTATGAACAAGCTCCTCCAGAGCCATTAAAACTGCATTTTCTCCGCGTCAGGACGCGTAAAATGCGCATATTTGCCTCTTTATAAC
>NZ_JBEPQA010000061.1:0-4075 GCF_040547585.1 Marinobacterium sp. MBR-111
GCCAGTGCCACCCGCTGGCGCTGGCCTCCGGAGAGCTGTGCCGGCCAGTTATCAGCCTTATCCGCCAGGCCGACCTCTTCCAGTGCCTGCAAAGCTTCGCTACGCCAGCTTCCTTTCAGCCCCAGCCCGACATTGTCGATCACCCTTTTCCACGGTAATAGGCGGTCGTCCTGAAACATCAGACGTGTGTCTTCGCGTAGGGACTGCAGCGACTGTGTACCCGAATTAAGCTCACCGTCACTGGCGTGATCCAGCCCTGCCAGCAGGCGCAGTAGCGTACTTTTGCCACAGCCGCTGCGGCCGACGATGGCGACAAACTGGCCCGCCGGCACGTCAAGATCGAGATTGTGCAGTACGGACAGTTGTCCAAAGGCCTTGCGCAATTGGCGTACCTGAATCGGATTGCCGCCTTCTTTTAAGGTCAGGGATGCTGTGTTGATTGTCATGGTGTTGTCCTCACATAAGCCGGATGCCAGCGCAGCCAAGACTGTTCCAGTCGGCGCACGGTGACATCGGCTAGCTTGCCCAGCAGGGCGTAAAGCAGAATGGTCAGTACGACGACATCGGTTTGCAGAAATTCGCGTGCGTCCATGGCGAGATAGCCGATCCCTGCGCTGGCCGAAATGGTCTCGGCCACGATCAGCGTCAGCCACATGAACCCGAGCGCAAAACGCACGCCCACCAGAATGGAAGGCAGGGCGCCGGGCAAAATCACATCACGGAACAGCGCCCAGCCTGACAGGCCATAGCTGCGTGACATCTCCACCAGACCGGCATCAAGATTACGGATGCCGTGAAAGGTGTTGAGGTAGATCGGGAACAGCGTGCCCAGTGCAACCAGAAAGATCTTGGCGGTTTCATCAATGCCGAACCACAAAATCACCAACGGGATCAGTGCCAGGTGAGGGATGTTGCGCACCATCTGGACACTACTGTCGATCAGTTTTTCACCCCAACGGGACAGGCCGGTAATCAGCCCCAGCCCCAACCCGATACCTCCACCGATTACAAACCCGATGGCGGCGCGCTGAAAGCTGACGCCCAGGTGGTACAACAGCTCGCCGCTGCTAACCAGCGCCCAGCCGGCCTGTGCGACGGCCGTCGGTGCGGGCAGGATCCGGGTGGACAGCCAGCCACTACTGACCGACAACTGCCAAATGATCAGCAAGAGTAAGGGTACAATCAGTGGAATGATGCGGTTGTGCCACCAAACTTCATCGACAGGCTTCATTGCGTACTCCAGATAAAACGCAGGCGAGGAAAAGCTGCCCGGCGGGTGCCGGGCAGAATCTCAGGGTTTCCAGACAACGGATGGGATATCCAGCTTTTTCGGGATCAGCTTGAGGTCGCTGAAGGTATCGGCGATGGTCTGCTGCTGTTCGATCACCTCATCCGACAGGTAGCGTGCACCGTAATTGGCACGTGTTGCCGCCACGTAGATCACGTCTTCGGCAAGCCCGGTTGAGGGTGCCAGGGTTTTGGCAATCGCACGGGGGTTGTCAATCGCCCAGCGATCCAGCTCCTGCAGCTCTTCAACGATCTCTTTGACGATGTGTGGATACTTCTCCGCCAGCGGACGTGCAGCGATATAGAACTCATGGTTGTTTACCAGGCCGCTACCGTTACGCAGCGTACGCGCTTCAAGGGCATCTTCTGCAGCAGCCAGGAACGGATCCCAGATGACCCAGGCATCCACGCTGCCACGCTCGAATGCGGCACGGGCATCAGCCGGTGGCAGGTAGGCCGGGCGGATATCACGAATACTCAGGCCTGCATCTTCCAGTGCGCGCACCAGCAGGAAATGGACGTTGGAGCCTTTGTTCAGCGCCACACGCTTGCCCTTGAGATCCGCCACTGTCTTGATGGGCGAGTCCTTGTGCACAATGATCGCTTCGGCGGTTGGTGCCGGCGGCTGGTGTGCCACATAGACTAGATCAGCGTCGGCCGCCTGTGCGAAGACCGGAGGGGTTTCGCCCACGGTGCCGAAATCGACACTCCCCACATTCAGGGCTTCAAGCATCTGTGGTCCGGCCGGGAACTCGGTCCAGCGTACCTTGATGCCGCGATCGGCAAAGCGTTCTTCAAGTACGCCACGCTCTTTCAGAATCACCAGCGTGCCGTACTTTTGATAGCCAATGCGCAGCTCATCGGGGATGTCGGCGGCAGAGGCTGCAGACGTTGCCAGGCCCAGGGCGATACCGGCGGCTCCGAGCAGGGTTTTGAGTGAGAATTTCATCTATCGGTCTCCTTGATCAGGCACTGGCAAGCGCCGAAAATTCGGCAGCTGAGTCGGTGAAGGGGCGAGCTGAGGTTGTTTCAGGGCGTGCAAGGGCCTGCACCGGGCTGAACAGTTCATCAAGGGCTGTGTCAACACGCTGGGCCAGGGTGTCTGCCAGTCGATAAGTGCCGGCATCCGTGCGCTCAAAGGCATCATCGGTTACAAACACACTGGACAGCAGGCGGGATGCCGCCAATGCCGACAGAACCGGCTTGAGGGCATAGTCCAGCGCCAGCAAGTGGCCCAGTGAGCCCCCGGTGGCCAGTGGCAGGACCGTTTTGCCTTCAAGCCCCTTTTGCGGGATCAGATCCAGCAGTAGCTTGAGCGCACCTGAATAGGCCGCCTGATATACCGGCGTGGCAATGATAATCACATCAGCCGAAGCCACTTTTTGCTGATAGCGCTGAATATCCTCACTGGCGAAGTTGTAATTAACCAGATCAGAGGGTTTGAAGTCAGATGGATTAACTCGGCTCAGATTAATGTTCAATCGATTAAGCCGTGTTTCAATATAATCCAAAATGATTTCTGATTTTGAGGTGGTAGATGTGCTGCCACCAATAATCAAAACGCTCATGTTTGTTCCTTATCACTGAGTGAATGTGGCTTCATTTTCAGCGGCGACCATGCGTATTGGAAATAATTAAAAATGAATTGAATTGCATGGATAGCTATGCGGAAAAATGACTAAGGGTGTTTAAATCTTTCCGTGCCGTGGTGGCGCGATGTTGTTCAGTACCTGGTTGCCGATGATGGGCAGCTTCCAGCGCACCGCATCATGCAGGGTATGGGTTCGGGCATCGCGCCAGTAGCGATCAAGACCATACTGCTGCAATGTGGATTGTGCGCCGGACAGCTCGAACAGCTGGCTGCTGATCGCCAGTGCCGCTTCATCGCTGACCACTCGCGCCTTGGCTGTTTCGTATGAAGCCTCGGCTACGCTGGTTTCATTCGGGCTGCGGCGTGCCTTTTCGACTGCAGCGGCTGCTTTGTCAATTAACAGCTCTGCTGTATCAAGCTGTATCTGCAGCTTGCCAACACGCTCCAGCAATAGTGGGTCCTGATACGCAAACTCAACGCCGCTGTCGCGTGGTGCACGCGCCCGGGTGCGAACAAAGTCGAGCAGGGCAGCCATGGCGCCGCGGGCAATGCCAAAATCGATCGCTGCATGCAGTATTTGAGCGAAGGGCCCAGCGGCTGTTGGGCGGTCAAATGCGGACTGCATCGGTACGACCCATTCAGGCTTGACCACGACTTGGTCCAGGATAATGGTGCCACTGCCGGTGGTTTTCTGGCCAAAACTGGTCCAGTCATTGTGTATGCTCAATCCCGGTGCATCTGCAGGGATGAATACCAGCTGCGTATCGCCGCTGTCATCGATCACCGAGGTCGGAATCCAGTCCGCAAAAGGTGAGCCGGTGGTATAGAACTTGGTTCCTGTTACCGTCAGGCCGTTCTGCCCAGATGTCAGTCGGGTGCGTTGCTCGCTCTGGTTTCGGCTGCTGATTTCTGCCAGGGCATTGGCGAAGCGGGCCCCTGAGCGGACCAGGCCAAACAGATGATCCTGCTGTGCGGGGCTGCCGTTCAGGCGGATAAATTCCAGCACGTAAAAGTGGTTTTGCGGAATCTGCCCCAACGAGCCATCCGCCGCTGATATTTCAGCCGTAATGTCGGTCACGGTTTTGACCGGCAGATCCGGCCCGCCGGCGGATTCCGGCAGAGTAATGGCCCACAGGCCTGAGTGGGAAAACTGTTGTACTTCGTCTGTCGGTAACCGGCGCTGCAGGTCGCGCTCGG
>NZ_JBEPQA010000062.1:0-3243 GCF_040547585.1 Marinobacterium sp. MBR-111
TGAAGTGCGGCATCCATATCGAATGTAGGTTTGGTCATGAGTCATCTCTTTTCGGTTCAGTCTAAAGAAATGACACAGAATTCTGAACACTACCCCGGTTCGGGATGTATCGGCCTCAAGACTTTACCCCTGGATGGACCGGGCTTCAGTGCCTGTGTGCACAGGCGACAGATCATGGAAGATAAGCTATGGATACATTTGCCACCTATCAAGCCCGTTACAGGGCGCCTGGAATCACTCAGGAGCGCAATGCTCTGGGTGTCTACAGTTCTCAATACCTTTCCAATCGCTATCAGGCATTGATAGAACGCTATGAGTCTAAACCAAACATTAGCTGTAAAGGAAACGGCTGGGATAATACCGTAATAGAATCAATTATCAGCCGACTTAAGGTCAGCATATAAGGTGATTTATGTCAGCCCATTATAATTTATTGTTATCACTGCCACTGGAAATATCTTTAGCTGCTGATAATTATTCTGTGCTGAATTTTGTTTTTAATAATAATAGTTCTGAGCCAACTGATTTTCCAGATCATCCGTTCTTTGAAAACTTTAATCCAATAGATCGTTTTCATAATTCTTACAAAGATTTTGTTTCAGGCGCATGGAAATCAGATTTTTGGATACAGAAGGATCCAAGCGGCAATGTGTGCAATGCCGGTATTAATCTTTGCTTGCCTGGAAATAAGCTAGAAGGCGTTTGGCAAGATACCCTTCCTCTTGTCCATTGGTTGGCTTCAATGTCATCAGCAAAAGGAGCTGTTGGTATCGTCGTTGCAGAAGATTTTAGCGACGATGAACCTATGGTATTAATTGTGTGTGACAGAAAATTATTTATTTCTGCATCTAAGCATGAATAATTGTACAATTTTGATGATGCGCTATTTTAACCATTTTTTTAATTAAAAATTAATATGGAGGTTTAAATGGATAATTTACCCGGTTTTGTAAAGAATCATATTGAATATTTGGAAAGATTAGATTTGGATAAAAGAAGTCTTGAAGAAATAAAAAATGATGTTACTGGTCAAAATCAGTCTGAAGTTCCGTATTTTGAAATGTCTCAATTTATGAGATTTAGCTGGGATGGTGTTATCAGTCCATCTATAAAAAGTGGCTGGCTAGAGCGAACTATAAAACCAAAGCTTGATTTGGAAGACTTTCATCAAGGGGTTCTTGAATTCTACGACCAGTCTGATCTGGATGGTACCTTGAAATCACTCAAAAACCTTTATGATAAAGGTATTGATGAAGACGATCTTTTTAGAGTTATACGAGAATCCCAGAAAAGTGTATTAGGAAGCTTGTTTATGACGATAGATGGAACAACAGATGGTTGTAAGGGTAGCTTTTTTGAAACTAAAATTGAAGATAATGAGATAGTTCCCAAGCGTCATTTTTATGGCATGGAAGATTTTTTTCTCGACTATGACCCTATAAAATTAAAGAATAAAATACCGGACTAATAGAATAAGGCTGGTGCGCGTGGAAGCTGGTGCAGAAGTGAAGCAGAAGTCATTGCCATCTGGATGGATGCTTGAGTCCAGCAGACATTTGTACGTAGCAGACTATATAGCTTATTAGATATTAGCCGTACGATACCTCAGTCTCGGAAAGTGCTGAAAACCTCATTCAAGGAGAGAGTGATGAAAGAAAAATTTAATTTGTTACATGATAAGTTTCCAGAGATCTCCAATCTGCTGCGACCACCCACTACAGATTCTACTTTGTTAGTTAAGGCAAAGTCTCTAGACTTGCCAAGTGATTACTATGATATTTACTCAATGTTTGATGGGGAAGAAGACGACTCCAATGGTGTGTTCGGGCTACATAAGCTATTACCACTTAGTGAATCTCTTGCAAAACAAATTACTGATAAAGATGAACTGAAAGATATACCCAATAAATATCAGTATGATCTATTCGTGCCAGTATTTAAAACTCCCGGGAGACAGATGATTGGATATGCAAAACATGGAGATGAATGGGACTTTGCGGAGTATGATATTTGGTTGAGCAAGCACCAGGAAGAGTCAGTGAATGGCTTTCTACATGTTTTTTTTGATAAGCTAGAAAAAGATGGTTATACAACTGAAGACGGCATTAATGGTTTAATAGATATAGACGAAATGTAAAAATCAGGAAGCACTTCCGTCACGACGGGACTTTATTTCAAGGGCGGAATGACCATTGAAGTTTTTTAATATAAAGAGGGGTTATAATTATGGGGTTTGATGTTACATTTCATTCAATTTCAGAAGCTGAATTAGAAAAATATGTTTTTGATGTTTTGAATGATCCAAGTTGTGCAGAGCATAGAGCCAAAGAGATTTCTCAGGGCAATAATGATAAGTTTGAAGATATCTTTAGGATATATGATAATGCCTTGCTCTATTGGTATCGTGAAAGAAAAGATTCTGAATCTCAAGAAATTGGGGTTGAAAATTTTTCGAGTACATTCTCTTTAGGGATAGCTGCCTTATCCGGTTATTTACACCCGTTTTGGTATTCTCGAGATGGTGCACTTTCGCTTTTGGCTAATGAAAGGCCGGAGTTGAAAAGTTTTTTTAATGGTTATACCAAGATGGAAAAATCACCTCTCAGTTCATTTAATGAAGGTGAAGACTTTACTTTCAATTCTAATTATTCAGCATCTGGTGTTATAAATGATGTGCCAAGTCTAAAAGAATGGTTAGAAAATAATAAAGATTTTGTATCTCATAGATTCGAAGCGGATGGACTGGATTCACTATGCAGATCAGTTGATTACTGTATGGAAAATGATCTTCTCTTTCTGGAGGCATCAGATGTGGTTGTACCATTTAAAGATCAGAGCTTTAGTGATTTAGATAACTTTAAAGCGCACTTTCTTAAAAATATATAAATCCCAATAACTTATATTGCTCTTTAAAGCGGGCTAGAACCTGAAAGCTATGCTTTTTAGGTTCTATAATCGAAAATAATGGTCAGTATACATAAATACATTATCTTTATTGGTGGGATAAGCATATATGTCAGCGGAGACGCCGCTGTTACAACAGGCCATTAATGCAATTGAAACTAGCAATGGCATCTAGCCTTTGCATCACATAGGTGCCGGTGTCTCCGCTGTTTTGAGACACCGGCACTGGAGGAACCGATGGACATTATTAACCCGGCGGTAGTTTATATCTGATATAATACCTGCATGAATACAGACGCACGCAAGCTCAGCCCAGAGCAACAGGAACTTCTCAGGCAG
>NZ_JBEPQA010000063.1:0-2872 GCF_040547585.1 Marinobacterium sp. MBR-111
GTCGGCAAATGTAAGTTGCTGATCCATCGGTGCGTCCTCAATCGTGTGCAGCGGGCATTATCCCATGCGGCGGACTTATTCGCAGCTTCCCTAGCCTTTTATAGATTTTCAGAGAGTTCTAATAAACGTACACTGACGATTAATTCCTGCACCATGATGTGGAGCCTAAGGCGCAAGCTAATGGGCATCGCCGCGCCTGTATTTGTTAGCTTAGTTATGTTTTCAAAATATTCCTGATGATTTCACACTGGCAGTCCCCCTCAAGAGCCCACTCGTACGGAGTTTGACCTTCTTTATCGTCTTTTACTCCAATATCGGCACCATTATTAATTAGCAACTCAACAGCATCTTTTTCACATTTATATGCAGCCATATGCAATGCGGTTGATCCCCATGCTCCTTTATTATTAACATCGACCCCCTGATCAATCAAATATTTCATGATATGCATATGTTTAATTGCTGAATGCAAAATCCCCGGTGAACTAATATCTGCTCCACAATCTATCAGCATCTTCACCAGCTCAAGATCACCAGTGCCAGCCGCCCAAAGCAAAGAAGTCCCGCTTTCCGGGTTGCTCGGATTAAGGCTAGGATCTGCTCCACGCCGCAACATCTCCTTAGCATATGCTAATTGATTTTTATAAATGGCCCGAAATAATGGTGTCTGACCATCGTCACTAACAACATTGATCTCGGCATTTTTATTGAGAAGGAAATCTATAACAGCTATTTTCTTACGATTCACTGCTATAGATAATGAACATTTCTCCATTAATGTTTCGCGCATCTATGTCAGCACCATAGTCAACAAGCAAATTCATTACCTCAACAAGAGGCCTATACGTACAACAAGTCAAAAAAGGAGTATCGCCGTCGCAATTTTTTGCCTCAATATCTATACCATTATTCAAAATAGATCTGACTCGATCTATATCGCCTTCAAAAATAGCATCATGGATGGCGTTTATCATACTTATGGCTCTCCTTTTCACAGTGATTATATAACGAGATCAGAGTAAAATTTCTGATGTGCATGACTGGTTGCTGTCGGTCAACTAATTATTGGGGCTGGTTTCGTGAGCGGCGGCGTTGGGTTGAATCCACAGCGCAAAGCAGAATAAACCCCACGTCCATCAGATCAGCCTCCCCCCACAAAAATCTGATCCCTATGCTGCTGCATCAATCCGGAATCAGGACTAAACCGCTCAGGCATCACAATCTTTTGCCCCTCGACCGCCTGGAAAAAGCGCTGCATGGCAGGCTCTGGCTGTTTGAGTTGTGCGGACAGCACAACCCGCCAATCCTCATCAAACGTCATCAATCCCTGATCAAAGGCCCGATCATATAGCGCAGATAGGCAAAGCCCATTGCTGGGGTTGAGTCGGTTGGTTTTGTCTTGACTCCAAGGGACGATATGGCTGGCGATCAGTAGGCGTGGTTCCGAGAGGCCGGTGACGCAGCAGCGGTGGTGATAACTCGACAGCACAGCGCGGCGGAAAAACGACTGCTTGATGCGTTGCTGCACGATTTGACTGCGGGTTTCGCCTGTAAAGTCGTCTATCAGTTCCTCACTGGCGGATTCAGTTTCCGTTGTATCGCCTGAGGTCTGTTCCAGTTCGGCTTTTATTCGGCTGCTTTCCACTACCAGTCCCTCCCAATCGGCATGAAATTCGTCCCAGATGGCTCGGTCCAGTTTTGAGGCACCTGTCAGACCTTTGCGGCCTGATGCGGTGATCGCCGGATCAAGACTGGCCAGGTTGCACAGTTTCATGGCGACCGAGTTCGCCGAGCGGCCCATCAGGTTGGCCAGAGCGATGATCTCCGGGTTGCTGCGGTGCAGACGTCCGTAAGGGAGTTGGCAGTAAAGATGAAAAGCCAGTTTTACCTGTTCTGGTGTCCAGTCTTTCCTTGGCATAGCAGGGCTCCATCCGAGTCTCAGAAAATCATGTTACCAGTATGTATCGTCGCTACGCACTAGGGCTTCCCAAAGCACCAGTTATGCACACCCACCAAACCATCCATTGCTGTGTATATCTTTTCAGTTTTCCCCACCGCCTTAGTCCAAGAAAAATTAATTCTGTGAAAAACATCCCCAGAACCCCTGAACAGTTCTGTGGAAAACCTCGGCACAACGGGTCCAAACATCGCCCTTAAGCCCTTGCAGTACGGGATCTGTAAAACTGATCAGGGGGTGATCGTTTTGATGCACAATATGGATGTCAACCCTGACGGAGTTTCTGACCGGAGGTTCGGAATGCTGTGGACAGTGATGTGTGTGCCTGTGGAGTATCCTGTTATCTGTTTTATCCACTGTGTGAATTTCGATCAGACGGTGTGGCGGGACAGGATTTACTTATATAGCTTTTGGCAATTGATATCCTAAAAACAATAAATTTCAACAAACAATCGTCAGCGGGTAATCTGGTTGCAACTGACACCCAAGGAGCCCTCGACATGACTGACGTTGCCCGCTACATCGTTTCATCCTTTGAACATTCATCACGCCCGGCTGCGGTTGCCGCCGTACCCGTGACCGAACAGGCATGCCCTGACTGCAATTACAGCAATAACTATTATGGTGATCAGGTGTGTCGGCCTAAGGAAGCTACGAATAAGTCCGATCCAAGGCTCTGAAATGTCGTTGTTACCGCCTCAGAGGCGGAAATTCAACACTTTTAACCCTTTTTAACCGGCTGCAACCACCTTTTCAGGCAGTGCAGGCAGATTGCCCCTGTGCTCTCAACATCTGGTCCACTCGCACAACATTGGCCAGCGCGAACAGCATGGCCAACTTGCAGTCGTTTTTCTTCAGGCCACGGTAGCGGGCTTTTACAAAACCAAACTGGCACTTGATGATCCGAAACGGATG
>NZ_JBEPQA010000064.1:0-2588 GCF_040547585.1 Marinobacterium sp. MBR-111
AGCCACAGTGGCTTTCGGGTTTTCTTCAGCGAAGCGTTGAGCCTTCAGCAGTGCGCGCAGGAAGGACTGCCATTTTTCAGTGTCTTCAGCACTGTCGGAGGCGATCACAACCCGGCAGCATGGGTGGCCCGGCTGCAGCTCTGAACTGCTCAGCACAATCTTGAGTCCTTCTGCCTCGGCGCGGCGGTCATGTGGGCCCCAAACGACACCTGCATCAACCTGACCATTTTTGACCGCCTGAATCACGGCCGGAGGATTACGCAGCTCCGAGATGGTCAGTTCCTTGCGCCAGTCAATATCGGCCTTATGCAGCTCGGAGCGCAAGATGGCATCACCGGATGCCAGGCGTACAGTACCGACCTTCTTGCCCTTCAGGTCGGTGACTCCCTTGATTTGATCAGCCAATTCCGGTCGTGTGACCAGATAGGCATCCTCACCCATGATGCCGCCTATTACCTTGAGTTCGGCGCCTCGGCCATAATGCACCAGAGGGGCTGAAGTACCAAAGGCACCAACATCGAGTCGACCGGCCAATACGGCGGAAATACCATCAGCTGAATTAGTGAACTCGAACAGCTCGACATTCAGCCCTTCATCCTTGAATAGACCCTCTTCTTTGGCGACAAAAAACTTTGCATGACCGGTTACAGGCAAGTAGCCGAGTTTGACGTCCTGCAGCGGAGCAGCCAGTACAAGTGCTGATTGTGACAGCAGGGCGCCAGCCGCTAGCAGCCCTTTTAATTTATTCAACATAACAGGTTCCTTATTTACTCTTGAGTATCCAAATGTTGTGCAGTGTTAGCCTGATAGCTGTGCCAACCCGTGATTCCGGTTTGATCAGACAATGCCGAGTTATGAATAAGATGTCGGCGTCGGATAGTCGCCCCACAGGGTAAAGCGCCCGAGATCACGCAGCTTGTAATCCAGCGGATCGTGCAAGGTATGAGTGCGGGCGTTGCGCCAGAAGCGGTCGAAGCCGTATTCACGTTTGACCCCGCGCGCGCCGGTGATATCGAACAGCTGGTTACTGATCTCCAGGGCGGCATGATGAGATGCCACCTTGGCCTCTGCGATGGCAATGGCGGTGTCGCCACGTTCCTCGGCCGTAATCTCGGGGCCCTTGGCAAAATAGGTGGCGGCCAGTTCGCCGGCACGGTCTGCCAGCACTTGAGCCGCACGCAGCTTGACCCTCAACTCGCCATAGCGGTGTTGAATGTACGGGTCTGCTGCGGAAGAGGCGGCATCCGAGGTGAACCAGGGTTGGGCCTCTTCCAGTGTGTAGCGCTGAGCTTCAGTAAAGGCACCTTCAGCAATGCCTACATACAGGTTAACCAGTACCAGCTGGGCCAGATTGGCACGGAAATGAGCGGCGGGTGTCCAGGGTTTTCCCGGATACAGCAGTACCTCATTGGGCTGTACTCTGACCTTGTGGAAGCTGACCGTGCCACTGTCAGTCTGTCGCTGCCCAATGGCGTCCCAGTCCTCATGTACCCGAACGCCTTCGCGGCGGGTGGGCAATCCGGCTACGACCAGACTTTGTGACGGCTCATGCCAGGCGGATGCAGTGATATAGTCTGACCCGCGTGCCCCGGAGCAGAAACTCTTGTCGCCCTCGAAAATATAGCCGCCGTCGGGGTGTTCAGTGGCGATGGTGCGCTTGTCCAGTGGGTTCAGGGTGTTACCCCAGAACAGCCGCTGTTTAACCGTAGTGGTGAGGTAATGACGAATCTGGTCATCGTTACCGTACAGCAGTACCGAACTTACCTGCAGATGGTGAAAGGCAAAGACATGAGCCAGTGCGGAATCGGCACGCGCCAGGCGACGCACGACCTGATAGATCAGGCTCCAGGGCTGTCCGGCACCGCCAAATTCGGTGGGTATCGACAAGCTCAGCAGGCCACTGTCACGGATCAGCTCGCGCTGTTCATGAGCGTGTCCCCCGGTTTGATCACGTACGATAGCTGTGCTTGCCAACTGTTCAGCAAGCGTATCAGCAATTTCAAGCCAGTTGGCAGCGCTTGGTACACTGTTGGCTTCAGCCAGAGTCTCGGTTTTTTCGAGGGTTACCTGTGTCATATCAGTCTCCAGAAAAGGATTCAGTGGCGTGCTCAGGAGGCATAGGAGAGCCTGACACGCGATTCAGTGGATTCAGTTTGAGAGGGGCTGGCGGCAACGGCAGGGGTAAGGGTTGATTCTCCGAGTACGGCGGCGAGAACCTGGCCGCTGTAGGCTGCACTTTCGGCCGAGGCTGGCTGGCGAGGTCTGGCAAGACTGACTTCAAGGTCCAGTCCGATGCGACCTTCCTCCAGCACGATGACACGATCAGCCAGTTGTACCGCTTCCGGCACGTCATGAGTAACCAGCACCACGGTAAAGCGGTGCTCCTGCCAGATACGCTCCAATAGTTGCTGCATTTCCAGACGGGTCAGCGCATCCAGTGCCCCAAGCGGTTCATCCAGCAACAGCAGGCGTGGTTTGTGGATCAGCGCACGCGCCAGTGCCACCCGCTGGCGCTGGCCTCCGGAGAGCTGTGCCGGCCAGTTATCAGCCTTATCCGCCAGGCCGACCTCTTCCAGTGCCTGCAAAGC
>NZ_JBEPQA010000065.1:0-2588 GCF_040547585.1 Marinobacterium sp. MBR-111
AGCCACAGTGGCTTTCGGGTTTTCTTCAGCGAAGCGTTGAGCCTTCAGCAGTGCGCGCAGGAAGGACTGCCATTTTTCAGTGTCTTCAGCACTGTTGGAGGCGATCACAACCCGGCAGCATGGGTGGCCCGGCTGCAGTTCTGAACTGCTCAGCACAATCTTGAGTCCTTCTGCCTCGGCGCGGCGGTCATGTGGGCCCCAAACGACACCGGCATCAACCTGGCCGTTTTTGACTGCCTGTATCACGGCAGGAGGATTGCGCAGTTCAGAGATGGTCAGTTCCTTGCGCCAGTCAATATCGGCCTTGTGCAGCTCTGAGCGCAGGATGGCATCACCGGAGGCCAGGCGTACAGTGCCGACTTTTTTTCCCTTCAGATCCGCGATCCCCTTGATCTGATCGGCCAGTTCCGGTCGTGTAACGAGATAGGCATCCTCGCCCATGATGCCGCCGATGACCTTGAGTTCGGCACCTCGGCCATAATGGACCAGCGGGGCTGAAGTACCAAAGGCCCCCACGTCGAGCCGTCCGGCCAATACGGCGGAGATGCCATCAGCTGAATTGGTGAACTCGAAAAGCTCTACATTTAGCCCTTCATCCTTGAACAGACCTGCTTCCTTGGCAACAAAAAACTTGGCATGGCCGGTTACCGGCAGATAGCCGAGTTTGATCTCCTGCAGGGGGGCTGCCAGTACCAGTGCCGATTGTGACAGCAGGACTCCGGCTGCCAGCAATCCTTTCAATTTGTTCAACATAACAGGTTCCTTACTTTCTCTTGAGTATTCAAATGTTGTGTAGTGTTGGCCTGATATTTGTGCCAACCAGTGTTGCCGGTTTGATTAGGTGATGCCGAGTCATGAATAGGACGTCGGCGTCGGATAGTCGCCCCACAGGGTAAAGCGCCCGAGATCACGCAGCTTGTAATCCAGCGGGTCATGCAGGGTGTGGGTGCGGGCGTTGCGCCAGAAGCGGTCGAAGCCGTATTCACGTTTGACCCCGCGTGCGCCGGTGATGTCGAACAACTGGTTACTGATCTCCAGAGCGGCATGATGGGATGCCACCTTGGCCTCTGCGATGGCAATGGCCGTATCGCCACGTTCATCGGCCGTAATCTCGGGGCCCTTGGCAAAATAGGTGGCGGCCAGTTCGCCGGCATGATCTGCCAGTACTTGAGCCGCACGCAGCTTGACCCGAAGCTCACCGTAGCGGTGCTGAATGTAGGGGTCTGCCGCAGAGGAGACGGCATCCGAGGTGAACCAGGGCTGGGCCTCTTCCAGTGTGTAGCGCTGGGCTTCGGCAAAGGCACCCTCGGCAATGCCCACATACAGGTTGACCAGTACCAGCTGGGCCAGATTGGCACGGAAATGGGCTGCGGGTGTCCAGGGTTTGCCTGGATACAGCAATACCTCATTCGGCTGTACTCTGACCTTGTGGAAGCTGACTGTGCCACTGTCGGTCTGGCGCTGACCAATGGCATCCCAGTCCTCGTGTACCTGGACGCCTTCGCGGCGGGTTGGCAGGCCGGCGACGACCAGACTTTGCGACGCCTCATGCCAGGCGGATGCGGTGATATAGTCTGACCCGCGTGCGCCGGAGCAGAAGCTCTTGTCGCCCTCGAAGATATAGCCGCCGTCGGGGTGTTCGGTGGCGATGGTGCGCTTGTCCAGTGGGTTCAGGGTATTACCCCAGAACAGCCGCTGATTAACCGTGCTGCTGAGGTAATGCTGAATCTGGTCTTTGTTACCGTACAGCAGTACCGAACTGACCTGCAGATGGTGAAAGGCAAAAACATGAGCCAGTGCGGAATCAGCGCGGGCCAGGCGGCGCACGACCTGATAGATCAGGCTCCAGGGTTGTCCGGCACCACCAAATTCGGCAGGAATTGAGAGGCTCAGCAGCCCGCTGTTGCGGATCAGCTCGCGCTGTTCGTGGGCATGTCCACCGGTTTGATCACGCACGATAGCGGTGCTGGCCAGCTGCTCAGCCAGCGTATCGGCAATTTCAAGCCATTCGGCAGCGCTGGGTACGTTTTTGGTCTCGGCCCGGGTTGCGGGTTTTGCGAGGGTTGCCTGGGTCATATCAGTCTCCAGAAAAGGATTCAGTGGCGTGCTCAGGAGGCATAGGAAAGCCTGATACGCGATTCAGTGGGTTCGGATAGAGAGGGGCTGGTGGCAACGGCAGAATGTTGGCTTGACTCGCCCAAAACGGCTGCGAGAACCTGGCCGCTGTAGGCGGCATTTTCGGCCGAGGCGGGCTGGCGGGGTCTGGCAAGGCTGACCTCAAGATCCAGTCCGATGCGGCCTTCCTCCAGCACGATGACACGATCAGCCAGCTGTACCGCTTCCGGCACATCATGGGTGACCAGTACCACGGTGAAGCGGTGCTCCTGCCAGATGCGCTCCAGCAGTTGCTGCATTTCCAGACGGGTCAGGGCGTCCAGTGCTCCGAGGGGTTCATCCAGCAACAGCAGACGAGGTTTGTGGATCAGCGCACGTGCCAGTGCCACCCGCTGGCGCTGGCCTCCGGAGAGCTGTGCCGGCCAGTTATCAGCCTTATCCGCCAGGCCGACCTCTTCCAGTGCCTGCAAAGC
>NZ_JBEPQA010000066.1:0-2453 GCF_040547585.1 Marinobacterium sp. MBR-111
CGCGCAACACTCGATACAGGTGGGTGGTTAGCCCTTACCTGACAGGGACTTTCACCCTGCAAGATGCATCAAGCTTCGCTTGACGCACTAACGCCTCAGACACTGGCGCAGCTTTGCTGCGTGATCTTCCCCCGATAAATCGGACACCTACGCGGCTCATACCGTCATTGCTTCATATTCGACCGGACTCAGGTAATTTAAGCTTGAGTGCAGTCGAACTCGATTATAAAAGTGCTGGATGTATCCGACCAGCTTATCTCTCAGATGCATTTCGCCATAAAAGACATTTTCCTTTATCAGCTCACCTTTCAAGGTATGAAAGAACGACTCCATTTCCGCATTGTCTGTACACATACCTGGACGGTTGGCACTGGCTAGAATTCCGTGTTGCTTTAGAAGCGACTGGATCTCGTGGGCACGGTATTCAACCCCACGATCCGTATGAAAAATCAGACCAGGATCAGGTCGTCGGTTACGCAGCGCCATCTGTAATGAGGCCTTCGTCAGTGATACCGTCTTCTGCTTACCCAAAGACCAACCCACAATACGACGTGAATATAGGTCGATTACCGCAGCCAGATACAGCCAGCGTTTACCAACACGGATATAAGTGAGGTCAGCGGCCCAATGCTGGTTGGGTGCTGTTGGTTTAGGCAGATATTTACGCAAGTTCGGCGCACGTTGGTAGAAACGGTGTAACCCGGCAAGTTTGCGGTAAACACGGCTAACACGGGCCTTCAAACCCGCTTCCCTCATCAACCGTTCGACTCGTTTTTTACCCACATGGACTCCTTGTCGCTTTAGGGCCTGATGTACCCTTGGACTGCCGTACGTTTCTCGACTTGCCTCAAAAATCCGAATGATGCGTTCGGTCAGCAAAGTATCGCTTTGCTGACGCCGGCTCACTTTGCGTTTCAACCAGGCATAGAAGCCACTGGCTGATACTTTCAGAAACCTGCACAAGCGGCGCACACCGAACTGCTCGCGATGCTCAACTACGAACCGGAACCTTTCTTCCGTTCCTCCGCGAGAAACCGTTGCCACTTTTTTAGCAGGTCATTTTCCTCCTTCAAGTCAGCAACTTGCTTCTCAAGTTTTCGTATCCGTTCGTTCTCACTCAAAGCCTTTGGCTTCTTAGACACCATTTTACGTTTATCAGCCACAATCTTGCCTTCCCGGTACTCCTTGCGCCAGCGGGACAACATGAAGGGATGGATATCCAGCGCTTCTGCCACTCCCTTCACGCTCGCCCCACTTAGATGGATCAGCTTAACAGCTTTGGCCTTGAACTCGTTCGTGTACTGTCGCGTCTTTTTTGGGTTCTTGTACGCTGGCATATCTCACCTCGTCTGAATTAGATCGAGGTGTCCACTGAACCGGGGGAACTACAGGGCGCGACTGCTGTGCATTGTTATGTGCTGTTGACCTAACCTTAGACTTTTTGCTACTTTCCTTGACGGTTTTGCACGGGGCAACAAAGTGGTTGCCAGAATGCGATGCCGACTGTAGATAACTAAAGTTGTTATGAGGACATACCATGATTAGTAGCACAAGTAAATTTAAAGTCATTGAAATTATTTACAATAATAATAATTTTGCCATTGCAAAAGGCTATTGGGATGGACAGAAGGAAAAGATCTCCATTGCTTGTAGATGGCACGAGCCAGACGGTATTGGATACCCTCAAACTTTCGGTAAGCCTCAGTGGATGTTACTTCCCGGTGAAGGCTTAAAGGTTGATATGCTAGATACACTTTCTGACACACCAAAAATTGTTTTATCGTTTTCTTAATATTGACAACTTACGCTCTGCCAGATGACAGAGCGTAAGCTCAAAATCCTAATATTCAATCCATCCGTTTTCTGATTCGATCATATTAGCACGGTAAGTCATATCTATAACCAAGCCTTTTGGTAACGGGCCAACTACACCAGACTGCGCTGCCAACTGAGCCAATGTGTTTAGAAGCTGAATGTGGCAGCTATAACCTTCTGGATACTTTTCCGGAAATCCATTTTTAAATGACACATCGATCAGCAGCTTTAATTTGTAAGCCAACTGTAATTCGTAGCTTTGGCCATGATCAATACCATTTAATTTCTCTATATCACGCACTTCAACCAAGTTACATTGGTTCCATGCCTCGACTATAGATGGGGCAACATCCTCAACATCAGGTTTTCCTGCTGAACACCCTAGTAGGGTTAATGATGCTAATGAAATTAATGTTTTTTTCACCGATTTATCCCTTTAAAATTCAAATGAAAGCTTCCCGATTCTACAGGCCCTATGGGCTCATAACGTTTAGTTAACGTGCCGCTGAAAGCGCAAAAAATATACGCTGGCACAGAGTTCAGGATGAGTCACCGATACTCCCCCTTTCAAGGTCACGTTCAACGCCTTGTTGGACATAATCGCTTACTGCCAATGCCCCGTCTTCTTTTATAAAGGA
>NZ_JBEPQA010000067.1:0-2265 GCF_040547585.1 Marinobacterium sp. MBR-111
ATCCTGTTCACCGTGGTGATGGGCGGCATCTACCTGGGTGTATTCACCCCGACCGAAGCGGCCGGCATTGGCGCCGGTGGTGCCTTCCTGATCACGCTGTTCCGCGGCCGCCTGACGTTGGCGACCCTGTTCGACACCCTGGCGGATACAGCCCGCACCTCGGCGATGCTGTTTGCAGTGGTGATCGGTGCGCTGATCTTCTCCGACTTCATCAACCGTGCCGGTCTGCCGGACATGCTGCTGGAGTTCGTGACCTCCATGGATGTGGCGCCGATCGTGGTGATCTTCGCGATCATGGGGATCTACATCGTGCTGGGCATGGTGTTCGAGAGCCTGTCGATGATGCTGCTGACAGTGCCGGTGTTCTACCCGGTGGTCGCTTCGCTTGGCTATGACCTGGTGTGGTTTGGCATCGTGGTGGTGGTTGTGACCGAGATCAGTCTTATCACGCCGCCGGTGGGCATGAACGTGTTTGTGCTCAGTGCGGTGCTGCGTGATATCAAAACAGGGACTATATTCAAGGGCGTGACACCCTTCTGGATGGCGGATATTGTGCGCCTGATGCTGATCATCTTCATCCCGTCCATTGCGCTTATCCTGCCAGAGGTGCTGTACCGCTAGAAGCTGCTGCTCACCCAGGGACGGGTGGGCGAAAGTGTTACGAAGATTACACTTGTCTGGTTGTCAAACTGTCTGTAGTTTCAGACTTGGAACTCCACTAAACGGAGTCGGGTCTGCAGCAGCACTTCCGTTGACTGCTACTGGGACTGAAGCAGAAGCGTTGAGCAACTTTTGTAACGAAAGTGGCAACAGCTATTTGCTTAAAACGATAAAATGATACAATAATTGTGAACCAACTATACTTATAAGTATCACAACGCGTATAACCACAACAAGCAGGAGCAATACCATGATTAAAACAATAAAATTTGCCACCAAAGCTGCAGCACTGGCTGTGGGTCTGTCTGCATCAGCCAATGTGCTGGCAGCTGATACCACGCTGATCGTAGGTACCTGGCTGCCGCCGACAGCGGTACAGAACGCTGTTGTATGGCCGACCTGGGCCAAGTGGGTTGAAGAAGCCACTGAAGGTCGTGTCGAAGTCAAGATTGAGTATGATGTGGGTCACCCGAAAACCTATTTCCAGCTGGTTGAAGACGGCGTTATCGATGCAGGCTTCAGCTACCATGGTTATGTACCGGGCCGTTTCAAGCTGCCAATCGCGGCTGAACAGCCGGGCATGGGCGTAGGCGCCGAAGCTGCCTCTGTTGCCCTGTGGAACGTACAACAGAAATACTTCGACAAAGCGAATGAATTTGAAGGTCTTGAGCTGCTGGGCATGTTTACTCATGGTCCGGGCCAGCTGATGACCACTTCTCCGATCAATAGCATCGGTGAACTTAAGGGCAAGAAAATCCGCATCGGTGGTGGCGTTCAAGCCGAGATCGGTGAGCGCATGGGCATTGCCCCGGTTGCAGCTCCGGCCACCAAAGTGTACGAGATGATGCAGCAGGGTGTTATCGATGGAGCACTGCTGCCCCTGGGCGAGCAGAAGGCCCAGCGTCTTGCTGAAGTGACCAATACCCTGAATGTGATCCCGGGCGGCATGTACCTGGGTACTTTCTCCATGTTCATCAACCCGGACTTCCTGGCTGATCTGGACGAGAAGGATCGCGAAGCGATCATGAGCGTGTCCGGTGAAAAACTGTCTGCACTGGCAGGCCAGGCGTGGGAACAGGCCGATATCGATGGTCTGGCCTTTGCACGTGAACAGGGTGTAAACGTAGTTGAGCATGATGAGTCTTCTGCATTCGTACAGCAGTTCAACAAGCTGGCTGACGGCATGGATCAGGTCTGGATCGACAGTGTTTCCGACCGTGATGTTGATGCCGCAGCGGCTCTGGCTGAGATGCGCAAAATCGCACGTGAGTACGAAGCTCAAAAACAGGAGTGATCCATGTCATTCGGTGCTTGGTTGAATACGCACTATGACGAGAAGGGGCCGGCCAAATGGCTGGCCTTTTTTCTTGAACTGGTGTCGTCTGCTGTACTGTTTATTCTAATGGGACTGACCTGTGTTGACGTGGTCGGCCGTTATGTATTCAACAGCCCGTTACATGGAGGTACAGAGCTGACCGAGATTGGTCTGGCCGTGATGGTGTTTGCGGCCATGCCGGTAGTGACCTGGCGCGGGGGCCACATTGTGGTCGATCTGCTGGATCGCTTTCTGGGATCGGTGATTGTAAAGGTGCTGGCGCTGTTTGC
>NZ_JBEPQA010000068.1:0-2142 GCF_040547585.1 Marinobacterium sp. MBR-111
GCTTCAGTCAGCCCGTGTGTAAGGCGTTATGTGTATCTCAGATGAAAAGAGTAGCTTGTAGTGTAATCGCCTTTATATTGGCCACCGTAATTGCTGAGCAGCTTTTAGGTGATGTTGCTGTCTACTTTGAAATGTGGTCCGTTGGCGCCAGTAGCAGAGCAGAGCTGGCCGATGATTTTGGTTTAGGTCTTCTATGGCTGCTCATCGTTCTCCCGGGAAGCATAATAGTGGGAGCTATTAGTTCGTGGGTAACATGGATAGTCTTAAAAAAAGAGAGCGGTAGTGACAGTGAGAACACATAACCAGGCGTTCAAAATCGTTCGCTTCGCTCACTGGGACCTTCGCAGCTACGCTGCTGCGGCCCTGTTGTCGCCTCTTCGGGGTTGGGACGGCCTTTGCGCAGCGTTGCGGCTACAAAGTCGGGCGTTAAATGTATGCGTGTGATCATGAATAAGAAGGTACTTACTTTCAGCCTTTTTGTATTTGTTCTCGGTGTGTGTGGCTACATACTCTTGGGCAAAAATGGTCCTACTGAAGCTATGCAATCATTGCCTATAGGAAGCTCATATGATGATCTGCTAGCTTTGGTAGGTGAACCGTCATATGTCACTGATGGCACGGAAGGGCCAGAGCGAGGTTTTAAAAAGTATCAAGAACAAAGGATTTCTGGGTGCGTTAAAGAAGTCTGGTACGAGAACGCGCTAAAGCTACCCAGCAAATATGCGTTTTGTTTTAGTGCAGACGGAAAGCTTGTAAATAAGTACCACTGGTCATCGTGGTGAAATACATAACAAGCGGCTGTTATCGCCCCTTGTAGTTCCCCCGGCTCAATGGGCACCTCGATCTAATTCAAACGAGGTGAGAAATGCCAGCGTACAAGAACCCAAAAAAGACGCGACAGTACACGGACGAGCTCAAGGCCAAAGCTGTTAAGCTGACCCATCTGAATGGGGTGAGCGTGAAGGGAGTGGCGGAAGCGCTGGATATCCACCCGTTCATGTTGTCCCGCTGGCGCGAGGAGTACCGGGAAGGCAAGATTGTGGCTGATAAACGTAAAATGGTGTCTAAGAAGCCGAAGGCTTTGAGTGAGAACGAGCGGATACGAAAGCTTGAGAAACACGTTGCTGACTTGAAAGAAGAAAATGACCTGCCTAAACCGACAGCAACCAATCAGCATTGGGCTGCCGATTTGACCTATATTCGCGTTGGAAAACGCTGGCTGTACCTGGCTGCAGTCATTGATCTGTGCTCCCGTCGCATTGTGGGCTGGTCTTTGGGTAAGCAGAAAACGGTATCATTGACCAAGGCCTCGCTACAGATGGCATTACGCAACCGGCGGCCTGCTCCGGGTCTGATTTTTCATACGGATCGTGGAGTTGAATATCACGCGTATATTGCAGGACACCAATGAGAACTTACGATTTCCAGACCTCCAACGCTTTTGCTGAACGTTTTGAAATAGCCCCCTATGCATCCGGCGCATTGGATGGTTTGTGCTTTGCAGTTAAAGACAACATTGATGTCCGTGATCGATTTACCTCCTATGGTAGTAAACCATGGCGTGAAGCACATCCGCGAGCTGCCTACCATGCGGTTTGTGTGGAACAACTGTTGATGGCTGGAGCGCGGTGCGTCGGCAAAACAATAGCCGACGAATTTACCTATAGCCTGGACGGCGAGAGCTATTTCTACGGTACGCCAGTGAACCCCCGCGCCCCGGATCGGATCCCCGGCGGGTCTTCAAGTGGCTCGGCGTCGGCAGTTGCCTGTGGGTTGGTAGACTTTGCGCTGGGTACCGACTGTGGCGGATCAATCCGGATTCCCGCTAGCCTTTGTGGGGTGTTCGGCATGCGGCCAAGTCTGCACCGCATCTCCGAAGCCGGAGTACTTCCTTTTGCACCAAGTGTCAGCACTGTTGGCATATTGGCTCAAAATCTTCCTATTCTGCGCCAAACGATGCGTGTGCTTCTTCGCAGCCGTGACGTTGCACTTCCACCAGTGAAAAATATCTATTTGGTGAAGGAAGCTTTCGCGCTAGCCGACCCCGAGATCCAGAGCGCCCTATCCGAGTGCATTACGCATTTGAGTAATTTCCCTAACATCACCGTCACCTCCATTTCTCTGCGCGACATCACCGGCTTG
>NZ_JBEPQA010000069.1:0-2032 GCF_040547585.1 Marinobacterium sp. MBR-111
ATCGAGAATGGCGTCCATATTACCGCCGCAGGCCGCGTGGTTACAGGTGTGTGGAGATGCGAAGCTGAGTTTTAAGTCACGGAATCAGGTGATAGCAAACAAGCGAGGTATCAAAATGCCAATCCCAACACTTAACACCCGTATTTATATCCGTGATGCTGCAGGTACAACGGATATTGAAATCAAGGGCCACACTTCCATCTCGGGGCTTGATGGCGAACGCGCAGAAATTGATGAAACAACCCTTCTGGACGAGGCAGAGGTTGTAGCGCTTGGCATCAAACGCTATGGCTCTGTGTCATTGGCCATGTTCCATGAGCCTGATGATCCTGGACAGCAAGAGCTTGAAGCTGTGTATCAGTCAGGTGAGAAGCGGAAGGTGAGCTGGCTTCTGCCTAACGGAACAGCCCGAGTGTTTGATGCTTACGTGAAAAACTTCCCGTTTGAAAACGGCGAGATCGATAACCGTTATAAATCGACTATCAATGTTCGTGTAAGTGGCGATGTCGTCAAGGTTGAAAACTTCACACCGGCAACACCCTAATAATCTGGATAATAAGAGGTTGGTATGGCAAATCTGACGCGTGATGAAATACTGGGGTCAAATGACCGCAAGACAAAAACCGTGCAAGTATCAGAATGGAAAAAGGGCGGTGTTGTAACTGTCATAACATGGAGTGCAAAACAACGGGATCAGTTTGATACCTATGTTTTCAAAAACCGTGAAAAGGATATTAACCTGCGTGCCGTATTTGCGGCAATCAGCATTATTGATCCTGACACGCGAGAGCAGCTATTTACAGTCGATGACATAGAAGCGCTCGAACAAAAGTCAGAGGCTCCGTTAACCCGTGTGTGGGAGGCCGCAGCAGGTCTTAATCCGGTACTGACAACACAGTTTGAGGAGATCGGAAAAAACTCCTGATCCGGCCGCACAGAATGTTTTTATTCCAGCTGGCGGACCGGCACGGAAAAAGCGTCAGGCAGGTAGAGCAGGAATACCCGCCTGACGAAATACTGGAATGGATTGAGTTTCGGCGCATTCAGGAAGATCAGGAATACAGAGACTTGCTGATGCAGTCGATGCGCACCCCTTCAGAGCAGGCTGACTGGATAGAACGGCAGCTGGGAGAGAAGTAATGAGCAAGGCAAATTTGGCCACGCTGGTGGTGACGCTGGGCGCCAATTCTGCCCAGCTGGTTGAGCAGCTCAAAACCACAAAAAACAGCGCCAAAGAGTGGGCTGGCTCCATGAAGAGCATTGCCTCAAAGGCTGGCATTGCTTTTTTTGGGGCTGTTGCTGCCGCTGGTGCAGCTGGTACGGGGCTTGTTGCAATAGTAGAGAGGCAGGCTGCCCAATTAGATGCCTTGGCGAAAAAGGCGGACAAGCTTGGATTGGGGACTGTTGCGCTTCAGCGCCTTGAATACCAGGCTGAATTGACAGGTGTGTCACAGGATACACTTGGAACCGCTCTACAGCGTATGACTCGGCGCGTGGCGGAAGCCGCCGACGGGACAGGCGAGGCTAAAAAGGCTATTGCTGAGCTTGGGCTGGATGCAGAAAAGCTGGCGAGCATGTCGCCTGACCAGCAGTTTTACGCGATAGCTGAAGCGATGAAAGGCATCCCAGTACAGGGAGATCGGATCAAGCTTGCTATGAGGATTTTTGATACCGAAGGTGTTGGTCTGGTAAACACTTTTGCCGCCAACCTTCAGGATCTTGGCAAAGAGTTCGATGCCCTTGGTGTAGGTATCACAAGACAGCAAGCGGCGGCTGTTGAAGCGTATAACGATGCAAAAACAAAACTAAGCACAATATTTGGAGGTTTTTTTAATAATGTTACTGCTGAGGTTGCGCCGGCATTTCAGTTAATCGTTAATAAAATAAGTGAAACCATTCAAAAGATGGGTGGTGTGCGTGAGGCTGCACAGCAATTCGGTAACCGCCGTTAAAACGACCCACTTGCCCTTAACTGTACTGCGCCACTTTTTTTGAAGTCCGCTCCAGTTCAACATTCCAGGGCAGCAGTCGC
>NZ_JBEPQA010000070.1:0-1942 GCF_040547585.1 Marinobacterium sp. MBR-111
GCGTAAGCGCCAGAGAATCAGCACCTTTTTTCCAGCCACTAACCGCCGCACACTGATTCCATCGTCACCTACGCGAGGAATCCATCATGAACTCAACCGAGCGCACACACTACTGGCAACAGTACATTGAACACTGGCGCGATACCGGGCTATCCGGCGCTGCTTTCTGCAAACAGCAGTCACTGTCCTATCACCAGTTTGTCTATTGGCGCCGCAAGCTCGAAGGTACAGATGATGCGACCGATACCGAGCGCTCACCAACACCCGGCTTTGCTCGCGTCACCCAGGTGGCCGCTTCACCGCTATCGGATGATCTGACCCTGAGGCTTCCGGGTGGCATGGCCATTACAGGGCTGCATGCCGGTAATGTTGACCTGCTCGGTGCAATCCTGAGGCAGCTCTGATGAAACCGCGGTATCTGCGTCCCTCTCGGTCCATGCCCGAGATCTATCTGTACCGTGAGCCCATTGATTTTCGCAAGCAAGCCAATGGCCTGGCGGTGCTGATTGAGCAGGAGTTAGGGCGTAGCCCCTTCACTGGTGCCCTGTATGCGTTCACCAACCGGCAGCGTAACAAGATCAAGTGCCTGATGTGGGAAGACAACGGTTTTATCCTCTATTACAAGGCACTGGCCGAAGAGAAATTCAAGTGGCCCAGCCCGGCTGATGAGCTCATGCCGTTGACCGGCGAACAGATCAACTGGTTGCTCGATGGTTATGATATCAGCCTGCTGCAAGGCCATAAAACCGTGCATTATGAGGCCGTTGGATAGCGGGTTTTGGGTGCTTCAACGGGCTGTTTTTGATATAATTTTGCCCATGAAAACACAGCCCAAAACCACCTCAAAGACGCCTGATATCAGCAGTTTATCGACCGCTGACTTGCTGTCGATGGTGGCTGGGCTACAGCAGCAACTCCAACATCAAGAGCAGCATATCCAAAAGCGCGAGCAATACATCCTGCTGCTGGAAGAGATGCTGCGCTTGCAGCGCATCCAGCGGTTCGCGGCCAGCAGTGAGAAAACGGCCCACCAGATCCATCTGTTCGATGAGTCCGAACTGGAAGCCGAGATCGATCAGCTGCGGGATCAGCTCCCGGACGATATTGAAGTCGCTGAAGACGATACCCCTGCTGCCACCTCTGCACCCAAACGCCGTCAGCGCGGCTTCTCCGATCACCTGCTGCGTGAGCGCATCGAGCTGCTGCTGAGTGATGAAGAGAAGGCCGGGGCCGTCAAAACCTTCTTCACCAAGGTGAAGGAAGAGTTGGACTATATCCCGGCTCAGCTCAAAGTACTGGAATACTGGCAGGAAAAAGCCGTGTTCGAGACGAACGGCGACGAGCGGATCGTAGCCGCGGCTCGCCCGACACACCCGCTGGGCAAATGCATCGCCACCCCGGCCCTGCTGGCCTACCTGATCACCTCCAAATATGCCGATGGTCTGCCGTTGTATCGGCAAGAGCAGATGTTCAAACGTCTGGGCCATGAGCTGAGCCGCACCAGTATGGCGCACTGGATCATCCGTCTGGATGAGGTGTTCAAACCGCTGATCCATCTGATGCGGGAGGCGCAGAACAGTGCGGCCTACCTGCAGGCTGATGAAACCCGGATCCAGGTACTCAAAGAGGATGGTAAGGCTGCCCAATCCGATAAATGGATGTGGGTGACCCGTGGCGGTCCACCGGGCCAATCTTCCATCCTGTTCGCCTATGATCCCTCTCGAAGTGGAGCGGTGCCCGTGCGCCTGCTTGATGACTTCAAGGGTGTGCTGCAGGCGGATGGTTACTCCGGTTATGCGCAGATCTGCTCAGCCAATGAGCTGACACGCATCGGCTGCTGGGATCATGCCCGCCGCAAGTTCATCGAAGCGACCAAAGCGGCCAAGCCAGCGGGTAAAGGCAAACAGGCCAAACTGTCCAAAGCGGATGTAGCACTCAGTCA
>NZ_JBEPQA010000071.1:0-1816 GCF_040547585.1 Marinobacterium sp. MBR-111
TGTCACAGATGGCCATCCACTTCCCAGGGCGCTTGGAACATCACATCAGCCTATAAGGCTGGTTGGCTGACACAGAGTTTTGAACACCCTCCGAACCGGCACATTAACCGTATCGTATACTGCCCTCGATACGACTGTATCAGAGCGTACTTTAATTCGTGTTGGCTCGCAAAGTACGCAGCTGCTTTTTTACAGATTCAAGCTCGTTCCTCAAGGCTTCTCGTACACGCGAACTACCGCATGTCTGACTGCCTCGCGGCGAGGCTCCTCTATGCAATGCTGATATTTATCCTGGCCATCTTGCACCTCGTCAGGGGTAAACCTATTGATAGAAGGTGTCTATTGCTCGTGGGTAGCTCAGAAAGTTAACAGTCTGTTATAGACTACCTGCCGCCAATGTTAAGAATGCGCCGCCAGCTAACAGACAGAAAGGCGAAAACAGCCAGCTGTCATACGTTGCAAACTTCGAGCCTTTCACACGTTTGAAGAAACCAACATACTTGAATTCTCCTATCGCTCGCAGGACGAGCACGCCCCCGACTGCGAAGCCGAGAAAGACAGCATAAGGAGTGAGCGCAGCGGCGTTACTGGCTCCAAACCCGAGGACCAGTGCGATTAGGGCGAAGCCAGTGAGCACGAATGCAACCGCAATCGTTGCCGCTGCCCCAGGCACGAAGGCTGGTGCTCCATCTATCTCAGGGAGAGCTGCTGAGATGCCGAGCTTTCCGCCGAGCGCCCAATACAAATGCAATGCCGCCAATCCTGCGAACGATACGACGAGTAGGATCGCTATTGTTTCCATAGTTCCCTCCATTGGATATAACGCTTGCAGCATACACAATCACGGCGCGGAGCCGAAGATGCAATGTTATGGGCGTTTCTGCGCCTGCATTGGTTAGACTGGAAACCCCTTCCCACTCCAAAGATGTGCCAGTAACTCAACAATACCCCGGATAGTGACTGACACTAGTAATACCGTGACATTCTCAATCTAAAGCCACCGTAAAGGGCCGAAAGAGCGAGGCCTTGGAGGGCCCTGCTAGCAAAGCGTCTGACAACAGCCATTTTTTGCTTCTACACGGTCGGACGCTTGGCCAGCAATGCCCACACGCCTGCTGCTGAAAGCAGGGTACCACCAGCAAAATTAAATCTACGCTGCGCTTTGGGCGAGAGAAGCAGCCGACGGGCAGATGATGCGAAAACCGTGTAAAGCGTGGCATTAACGGTCGCCAAAGCAACAAATGTGACGGCAAGTAGCCACATTTGAAACACCCCGTTTTCACCCGGCGTAATGAATTGAGGTAAAAAGGCCATGAAAAAAACAATACCCTTTGGATTAAGCGCGGTCACCAAATACGTGTTGGCGAATAACTTCAAGCGTGAGGAGTCAGGCGCCGGCTCCGCCATATCGGTGGGTGAGAACCCTGCCCGAAACAACTTAATCCCAAGGTAAAGCAGGTACAAGCCACCAACCACTTTCACAGCTGTAAACCAAAAAGCAGATACCGCGAGCAATGCCCCCAACCCCACGAGTGAGGCAAACAATGCGGTGGAGTCACCAAGCGCAACAGCTGCCACCAAAGGAATATTCGCGCGACGACCGTGAGTAACTGAATAGCTGATGACGGCCAAAATTGTCGGGCCGGGAATCACCAACAGGACCGCCGATGCGACGACGAATGCAAACCAGGATTCAATTGCCATGAGACGTCTCCTAAACGCGTCGTGGTAGAACGGCCTGTTACCAGACCGCCCCCACACAGATCCGGACGTGCGGAACTACCGCATCCGGCTCCTCAGTTATATTGTCGCTCGT
>NZ_JBEPQA010000072.1:0-1804 GCF_040547585.1 Marinobacterium sp. MBR-111
AAAGCGGTCATCATTGGCCCCGGTAACATCGGCACCGACCTGCTGATGAAAATGCAGCGCTCCGAGTGGATCGAGCCGGTCTGGATGGTGGGCATCGACCCTGAGTCCGAAGGACTCAAACGCGCCGCTGAAATGGGCATCAAAACCTGCGCCACCGGCGTGGATGGTATCCTGCCGCACATCATTGAAGACGATATCCGTGTCGCCTTCGACGCCACCTCGGCCTATGTCCATGCCGAGAACAGCCGCAAGCTGAACGAACTGGGCGTGATCATGGTTGACCTGACCCCCGCCGCCATCGGCCCGTTCTGCATCCCGCCGGTCAATCTGACCGACCATGCCAAGAACCTGGAGATGAACGTCAACATGGTCACCTGCGGTGGCCAGGCGACCATCCCGATGGTCGCAGCAGTCAGCCGTGTACAGCCGGTTGAATACGGCGAGATCATCGCCACCGTCTCCTCCCGCTCCGTCGGGCCGGGCACGCGTCAGAACATCGACGAATTCACCCGCACCACCGCCGGTGCCGTAGAGAAGGTGGGCGGTGCCAAGCAGGGCAAGGCGATCATCATCATCAACCCGGCCGAGCCGCCGCTGATCATGCGTGACACCATCCACTGCCTGACCGAAGGCGAGCCGGATCAGGCCGCCATCACCGAGTCCGTGCACGCCATGGTGAAAGAGGTGCAGAAGTACGTACCGGGCTACCGTCTGGTCAATGGTCCGATCTTCGATGGCAACCGCGTCTCCTGCTTCATGGAAGTGGAAGGGCTGGGCGACTTCCTGCCCAAGTACGCCGGCAACCTGGACATCATGACCGCTGCCGGTCTGCGCACCGCCGAGATGTTCGCTGAAGAAGCGGCCAACGGCGTCATCACACTGCCTGCACGCGGCTAAGGGGAGAACAGCACATGAACCTGAACGGCAAGAAAGTAACCCTGCACGACATGTCACTGCGTGACGGCATGCATGCCAAGCGCCACCAGATCAGCCTGGACGAAATGGTCCGCATCGCCTCGGCGATGGACGAGGCGGGCATGCCACTGATCGAAGTCACCCACGGTGACGGCCTCGGCGGTCGCTCACTGAACTACGGCTTCCCGGCCCACAGCGACGAAGAATACCTCAGCGCCGTCGTGCCCAAGATGAAAAACGCCAAAATCTCCGCGCTGCTGCTGCCGGGGATCGGTACCGTTGACCACCTGAAAATGGCCCGGGACTGCGGCGTCTCCACCATCCGTGTGGCCACCCACTGCACCGAAGCGGACGTATCCGAACAGCACATCGGCATGGCCGCCAAAATGGAAATGGACACCGTTGGCTTCCTGATGATGGCGCACATGGTCAGCCCGGAGAAGATTCTGGAACAGGCCAAACTGATGGTCAGCTACGGCGCCAACTGCATCTACGCCACCGACTCCGCCGGCTACATGCTGCCGGATGACGTCACCGCCCGCATCGGCCTGCTGCGTGCCAAACTGCCGAAAGAGGTCGAAGTCGGCTTCCACGGTCACCACAACATGGGCATGGCGATCGCCAACTCTCTGGCCGCGATTGAAGCCGGTGCCTCGCGCATCGACGGCTCCGTTGCGGGTCTGGGTGCCGGTGCCGGCAACACGCCGCTGGAAGTGTTCTGCGCCGTGTTGGATCGCATGGGTGTGGAGACCGGCGTTGATCTGTACAAGATCATGGACGTAGCGGAAGACCTGATCGTGCCGATCATGGACCAGCCGATCCGTGTCGATCGCAACGCCCTGACGCTGGGCTATGCCGGTGTGTACTCCTCGTTCCTGCTGTTCGCGGA
>NZ_JBEPQA010000073.1:0-1791 GCF_040547585.1 Marinobacterium sp. MBR-111
AAGATATCCAGCTGCTCACGGCTCATACTGGACACGCCTGTCACGGTGCTGCCACCGAGGGTTGCCTGGTGATATTGGATACGCCGTAACTGCTCCAGTGCCCGCATGGGCGAATGCTCAGAGCCTGCTGCCTTTAAGCGCATCCGCATCACGCGGTGCAGAACCAAAGCGATAAAGCAGATCATGGCATGGGCTCTGATCCGCTCAGGCAGCCGGTGGTATACCGGGCCGATTTCGATATCCGATTTCAGCGCCTTGAAGCCTCGCTCGATGTCTGCCAGTGATTTGTAGTGTTTGACCACCTCTGTTGGTGACAGGTCCTTGACGTTGGTGACCAGCAGCAGCTTGCCATCCATCAGGCGTGCACGTTTCAGGGCTTTTTCGTCAATATCGTAGCTAAACAGTTCACTTTTCAGGTCAATACGCACGATTTTGGCCAACGAGGATTCGCTGACCTCTTTGTATAAACGGGCTGTTGCGCCGCCATCGGACAGTTTGCGACCGCGTGTGGTCTTGCCTTCATCCTGCCGGATAAGCTTCTCGGTCAGGCGCTGTGCTTCCTCTTCGATCGCGTTGATTCTGGCATCACGGGCCACGGTTTCATCGGCGGCACGTACGGGATCGTGGGCTACGATCAGGCGCTGCTCCTGCCAGTGTGTCTCTGTGATCACTTCCGCGTCGGCGGAGTCAAAAACCGTGCGCTGCAAGGGCTCCAGGATCGGTTCGAAGTCACTATAACGACGCCCGGGAACCGCCAGAATAAACTCAACCGGTTGACCGTTCGGCAGTGTCATCTGCTTCAGCTCATCCAGGTTGTCGACCGACAGTAACCCACGGTCCGCAACCACGACAATGCGTTTCACCGGGAAGCGCTCAATGATCGTTTTCAGGGTGGGCTGAAGCGTTTTAACTTCTGCTGTGTTGCCTTCAAACACCTCATGGTACAGCGGCAGTCCTTCGGCCGTCTGAACCATGCCCAGCATGACTTGACGACGGATGCCGCCGTCCTTGGAACGCCCGTACTGCCTGAGTTCTTCGTCCTGCTCGGTCAAGCCTTCGGCACGGATGGTGGTCATGTCGTAGAAGACGACTGACAGTTCCTGATCGATCAGCGGGCGCAGCAGTTCAATGACTTTGTCATTGACGGCATCGCGTTGGGTATTGAGCGCATCCATTGCCCGCAGCAGGTGCTGATGGTCGACTTTTTTGATACTGCCAACACCGGGAACACAGACAGTCTCCAGCCAGCGCAGCACGCCCAGTTTGGAGTCCGGCGAGGTCAGGCGATTCATGACCATAATGCGGATCAAGGCTTCGATCTGGATGCTGTGACGCGTACCGCGGAAGGCCTTGCGCAGCTGTTCAAAGCCGAGCGCATTCCAGAGCTGAGTCAGTGCCCAGACATCACCCAAGGCACGAGATGACTCAAAGCTGACGGCGGGCTTATCCGGCAGCGATCGCCCGGTAATTCGGCACAGACCTTCGACCACGGACTCCAACTCATCACCGAGCTTGTCGAGACGGCCGAGGGTCGCAATCGTGCGTTGTTTTGGGCGGCCGTTCTCGTCTCGATAGGCTTCAACGAGCTGCACATACTTGCGAGGGCCGGACTTGGTGACTTTGACGTACATGCCATGACTTTATCATCTCTTTATGACCTTTAAAACAGAAAAGATATCCACATGCATGCCACTACAGGGTTTTAGGCGTCTAAAAAGCGGAAACCCGCATGAATACTGGCCTGAGGCGTGTAAAAGAGACGATTTTCAGTGGATAACTGTCGAACTCGGG
>NZ_JBEPQA010000074.1:0-1791 GCF_040547585.1 Marinobacterium sp. MBR-111
GTATCGGCGGCGGACCACCCAGAGAGTGACCCGCTTGCCGTGGATGGGCAGATCACGATAGGGAACGTCACGCTTGCCGAACCGTACGAACTCACCCTGCACGCCGCATTCCTCGCAGGCGATGGGATCGGGCACGTCCACCTGGAAGTGCATTTCGTCGTCGGTTGATTTGCAGCCCAGTACTTGGTATTGCGGCAGGTGAAGGATGTTGTCGGGAAGTTCGGTCATGGTGTTGTATAGGCGTAGGTGTCAGTCAGATCCATCCGGCTCGGCATTGGTGTTTGCTTTTTTACCCAACAAGCTGCTGGAAACGAAAAGTAAGGCACCGAGGACAATTGCAATATCAGCCAGGTTGAAGGCCGGCCAATGCCAGTCTCGCCAATAGAAATCAAAGGAATCCACAACATAGCCGCGAAAGACCCGGTCAATCAGGTTGCCCATGGCGCCACCGAGGATAAGACTGTAAGCGATGGCTTCTCCTTTATGACGATTTTCAAGGATCAGCTTGATCAGAAAAATCGAGACCACTACCGCGATTCCGATAAAAAAGTAGCGCTGCCAGCCTCCACCATTCGCAAAAAGACTGAATGCGGCACCGGTGTTCCATAGGTGCACCCAGTTAAAGAACGGGGTCACCGAAACATACTCGCCATAGGCCATTGATTGCTGCACCAGCCACTTTACAGCCTGATCAGACGCTGCCAGCAGGCCCGATATGGACAATAGGGCATACGGCGAGAGCTTTTTGCCAATAATGAGCATTATTTAACCCTTCAACGCCAAAATGCGTCTGGCACCGTTAAGTACAATGCCCCCCGCGATGGTGCCGATAATCAGATCCGGATAATTGGAACCGGTCCACGCGACCAGGGCGCCGGCGGTGATGACCCCCAGGTTGATCACCACGTCGTTGGCCGAGAATATCCAGCTTGCCTTCATGTGCGCCCCGCCTTCCCGATGTTTGGATATGAGCAGCAGACAACTGGTATTGGCAATCAATGCGACGAATGCGATAGCCATCATCACCAGCGATTCAGGCTCACTACCGAATACAAAGCGTCTCACCACCTCTACGAGCACGCCCACAGCCAAGATCAGTTGCAGTACACCAGCAAGATGCGCGGCACGTACCTGCATTTTCACGCTATGTCCAACCGCATAAAGGGCAAGCCCGTACACCGCCGCATCGGCAAAATTGTCCAGGGATTCTCCAATCAGGCCGGTGGACCGGGCGATCAGACCGGCAGTCATTTCCACCACGAACAGAAGTGCATTGATGCCGAGCAACCAGCGCAGGGTCCCGGATTCTTGCTTAGCAGAAGCTGCCGAAAACTCGGCGGCCTTGATGGTCTCCGGATTTGCAGCGACGGTTTCCTGAAGCGAGGCGCCTAGCCCCAAGGTCTTCAGTTTCGAGGTGACGGGCTCGACCTCGCCGTCATGCACGACCTTCAGCCGGCGGTTCGACAAGTCGAAGGACAGCGCCCGAATCTCCTCAAAGCCGTTCAGGGCTAGGCGAATCATTCGTTCTTCTGATGGACAGTCCATCTTCGGCACGGCATAAACACTGACCCATCTCCCTGGCGCCTCGGAGGAGGCCTGTATATCGGTATCCGCTGCGGACGTTGCATCACCGCCACAGGCGCCACCACAGGATTTGCTCATGATACGACTCCACTTGAACAATGTTGTGGTACCATTTAAAACTATAAAGCTACTATAAGGTCAATAGAGTAAAGAATCCGTTGGGGAGGAGGCTGATGCGCATTGGTCAGTTGGCGCAGTTGGTAGGGG
>NZ_JBEPQA010000075.1:0-1669 GCF_040547585.1 Marinobacterium sp. MBR-111
CGGTAACTGTCAAGGTATCTGTCGCCCTGTCTGATTTTTATGCAGCCATTCGCACTGCCTCAGTGACCACTTCCCGCTCTGGATTCAACGACACTAATGTCCCCGGTTCCCAGTTACGGGTGTCACCGCTCCAGCGCTCAGGGTGTGCCGCTCTGGCTGCAAGGTTGAGTGCATGGCGCTTCGCCAGTATGGCCTTGTCCTCCCCGGTATGGCGCTGCATCGGCGTCACGAAGCGGATAGCACTGTGACGATGCTCATGGTTGTACCACTGCACGAAGCCGTGCACCCACTGCTGTGCTTCTGTTAGATCAGCAAAGCCATTGGCAGGATAGTTCGGCACATACTTGCAGGTGCGGAACAGGGCCTCGGAGAAGGCGTTATCGTTGCTCACACGTGGCCGACTGAACGATGGCTGGATCTGTAGATCCCGAAGCTTTTCCAGCAAGGTCGCGCCTTTGAAGGGGCTACCGTTATCGGCGTGTAACACCAGCGGTTGGCCCACGATATTTTCGGCCAGCACCGCCCGTTCAATGACGGTACGGGAGTTGGCGGCAGACTCTCCCAGAAAAGCCTCCCAGCCCACCACCTTGCGGCTGAAGATATCGAGGATCATCACCAGATAGTAGTAGGTTCCCTTGGCTGGGCCGGGGAGCCAGGTACAGTCCCACGACCAGACCTGGTTAGGTGCTGTTGCCGTATGCGTGGTCGGTACTGGCTGTGATTTACGGGCTTTGGCACGACCACGGTGAGCCAGTTGACCATGCTTGCGCAGCACACGATAAAAACTGGAAACTGATGCGATGTAACGCTGCTCTTCGTCCATCAAACGCACAACGATCTGATCCGGTGGAAGGTCAGCAAACTCATCTCGGTGACACTGCTTCAGGATCTCGGCCTCTTCCTCTGCGGTGAGTGCATTGGCAGGCACCGGGCGCCCGGCCAAGGGGCGCCGATCAGCTGTAATCTCACCTGCCTGCACCCAGCGTTGATGCGTTCGGATCGAGATCCCTATAACGTCACACGCAGCCGTCAGGGTTGAGCCGTCTTCGCAGGCATCGGCGATCAGCTGTACGGCGTGTTGGCGATCCTCGATGCTGATCATGACTCCTCGTCCCCCCAGATCGCCCGTGCTTTTTTTGACAGCGTCAGCAGTGCAGCCGTCTCCGCCAGTGCAGCGTTTTTGCGTTGCAGTTCTCGCTCCAGCTCTTTAATACGCTTGCGCTGCTGTTTGGCTTCATCGGCTTCTCGACGACGCTCGTCATAGGACAGGCTGGCCGCTTGTTCACAATCATGTCGCCAGCGTTGCAGTTGCTCAGGGTAGAGACCCCGCTGACGGCAATAGGCGGCGACCTCTTCGGTGTTCATCGCTGCGGTCTCAATCACCGCCGCAAACTTGTCCCGTGAGGACCAGCCCTCTGTGCCTTGATCACTGGCATCGGGCAGACAACGCCCTTCAGCGCGCGCTTCTTTGCGCCATTTATAAACAGTAGCTGAGGAAATGCCTTCCTCGCGGGCAACGTCTTCGACGCTCTGGTTGTAGGGCGGTAACAGCTTGGCCACAACGGCCTGACGTCGCTCATCGGAGTAACGAGGCATACAGATCTCCAAACGCCCCTGAGTGAATAAGAGAGTTTAACAAAGGACGCGACAACTATCCTGACAGAGGGGG
>NZ_JBEPQA010000076.1:0-1666 GCF_040547585.1 Marinobacterium sp. MBR-111
CCCGCTCTGTCACCCTAGTTGTCCAATAGGCGGTTTCGCCTAAATTTACCTCGGAGTGGGCCAAAAGGATTGCTATGCCGCGCTACTCAGACGAACGTAAGGCCGCTGTCTTGAAGAAGCTGCTGCCCCCTATAAATCGATCGGTTGTCTCGGTCGCCACAGAGGAAGGCATTTCCGATGTGACTCTGTATAGTTGGTTGAAACAATGCCGACAAGATGGAGTTCCCGTGCCCGGAAACCAGCCGACAGCCGATACGTGGTCACCCGATGCCAAGCTGGCTGTTGTAATCGAAACAGCGGCTCTGTCTGAAGTTGAGCTTGCGGCCTATTGCCGTGAAAAAGGCCTCTATGTTGAGCAGGTTCATAGCTGGAAAGCCGCATGTTTACAGGGCGCTGCCATGCAGCAAGGCCGTGAGAAAGAAGCGCTGAAACAGCAGCGTGAGTCGCGCAAAACGATTAAAAAACTCCAGGCTGAAGTCAATCGAAAAGACCGTGCCTTGGCTGAAACTGCCGCGTTACTAGTGCTCTCAAAAAAGCTGGAAGCCTTGTACGGAGACGATCAGGACAACGAGGTCATTTAACCCCGATGACTGAGCGCACAAGGCTACTGGAGTATTTTGATACGGCCGTGACCGATGGAGCTTCGCGTAAGCATGCCGCGGACCTGATCGGCATTCATCCCCGCACGTTGAAACGATGGCGCACTGAAAATGGTGCCGTTGCTGAGGATAAGCGACCACACGCCCCGAAATCAGTACAGCCACACCAGCTGACCGAGTCAGAGGAAGAAGCCATTGTGGACACTTGCAACCTGCAGGAATATCAGAGCCTGCCGCCCTCACAGATCGTGCCGCGACTGGCCGATAAGGGCATCTATCTCGCATCGGAATCCACGTTCTATCGTGTGCTGAAAAAGCATCAGCAGCTCAACCACCGCGGCCGTGCTCAGCCTGCCAGAACAGTACCACAGCCCACCAGTTTTACGGCTACAGGCCCTAACGAAGTGTGGACCTGGGACATCAGCTACTGCCCATCGGAAGTCCGCGGCCAGCACTGGTATCTGTATCTGATCATGGACGTGTACAGCCGCAAGGTCGTCGCTTGGGAGGTGCATGACGTTGAATCTGGCGAGCGTGCGAAACAACTGGTTGAGCGTGCGTTGCTGCGGGAGGGCTGCTGGCATAACCCGCCTGTATTGCACTCGGATAACGGTGCACCAATGACCTCGTATACGCTCAAGGCACGGCTGGCCGAACTTGGCATGTTGATGTCATACAGTCGCCCGCGGGTGAGCAACGATAATCCGTACTCTGAATCACTGTTCAGGACAGTCAAATACTGCCCTGCATGGCCGTCAAAGGGCTTCAGCTCGCTGCAGGCCGTTCGCGAGTGGATGCTAGCGTTCTCGCATGCCTATAACGAAGAGCACCTGCACAGCAGTATCAACTTCGTTACGCCTGGTGCACGTCACCGGGGCGAAGACCATGCACTACTGGCTCACCGGAAAGTGGTGTACGAGCACGCTAAGGAACAAAACCCCAGGCGATGGTCTGGCGATACCCGAAACTGCAACATCGCAGGACCGGTATCACTCAACCCTGCAAAACTGCAGGAGATTGAACTGAATAAATGCGCTGCTTAAACGCAGTATTTTGGACAACTGGGT
>NZ_JBEPQA010000077.1:0-1571 GCF_040547585.1 Marinobacterium sp. MBR-111
TCGCAAATGCCTCGGGTTCAGGCAGCCCGAAATTGTATTCCAGGAATACCTTCAGGCTGCATAGGCGGGTGTCGCACTTCGGAGTTGAATTCGCGGCTGCCTAAGTAGCGCCTCTGCTCTTGCTGCTATTTTGTATAGATATCCTCGGCTTATCCCCCATCGCTTGGCGAGAGCCGTCTTGTTTTTTTCGTTCTCAAACTCAGTACGAATCTGATCAAGCTGACCTTCCGAAAACCTACTTTGCTTCCCCTTGTACCGACCATTAGCTTTAGCAATTGCGATCCCTTCACGTTGGCGCTGGAGGATACAGTTGCGCTCGAACTCTGCGACGGACGATAGCAACGTCAGCATCAGTTGTTGGAATGGATCAGTCTTGTCTGGCTCGAAGCAGAGATTTTCTTTGTGAAAGCGAATGGTGGCACCTGTGTCCACAATGTTCCGCACCAGCTCCAGCAAGTCCTGCACAGAACGTCCAAGACGGCTGAGTTCATGAACATGGACCACATCCCCCTCACGAAGGGTTTGTAACATAGCTTGCAGCTGAGGGCGGTTCAGGTCCTTACCTGACAGCTTGTCTTCATATTCCCGGTCAGCTTTCATCCCGGTCAGCTGGCGGTCGGTTTTCTGGTCGGCGGTGGATACGCGGCGATAGATGAACTCCATGGGGTCCCTTATGGGTAGTGGATTCGCCGGTGTGTCTCCTTTGGCTCATGAACCAACGGAGAAGTGTCAATTATAGCCCGCAACCGACTTTTAGGTGACAACTTTCCGGCTGTATACCACGGGTACACCCTATGGTGACTACGGAAGTATGACCAGGCGCGGATTGTATAAATACTCCGTACATAACAACTACCAACGGGGTACATCTATGAACACAGTCATGACCGCCAAGAAGACCTTCTCGCTTCCTCAGTACGTTTCTGAGCGGCTTGATGAGGTATCAAGTCATACGGGATTCAGCCAGTGTAGTTGCCCCCGCTAAACCGGACACCACCTCATTCGTTTGATGCCAGTTCCGCCCGGTATTCCCAAGGCGATTTCATTTTCAGTCCCTTATGTGGGTGACTGTGATTATAGTCCTCGATCCATTCTGGCAACCTGGTCATAACAGTCGCAGCATCGGGAAGATCGTTCAGGTACACATAGTCCCGCTTGAATGTCTTTACGAAGGCCTCAGCCATTCCAGCGGGTGAGGTACTCGCTCTGACTGGCCGAACCGGTATTCCAGGCTTTCCAGCAGTAAGTCCTGAACCATCTCACCGGTGATACCACCCGTGGTCGCTACATAGCGCATCAGCTCGCGATCACAGCAATCCAGGCTAAAGGCCACGCGAACAACTTCCTTGTTCCAGCAGCGGACCTCAAAGCCATCCGAGCACCAGTGAAGGTCCGGCTTCAACGTAATGACCTGGCCGTTGTGGCAGCGCTCCTGAGGCCGGCCCGTATACCGGGGTAACAGCAACCCATCCTGCTCGGTAACTGTCAAGGTATCTGTCGCCCTGTCTGATTTTTATGCAGCCATTCGCACTGCCTCAGTGACCACTTCCCGCTCTGGATTCAACGACACT
>NZ_JBEPQA010000078.1:0-1520 GCF_040547585.1 Marinobacterium sp. MBR-111
TCGCAGTTACAGCCGGTACAGGAATATTAACCTGTTTCCCATCGACTACGCATTTCTGCCTCGCCTTAGGGGCCGACTCACCCTACCCTGATTAGCATTGGATAGGAAACCTTGGTCTTCCGGCGAGGGGGTTTTTCACCCCCTTTATCGTTACTTATGTCAGCATTCGCACTTCTGATACCTCCACCATGGTTTACACCTTTGGCTTCAACGGCTTACAGAACGCTCCTCTACCATGCCCTAAGGCATCCGCAGCTTCGGTGTCTGGTTTGAGCCCCGTTATATCTTCCGCGCAGGCCGACTCGACTAGTGAGCTATTACGCTTTCTTTAAAGGGTGGCTGCTTCTAAGCCAACCTCCTAGCTGTCTGAGCCTTCCCACATCGTTTCCCACTTAACCAGAACTTTGGGACCTTAGCTGGCGGTCTGGGTTGTTTCCCTTTCCACGACGGACGTTAGCACCCGCCGTGTGTCTCCCATGATTGCACTCTTGGGTATTCGGAGTTTGCATCGGGTTGGTAAGTCGGGATGACCCCCTAGCCGAAACAGTGCTCTACCCCCCAAGGTGAGACATGAGGCGCTACCTAAATAGCTTTCGAGGAGAACCAGCTATCTCCGGGCTTGATTAGCCTTTCACTCCGATCCACAGGTCATCCGCTAACTTTTCAACGGTAGTCGGTTCGGTCCTCCAGTTGATGTTACTCAACCTTCAACCTGCCCATGGATAGATCGCCCGGTTTCGGGTCTACTCCCAGCGACTGATCGCCCTATTAAGACTCGGTTTCCCTACGCCTCCCCTAAACGGTTAAGCTTGCCACTGAAAGTAAGTCGCTGACCCATTATACAAAAGGTACGCAGTCACCGTCCGAAAACGGCTCCCACTGCTTGTACGTACACGGTTTCAGGGTCTATTTCACTCCCCTCACAGGGGTTCTTTTCGCCTTTCCCTCACGGTACTGGTTCACTATCGGTCAGTCAGGAGTATTTAGCCTTGGAGGATGGTCCCCCCATATTCAGACAGGATAACACGTGTCCCGTCCTACTCGATTTCACTGCATATAGGTTTTCGCATACGGGGCTATCACCCACTATGGCCGCACTTTCCAGAGCGTTCTGCTAACCACAACACAGCTTAAGGGCTGGTCCCCGTTCGCTCGCCGCTACTAAGGGAATCTCGGTTGATTTCTTTTCCTCCGGGTACTTAGATGTTTCAGTTCCCCGGGTTCGCCTCTCAAAGCCTATGTATTCAGCTAAGAGATACCCGCAAGCGGGTGGGTTTCCCCATTCGGAAATGTTCGGATCAAAGCTTGTTTACCAGCTCCCCGAACCTTATCGCAGGTTACTACGTCCTTCATCGCCTCTGACTGCCAAGGCATCCACCGTGCACGCTTATTCACTTGACCATATAACCCGAAGGCGTCTGTTCAAATGAATGGTTCGTAACGATTATCGCCGATTGGCGCTTGTATCAAACAATACAAGACAATCTTTCAGATCCAATTTGTTAAAGAGCGTTTAAAGC
>NZ_JBEPQA010000079.1:0-1473 GCF_040547585.1 Marinobacterium sp. MBR-111
TGGTATTAAGTGCCTGGCGATGACCTACTCTCACATGGGGAAGCCCCACACTACCATCGGCGATGACGCGTTTCACTGCTGAGTTCGGTATGGGATCAGGTGGTTCCACGTCTCTATGGTCGCCAGGCGAAACTGGTACAAACCGGATCTGATTGAGCCTCGTGCTTATATGTCACGTTGCTCTGATTGTCTGTGTTGTTGCTACAAGCGTTCAATCGGTGCTCTTGCGAGCCGATAATCGTGTTTTGACTGTTTCCAGTCGAACCATTCATTTCAAACGCCTTGGGCGTTATATGGTCAAGCCTCACGAGCCATTAGTACAGGTTAGCTCAACGCCTTACAACGCTTACACACCCTGCCTATCAACGTCCTGGTCTCGGACGGCTCTTCAGGGGGCTCAAGGCCCCGGTGAGATCTCATCTTGAAGGGGGCTTCCCGCTTAGATGCTTTCAGCGGTTATCCCGTCCGAACGTAGCTACCCGGCAATGCCACTGGCGTGACAACCGGAACACCAGAGGTTCGTTCACTCCGGTCCTCTCGTACTAGGAGCAACTCTTCTCAAATCTCAAACGCCCACGGCAGATAGGGACCGAACTGTCTCACGACGTTCTAAACCCAGCTCGCGTACCACTTTAAATGGCGAACAGCCATACCCTTGGGACCGGCTTCAGCCCCAGGATGTGATGAGCCGACATCGAGGTGCCAAACACCGCCGTCGATGTGAACTCTTGGGCGGTATCAGCCTGTTATCCCCGGAGTACCTTTTATCCGTTGAGCGATGGCCCTTCCATACAGAACCACCGGATCACTAGAACCTGCTTTCGCACCTGCTCGACGTGTCTGTCTCGCAGTCAAGCACCCTTCTACTCTTGCGCTCATTGGCTGATTTCCGACCAGCCTGAGGGTACCTTCGTGCTCCTCCGTTACGCTTTGGGAGGAGACCGCCCCAGTCAAACTACCCACCACACAATGTCCTCGATCCGGGTAACGGATCTGAGTTAGAACCTCAACAGTACCAGGCTGGTATTTCAAGGTTGGCTCCACCGGAACTGGCGTCCCGGTTTCAAAGCCTCCCAGCTATCCTACACAAGTAATGTCAAAGTCCACTGTGAAGCTATAGTAAAGGTTCACGGGGTCTTTCCGTCTAGCCGCGGGGACGCTGCATCTTCACAGCGAGTTCAATTTCACTGAGTCTCGGGTGGAGACAGTGTGGCCATCGTTACGCCATTCGTGCAGGTCGGAACTTACCCGACAAGGAATTTCGCTACCTTAGGACCGTTATAGTTACGGCCGCCGTTTACCGGGGCTTCGATCAAGAGCTTCGCGTGAGCTAACCCCATCAATTAACCTTCCGGCACCGGGCAGGCGTCACACCCTATACGTCCACTTTCGTGTTTGCAGAGTGCTGTGTTTTTAATAAACAGTCGCAGCCACCTGGTATCTTCGACCGACATCAGCTTAGGAAGTAAATTC
>NZ_JBEPQA010000080.1:0-1429 GCF_040547585.1 Marinobacterium sp. MBR-111
GAATCGAGAATGGCGTCCATATTACCGCCGCAGGCCGCGTGGTTACAGGTGTGTGGAGATGCGAAGCTGAGTTTTAAGTCACGGAATCAGGTATACTATTAACTCAGAATCGGCACACGTCATAAATGAACTGAGAAACATCGGAATTGATGCGCATGTTGTAGGGGTGAACACAAGCCGAAATGTTGTTTTCAAAGATAACTCTGTTGCTATAACTCACATTCATAGGGCTAAAGGAAATGAGGCTCCTATGGTTTATGTGATGAATGCAAATTATTGTTATACAGGGCTGGATATAAGAAAGAAAAGAAACACTCTATTTACTTCGATAACGAGAGCGAAGGCTTGGGTAAGGATAACAGGCATAGGTGAAAATATGGATTCTCTTATTGAAGAAATCGAAAGTGTTTTTAGTAATAATTTTAGGCTGAGCTTTAAATATCCATCTGTTGAGCGTCTTTCAGATATGGATAAACTTTATCAAGACCATACACCTGAATCTCGTAAAAAAATATTTGATGGTATAGAGAAAATTAAAGAAATCAGCCGGCTAATCCAGAAAGGTGAGCTTTCTGTTGATGACCTTCCTGAAGATTTGAAAGACTTGTTTAGGTGAGGTTTTAGTGAAAATCTCCGCAGGAAACCTTGTGAAAGGAATTAACGATTTTATCTTCGAGTGGCAAAAGACAGGTTTGGTTTCTGACTCGCGAATACATAATGCGTATAGGCGATCCAGCGGGGTTACAGAAATAACTTGGGGGGATGACGGATATGTACTAACAGATGATAGATTTGCATCATTAAATGAGTACATTAATTTGGTAGAGGCTCGGCAGTACTCTATCCTTCTTTCTGAAGGCGATATTCTTCAGTTCTCTTTTTCTTTAAAAAGGGATCAAGTCGTAAAGCATAGGTTGTGTTGGTATCCTTGCCCAATAAGGCTTTCAAGAGATGATATTGAAAATAGCAGTCTTATCGATGCTATTTTAGAAAAGATGAACAACGGTGATTTTGATGACTTTTTCTGCAAAACGCCATTGAGATTTGATTTTGATCCGGATAACTCATCAGAAGAGCATCCAGAGGTACACCTTCACATGATAAGTGAAGATTGTAGGCTGCCGGTAAAGACACCTCTTTGCTTAAGAAAGTTTATAGAATTTATAAGCGATAACTTCTATTCAGAAGTTGCGGAAATACTCAAACTAAATGAAAAAGCAATAACTTGGGATGGTGGTGATAAATTAACCGAAAAACAAAAGGCGAAAATGCATATCAATTCATTCCCAAGCCTCATTGAAAAAGAATAAGGTGATTTTTGATTACTAGGGCGCCGGGAATTCAGATAATAAGTGCGACACTCATGGTTGAACGGCGAGAGGTAGCCAACTGCTGACAGTGGTACGCTTCATCTCGCCAAAGGTAGAAG
>NZ_JBEPQA010000081.1:0-1380 GCF_040547585.1 Marinobacterium sp. MBR-111
GGAGTTATTGTCAAATCTGGTGTACGGCATCAGGCCGCATTCCTGTCTGATTGATCCTGTACTTGTTCGCCGTCCTTGAACTTCACATTGTTGACCACGAGGGTCAGCAGATTAAATCCCTTGATCCGCTTCCAGTTCTTCTGCGCTGACCCCAGCAGCTTGTAGACCATCGCCAGCGTGGTCTCGCGCGAGCCGCAGTTCCGCGCTCGTTTGGTTCTCAGCCGGACAGTCGCGAACGTGGATTCGATCGGATTGGTTGTCCGGATATGAACCCAATGCTCTGCCGGGAAGTCGTAGAACGTCAGCAGCTCATCCCGATCCTTGCGCAGGCGCTCCATGGCTCCGGGATACTTCGACTCGAAGCGAACCAGCGCCCGGTCAAAGGCCTTGTGCGCATCGTCCTGTGTTTCTGCCATCCAGATATCATGCAGCGCAGCCTTCACCTTGGGTTGAACAGACTTCGGCAGAGCAGACAGGATATTGGCTGTCTTGTGCACCCAGCAGCGCTGATGACGGGTATCAGGGTAACACTTGGCCAGCGCTTTCCAGAACCCAAGGGCACCGTCTCCGACCGCCAGCTTAGGACTCGTCGTCAGACCTCGTTCACGCAGGCCCAGCAGCAGCTCTGACCAGCTGGCTTCTGACTCGCGATAACCGTCTTCAACGGCGACTAACTCCTTGCGGCCGTGCTCTGTGACACCGATGATCACCAGCAGGCAGAGACGATCATCCATACGGACGTTGCTGTAGACACCATCTGCCCACCAGTACACATACCGCTTCTGGCTCAGATCACGCTGACACCAGCCGCGGTGCTCGTCAATCCAGTGCTGCTTCAATCGACTAATGGTGTTGGCGGAAAGCCCCTTGGCCTGATCGCCCAGCAACGCAGACAGCGCATCCTGGTAATCGCCCGTACTCACGCCCTTCAGATACAGCCAGGGCAGCAGCTCCTCGACACTCCGGGCGCGCTTCAGGTACGGCGGCAACAGAGAGCTGTTGAAGCGGACGCCGGAACCGCTACGATCCCTGACCTTTGGCACCTTGATCTCGACATCGCCGATACCCGTCTGGACAGTGCGCTCTGGCAAATAGCCATTGCGCACGACAGCCTTGCGACCATCCGGTAGCCGATGTTCAGCATGCTGCTCCAGCAACACCTGGAGCTCAGCTTCAACGGCCTGTGCGATCAGTTCTCGGGCACCATTGCGAAGCAACTCAGTCAGCGGGTCTGTCACCCGTTCTTCTGGTTGTGAAAGAGCTCTCAGGGTAGACTTGGTCATGGCGTATCACCTTCTGTTGATTGAGATCTTGGTCGTGATCAATCAACAGGATACGCCATCCTCCTATTTCCCCGTACACCAGAAATCACCATAACTC
>NZ_JBEPQA010000082.1:0-1336 GCF_040547585.1 Marinobacterium sp. MBR-111
CCGGCATACTGGAAGGCGCAGACGAAATCATCCGCGTAGCGGATGAGCATGGCCCGGCCTTTCATCCGTGGCTTCACCACCTTCTCGAACCACAGGTCCAGTGCGTAGTGCAGATAGATGTTCGCCAGTATCGGACTGATCACCCCGCCCTGCGGGCTACCGCTGTCGGGCTTGGTGTAGTCTCCTTCCGGTGATTTTATCCGCGCCTTCAGCCACTGGCCGATCAGGCTCAGGAGGGCGTCATCATCGATCCGAAGGGCCAGCATGCGCTTCAGCCAGTCGTGATCCATGTGGTCGAAGAAGCCTTTGATGTCGGCCTCCACAATGTAGCCGTAGCCTTGAAATTGCAGGTTCAGTCCCAGGCTGTGAACCGCTTGGTGTGCACTTTTGTTGGGCCGATAGCCGTAGCTGTTCGGCAGGAAGTCCTGTTCCCAGATGCTTTGCAGGATCTGGCTGACGCCCTGCTGGACCAGCTTGTCGTCTATCGTCGGCAATCCCAGCGGACGCTGTTTGCCGTTGCCCTTGGGAATGTAGACGCGCTTGATCGCCGACGCCCGATAGCGTTTCTGCTTCAGCTGTCGACTCAAGCGCTCGATGTGCTGCGGCAACTGCTGCTGGTACTCCGGGAATCGCTTCCCGTCCACACCAGGAGCCGCTTGTTTATTGAGCTGACCCCAGCTTTGATACAGTAGATCGGAATTCAGCAGTCCGTTCAAATTCTGAAACCTGTGCCCGGGGTGGGTCTGTGCCTTAAATGCGATGGCATGCAGTGCAGTTGTCATAGTGGTTCCAGCCCTACTTTGTCCGGCCTATGTATCGGCTACATGCCAGGTATAACTGTCAGCCCCTTCGCCATGTGAGCGGCTTTCCCGCTCTCGGACTACTATGAGCTGATCCGACTGCCGGGGCGTCATCGTTGGCCTGCTGTTACGCTGGGCTTCCCTACCACGTCCGCTGTGGAACGCATCCGGCTCTCTCAAGTTCCTGATACATCTCTTCATACATGCCACGGCTTGTGAACCCCGCTGACTCGCCACAGCCTCACCAGAGCGGCTGCTTTGCATGGACTTCGATGGCGTTACAAACCTCGTCAGTCAGACATCAACTTGTTATCGGGGCGATACCGGCACTTCAGGAGCACGCACTCCCTATGGCCTGCATGATGCTCTGTGTACGCTTCACGCTGCTTGTTCGTCCGGGCTTCCTGCCACACAAATAGTCCTGATTTAAGACTCCGCACAACGCGCAACACTCGATACAGGTGGGTGGTTAGCCCTTACCTGACAGGGACTTTCACCCTGCAAGATGCATCAAGCTTCGCTTGACGCACTAACGC
>NZ_JBEPQA010000083.1:0-1317 GCF_040547585.1 Marinobacterium sp. MBR-111
ACGAGCGACAATATAACTGAGGAGCCGGATGCGGTAGTTCCGCACGTCCGGATCTGTGTGGGGGCGGTCTGGTAACAGGCCGTTCTACCACGACGGCATTAAGAATGATGGATCGCAGATACACAAAGAGAATGGATAGATACTGGGGCAAGATGAAAAAATATGCTGTTAACAGCATTGCCAATCTTGATCCGTCGGGCTGGTTCGATTACTGGCATTGCCACATCGATTGGCAGGGCAAAGGAGACAAAAAACCTGAAAACCGCGAAGCTTCAATTATGTTAGGTTATGAAATTCTTAATATGGTTGAAGACTTTAAATTGAATGTACGAGGCCCTATTCAAAGTTGGTGGTTTATTCACGAGAATTCATATGAGGACGCTGTATACTTACATAGTCCTAATGAAAATAAATCGCCATTTCCCTATGACTTTGAAGGAGTGGATTGGGGGAAGACTAATAATGATTTTCTAATTAAATTAGTTGATCAGAACCGGTTTAAAATAGGCACCATGATAAACGAATATGGTACTACCTATGTGGTGGCTTCAAATGCCTAACAGACACACGAAGCTCCCCCGCTTCGTGAGCTGGGACCTCAAAAGCTATGCTTTTCGGACCTTTGTGTGGCGCGTTATGTCTCAAGGAGAGATGGTGCGTAAGCTGCTAATATTTTTGTTTTGCTTACTGCCGACTGCTGCTTACGCAAACGTAGTCTGGCCAGCACTTTATCTAGAAACTAGGCTTTTTTCGTGGTGGGCAATTAGTATTGGACTATTGGTTGAGTTTTTGTTTGTAAAATGGATTTTTACTCTTCCAATAAAAAAAGCTTCAATTGCAACCATATCTGCAAATGCCGTTTCTGCTATTGCAGGTATAATTTTAATACCGTTAGCTGGTATAGCTTGGGAGCTGTTTCCTGGCTCTCTCATAAACAAGGCTTTTAGCTGGGGAACATTTAACCCAATTACATGGGGTGCCACATTCTTTCTCGGTTGCTTAGTTAATGGCCTACTTGAGGGGGCTGTCTATAGAAAGTGGTTTTTCCCAGACTTCAGGTTTAAGAGTAAAGCATTTCTCTGGTTGCTAGCGGCTAATTCCCTCAGTGTGGGCGCTGCATTTATTAGTCTTTGGCTAAAGCCGGTGCAGCTATGAAACATAACAATTTGCAGCACGCAAAGCGCCGCTGCGCGGCTCGGACTTCCTTACGCTGCGCTTCAGTCGAGTTATGGTGATTTCTGGTGTACGGGGAAATAGGAGGATGGCGTATCCTGTTGATTGATCACGACCAAGATCTCAATCAACAGAAGGTGATAC
>NZ_JBEPQA010000084.1:0-1143 GCF_040547585.1 Marinobacterium sp. MBR-111
GATGAGTCACCGATACTCCCCCTTTCAAGGTCACGTTCAACGCCTTGTTGGACATAATCGCTTACTGCCAATGCCCCGTCTTCTTTTATAAAGGAAATTCCTTTTGCTTGCCTTCGCCAACGTTCTCCCAGCAATTCTGCGGACGCACCACAGTCCTTACAACACAACAACACCTGCTCCACAGGAGCAGTACATCGAATCTTTAACCCCGCCAAGTTGCCGTGTTGCGCCAGCACCTGCTCGTGCCGCTTCCTGGCCGCCGGGGCGTATAGTCCGTAGTACCGCACCGTGTGTACGCCTTTAGCCGGGACATGCTGCAACAATCGCTGAATCATCTGCCACGGCGTCAATTTCTGTTGCTTGATGCGCTTATCTCGGTGATCCAGATAGCTCATCTCCAGCCGTTGCCCGTCCCAACGCTTGATCTGTTCAGGCCTCAACGGCCCGCCTTTACAGTATCTGGCCAGGTACAGCATGACTCCACGTCCATTCGTGTAGCGCTCCTCGATTCGAACACTCCACTCTTTCCTGTACAGGCTGCGGTGCTGTCGCCAGAAAGCCTCTGCACTCAGATCTGGTGGTAGGACCAGACGTTTGTCATCAGCTGCGTCCTTGAGCAGGGCTTGCACCTTGCCACTGTAATAGCGCCTCAATACCGCACTGGGGATCAGGTAGTCACCAACACATTTCCACTCACCAGACTTCATCAGGCCACCGGCCGTCACCAAACAGTGCGTATGCGGGTGCAGCGTCAGTTGCCGTCCCCAGGTGTGCAGGGCCATCAAAATACCGGGGCGAATGCCGCCATACTTCTTATCCGCCAGCAACTCCTGCAAGGCTTCCTGACTGGCTCGGAACAGTAACCGTGCAAACAATCCTTCGTTATAACGCCACAATGGCAAGTACTCATGCGGCAACGTAAAGATCACGTGAAAGTGCGGCACGTCTAACAGGCGCTGCTTCTGTGCCTCAATCCAGTCCTTACGGTGCTTCTGCGCACACACATAACAGCTGCGGTGACGGCAGGAGTGACACTGTTCCCATCGCTCCTGACAGTCCGGGCAGGCGTAATAACTCACCCCCATATCCCGCGTTCTACAATACGTAATAGATGTAATCGCCCGCCGGTTTTTCCGTGGCTGA
>NZ_JBEPQA010000085.1:0-1114 GCF_040547585.1 Marinobacterium sp. MBR-111
TTTAGGCGTCTAAAAAGCGGAAACCCGCATGAATACTGGCCTGAGGCGTGTAAAAGAGACGATTTTCAGTGGATAACTGTCGAACTCGGGTGTTCTCTTTAGCGCTCGATAGATACAGGTATACCGGTTCACATCCAAGAATATTACTGTATCACAAGCTTCAAATCTTATATCAAGTGTGCTCTGATAATTACCATCGATAATCCAGCATTCGCTATCACAGATGCCCTCCTGAATTTTTATCCAGTCTTCTTTTGGAGTCTTAACCCAATTTGGTTTCCAATATAGCTGATCGAGGTGATGAACAGGCAAATTCAATTCTTTACCTAATAAAGCCGAGAATGTAGATTTTCCCGAACCGCCGGAACCAATGACTGCAATTCTTTTCATCGTATCTACCTCGTCATCAATCCAGTTAACGGTTCATTCACCTGCGGTGCGCAGCTTTATCGCGCATGTCCAGTGGAATAATTGGTTGGGCATCTGGACTCTGTGCGTTACGTAGTTACGGAACATAAGTCTAACCCCATTGGTTGAGAACCCCACAAGCGCAGACTGGCGTCGAGTAGGAACTCATCTTGATAGTGACCAGCTGTCAGAGAAAGCCCAACAGGAATGCCATTAACCTGAGCCAGTGGAATGGTGATCTCGGGTAACCGGGCAACACCAGCAAACGATGTGACGGCCATAGTACGGTCGTAATAATCACGTACAGAATTTAGGTTGCTGCCGGTGAGTGTGCCTTTCTTCGGAGCAAGCACAGGGGCCGTCGGATAACAGAAAACATCGCCTGGCTGAGTGAACGCGGCTACACGTGAAAAGAGGGCTTCGCATAAGTTCAGGGCGTCGCTCATCGTGCTGCGGTCGAACTGTTCGACGTTACGATATCCTGCCTGGAAGTTCGGTCCTTGTTCGGGTCGATTTTCCTGAATCCAGCCTCCAATGGAGTTGGCAATTTCCGCCGTCTGGAGTATCCGAAGAGCATCCTCGTTGCACGATTTCAGGCTGATGTCCAAGCCGGAGTTATGGTGATTTCTGGTGTACGGGGAAATAGGAGGATGGCGTATCCTGTTGATTGATCACGACCAAGATCTCAATCAACAGAAGGTGATAC